>NC_008027.1:3802500-4150213 GCF_000026105.1 Pseudomonas entomophila L48
CCATTGCTGGATGCGCCGCTACAGCCAAGACCGAGGTGAAGCGGGGAAAAAAGGGCTTGCATATCAATTGCTCAGGCCTCTCCTCATCGTGGGAGAAGTGTTACAGCAAGGCTGCCGCCTCGTGTGGCAGCAAGGGCTACAAGGTCATTGCTCGCTCCGGTGACACTGACGAAGAGCCAGGGGATTATGTCTTCGGCATCAACCCCGCCGGCTATACCAGCCGCAGCATGATCGTGATCTGCAAGTAAGCAAAAAGGGCAGCCAGTGGCTGCCCTTTTTCATTGGAAGGTCACAGTGGTGCGGTACGTCGCACCAACCAATCCAGCGCATCGCCCTGAAGCAATGGCGAGACACGCTCTCGGACCGTTTGGTGATAAGCGTTGAGCCAGGCAATGTCGTCCGCCCCAAGCTGCTCCGGCAAGAGGCAACGGGTATCGATCGGACACAAGGTCAGCGTCTCGAACGCCAGGAAGTCGCCGAAGACACTGCTCCCCACTTCACGATTGACGACCAGGTTCTCGATGCGCACCCCCCACTCACCAGGGCGATAGGTGCCCGGCTCGATCGAACTGATCATCCCCGGTTGCATCGCCGTCTGTGGCGCGGTGGCCGCCTGGTAGGCAATGACCTGTGGCCCTTCGTGCACGTTCATGAAGTAGCCCACACCATGGCCTGTGCCATGGCCGTAGTCGACCTGATCTGCCCAGATAGGCGCACGGGCAATGGCGTCGAGCAGCGGTGAGAGGATGCCGCGCGGAAACTTTGCCCGCGACAACGCGATCATGCCTTTGAGCACTCGCGTGCAGTCGGCCTTCTGTACGTCGCTCGGCTGGCCGATGGGTACCATCCGGGTGATATCCGTCGTCCCCCCCAGGTACTGGCCGCCCGAATCGATCAGCAACAACCCATCACCTTCGATCACCGCGTGGGACTCGTCAGTCGCCCGATAGTGGGGCATCGCGCCGTTGGCGTTATAAGCGGCAATCGTGGAGAAGCTCAGCGATACAAAATCCGGGCGCCGGGCACGGGCGGCGCTCAGTCGCTCGTCAACGGTCAATTCGGTGATGCGCTCCTTGCCCAGGTTCGCCTCGAACCAGGCAAAGAACTCGCAAAGCGCAGCGCCATCTTGCTCCATGGCCCGACGAATATGCTTGAGATCACCCTCATCCTTGCGCGACTTGCTCAAGGTGGTCGGGTTGATGCCCTCGACCAGACGCACCTGCGTGTCGAGGTGCTCGATCAGGCCACACGTGACCCGCGCCGGATCTACCTGCAGGCTGCTGCCCGGGGCGATCGCCGCAAGGGCTGTGCCCACCTCGTCGTAATCACGAACTTCGATACCATCGGCCGCGAGCACGTTGCGCAAGTGACCATCGACCTTGTCCTTGCCGACGAACAGGTAGGCCTTGTCCTGGCTGATCAAGGCGAACGAGACGAATACCGGGTTGTAGGAGACATCGCTGCCCCGGAGGTTGAACAACCAGGCGATATCGTCGAGGGTCGCGATAAAATGCCAGTCGGCACCTTTTTCCAGCAGTGTCTTGCGCAGGTCCTCCAGCTTGCGTGAACGGCTGACCGTCGCATGAGGCGGCAGGTGTTGGTATACAGGATTGCCTGGCAGGCCAGGCCGCTCGATCCATACCTGCTTGAGCAGGTCCGAGTGAGTCTGCAAACGTGCGCCACGGGCTTCCAGGCGCTCGCCTAGCTGTCGCGCCGAAGCCAACGCCATGACCGCGCCGTCCACCGCGACCGTGCCCTTGGCCTGTTCGCCAAGCCACTCCAGCGCCCCCGGTTGCCCAGGCCGCAGCTTCATCAATTCAATGCTGCTGCCCGCCAGCTCCTTCTCGGCCTGCTCCCAATAACGGCTATCGGCCCACACGCCGGCAAAATCTGCCGTCACCACCAGCGTGCCCACCGAACCGTGGAATCCGGACAACCATTGCCGCCCCTGCCAATACCCTGGCAGGTACTCGGACAGGTGCGGGTCGGCCGACGGTACCAGCAGGGCATCCACACCCTCCCTGGCCATGGCCTCACGCACACGGGCCAGACGTGCCGGCACGGTTTCCGGAAGGGGGGACTGACTGTTCATGCGCACTCCTGCGAATTCATCTTGACTGATCCAGGCCAAGGATAATGGTACAGCCCGCGAGCGCCCGCAATCTTCCCGGCGCATACAGGGCACGCTTTGCCCCAAGCACCCTGTGACCGTGCAGTCAAACTTATCGCGCCGCAGTGCCGACCTGGCAGTGCAGGCCGCCATCGTTACCGCGCACCAGGCTGCGCAGGGCCTGGTACGCAGCGAAGTTGACGCCACGCGCCTGGTGCTGGCTCAACAGTTCCAGAAAAGGCTCCTCGACAAAGCAATCCGCAGCGGCGGCCCACGCCTGGCGCGATTGCCACTGCAGGTACTGCAACACCCGGCAACCATCGTCGCTGGCCTGGATGCTGACACCTTGCAAGCCTTCACACCGTTGCGCCAGATGCTCGCTGCGGGCCACCAGCGCCTGCGCCAAGGCCGCCTGCCGCCCAGGCGGCACGTCGTATTCGATCATTTGGGTGAACCACAGGGAATGGGAATGAACCGCCATGGACTGTCTCCTTGATTCCGGCACTTGCAGCCAGTTGCCGCGGAGGGTAAAACCTCCAGTTAACTCAAGGTCAAGGATTTTCTGCATGAAGACGCCCCCTTCCCCGGAGCGACTGCTCAGTGTCGGTCAGCTGGCCGCGCGCAGCGGGGTGGCGGTGACCGCCCTGCACTTCTACGAAACCAAGGGCCTGATCCACAGCATCCGCAACGCCGGCAACCAGCGCCGCTATCCGCGTGCCGTACTACGTCGGGTGGCGGTGATCAAGATGGCACAACGCCTGGGCATCCCCCTGGCGGACATCGCCGAGGCACTGGCCACCCTGCCCCGCGACCACACGCCGACGGCCGCTGACTGGCAGCGCCTCTCCGCGCAATGGCGTGACGATCTTGATCGGCGTATTGAGCAGATGATGTTGCTGCGCGACCAGCTCGATGGTTGCATCGGCTGCGGCTGCATGTCGCTGAAGGAGTGCCCGCTGCGCAATCATCACGATCATCTCGCGCAAGATGGGCCTGGCCCCCACCCCTCGATAGCGTGACAGATGCGTCAGATCACCACATTGCGTACAAAGCGCACAGCCACGTCGCCGTCATTGCGGTAGGCATAACGGCAATCGCTGGGAAAAACAAAGAACTCGCCACTGCGCAAGCGCTGTTCCTGCCCCTCGATCACCAGGGTCAGGCAGCCTTCGGCGACATAGATCTGCTCACGCCATCCCGCCGCATCGGCCTCACTGGTGTAGCACTCGCCGGGGGCCAGGGTCCACTCCCACAGCTCGACCTCACGCCGCGCCGGGCTGCTGCCGAGCAGCACGGCGCGGCTGCCGGGATGCTCGCCGGCCCACGCCAGCTCGTCGATACGACTGGGGTCGCGCTGGTCGGGCGCCTGGATCAGGGTGCTGAATGCCACGCCAAGGGCCTCGGCGATCAGGTCCAGGGTCGTCAGGCTGACATTCTTCTCGCCCGCTTCGATGGCCACCAGCATCCGCCGGCTCACTCCTGAACGTTCCGAGAGAGCGGCCTGGCTCAAGCCTGCATCACTTCGCAAGCGGCGGACATTCTGGCTGACATGCTGCAACACCGACGCGCGGTGTTCGGAATCTTTGTGCACTATATTGCTCACTGATAGAAGTTGCGCAGTATACTGCCCACTTTGCGGCGGATTGTGCGCCGCCCCTTTCGAGTACGCAAGACCATGAGCCAAGCCCCCAGCCACAAACCCGCCGTCACCTTCCGCCTGAGCAAGGCTGAACTGGTGCTGGTGTTCATCACCATGCTCTGGGGCGGCACCTTCCTGATCGTGCACAACGTCATGACCGTCAGCGGCCCGATGTTCTTCGTTGGCTTGCGCTTCGCCGCCGCCGCGCTGTTCGTCGGCCTTGTCTCGGCGCGCTCACTGCCGGGGCTGACCTTCACCGAACTGAAGGCCGGGGTGTTCATCGGCGTGTCGATCATGCTGGGATACGGCTTGCAGACCATGGGCCTGCAAACCATCAGCAGCAGCCAGTCGGCGTTCATCACCGCGCTTTACGTGCCCTTCGTACCCCTGCTGCAATGGCTGGTGCTGGGGCGCCGCCCAGGCCTGATGCCGAGCCTGGGCATCGGCCTGGCCTTCGCTGGCCTGATGCTGCTGGCCGGCCCCGAGGGCGGCGCGCTGCACTTCAGCGAGGGTGAACTGGTGACCTTGGTCAGTGCCGTGGCGATTGCCGGCGAGATCATCCTGATCAGCCGCTACGCCGGCAAGGTCGATGTACGCCGGGTCACCGTGGTGCAATTGGCGACCGCCTCGGTACTGGCGTTCCTGATGATCGTCCCCACCCAGGAACGCCTCCCCGACTTCTCCTGGCTGCTGCTGGTCAGTGCCGTGGGCCTGGGCGCGATGAGCGCGGTGATTCAGGTGGCGATGAACTGGGCGCAGAAGTCCGTCTCGCCCACCCGCGCCACCCTGATCTACGCCGGAGAACCGGTGTGGGCAGGCATCGTCGGGCGTATCGCGGGTGAGCGCCTGCCAGGTGTGGCCCTGCTTGGCGGGTTGCTGATTGTCCTGGCGGTGGTGGTGAGCGAGCTGAAAATTCGTCGCGCAGACGAAACCGCCATTGCCGACGACGATGCGCAACGCCAGCGTGAAGCCGGCCTGTAAAGCCGCCAGCACCCGCTATGCTCTGAAAGAAACTGTTATAAAAAAACAGCTTGTCACAGCACATTTGTAGGATTCTGCAACTGCTCGCGTGTTGGTGATCAACGGCCCGGCACGTATGATCCTTGGCAAACTTCTCAGAACAGAACGCTATGTCATTGATTGTGCTATTGCTTCTGCCCTTCCTGGGCAGCTGCCTGGCGGCGATCCTGCCGCACAACGCACGCAACGCCGAGTCCATTCTCGCCGGACTCGTGGCCCTGGTCGGTACTGTCCAGGTAGCGTTGCTGTACCCTCAGATAGCCGATGGCGGCGTGATTCGCGAGGAGCTGCTGTGGCTGCCCAGCCTGGGCCTGAACCTGGTCCTGCGCATGGACGGCTTCGCCTGGCTGTTCAGCCTGCTGGTACTCGGCATCGGCACCCTGGTGTCGCTGTATGCCCGCTACTACATGTCGCCACAAGACCCGGTGCCGCGCTTCTTCGCCTTCTTCCTGGCGTTCATGGGCGCCATGCTCGGCCTGGTCATCTCCGGCAACCTGATCCAGCTGGTGTTCTTCTGGGAGCTCACCAGCCTGTTCTCGTTCCTGTTGATCGGCTATTGGCACCACCGCGCCGATGCCCGTCGCGGTGCCTACATGGCGCTGATGGTCACCGGCGCCGGGGGCTTGTGCCTGCTGGTCGGGGCCCTGCTGCTCGGCCATGTGGTCGGCAGCTACGACCTTGACAAGGTCCTGGCTGCCGGTGACATCATCCGCCAGCATGCGCTGTACCCGGTGCTGCTGCCCCTCATCCTTGTCGGCGCGCTGAGCAAAAGCGCACAGTTCCCCTTCCAGTTCTGGCTGCCCCATGCAATGGCGGCGCCCACCCCCGTATCGGCCTACCTGCACTCGGCGACCATGGTCAAGGCCGGGGTGTTCCTGCTCGCCCGGCTGTGGCCGGCGTTGTCGGGCAGTGAGGAGTGGTTCTGGATCGTCGGCGGCGCCGGCGCGGCCACCTTGCTGCTGGGCGCCTTCGCCGCGATGTTCCAGAACGACCTCAAGGGCCTGCTGGCCTACTCGACCATCAGCCACCTGGGCCTGATCACCTTGCTGCTAGGGCTGAACAGCCCGCTGGCGGCTGTGGCCGCCGTGTTCCACATCCTCAACCACGCCACGTTCAAGGCCTCGCTATTCATGGCTGCGGGGATCATCGACCATGAAAGCGGCACCCGTGATATCCGCCGCCTGAGCGGTTTGTTCCGCCTGGTGCCCTTCACCGCCACGCTGGCCATGGTCGCCAGCGCCTCGATGGCCGGTGTACCGCTGATGAACGGCTTCCTGTCGAAGGAAATGTTCTTTGCCGAGACCGTGTTCATCACCTCCAGCGCCTGGGTCGAGGCCGCCCTGCCGGTGATCGCGACACTCGCCGGGACCTTCAGCGTGGCCTACGCGCTGCGCTTCACCGTCGATGTGTTCTTTGGCCCGCCCGCCCAGGACCTGCCGCACACACCCCACGAGCCACCGCGCTGGATGCGCGCGCCGGTCGAGCTGCTGGTGCTCACCTGCCTGGTGGTTGGCATCTTCCCCGCGCAATCGGTCGGTCCGTTGCTGGCCGCCGCCGCACTGCCGGTGGTTGGTGGCACGCTACCCGAGTACAGCCTGGCCATCTGGCACGGCTGGAACGCCCCGTTGATGATGAGCCTGATCGCCATGACCGGCGGAATCGTGCTCTACCTGCTGCTACGCAAGCAGTTGCAGCGCGGCCGCTTCCCCCATCCGCCGCTGATCGAGCGCTTCAACGGCAAGCGCCTGTTCGAGCATGGCCTGGTGCGCCTGATGCTGCTGGCCCGGCGCATCGAGCGGCTGCTGACCACCCGGCGCCTGCAAAAACAACTGTTCATGCTGGTGCTGGCGGCGTTCATCGCCGGTCTGGTACCGCTGCTGTACAGCGGCCTGAGCTGGGGTGACCGGCCGAAGATCCCCGGCTCCGGGGTGTTCGTCGCGCTTTGGCTGATCGCCATTGCCTGCGCCATTGGCGCAGCCTACCAAGCCAAGTACCACCGTCTGGCCGCGCTGATCATGGTCAGTGTCTGTGGCCTGATGACCTGCATCACCTTCGTCTGGTTCTCCGCACCGGATCTGGCGCTCACGCAGTTGGCGGTCGAGGTGGTGACCACCGTGTTGATCCTCCTCGGCCTGCGCTGGTTGCCCCGGCGTATCGAGGGTGTCTCGCCATTGGCCGGCACACAAGAGCGCGCGCGCCTGCGGCGCCTGCGCGACCTGGTCCTGGCCGTGCTGGTCGGTGGCGGCATGGCGCTGCTCTCCTACGCCATGCTGACCCGCCCCACCCCCAATGACATCTCCTCGTTCTACCTCAGCCGCGCCCTGCCACAAGGTGGCGGTACCAACGTGGTCAACGTGATGCTGGTGGACTTCCGCGGCTTTGACACGCTGGGCGAGGTCACCGTGCTGGTGGCCGTTGCGCTCACGGTGTTCGCCCTGCTGCGCCGCTTCCGCCCCCCCAAGGAAAGCATGCAGCTACCCGCCCAGCAGCGTCAGCTGGCACCGGACGTGGTCACCGACCTGGTCAACCCGCGCCATGCCACCGACACCGCCCTGGGCTTCATGATGGTGCCCGCTGCGCTGGTGCGCCTGTTGCTGCCCATCGCCCTGCTGGTGTCGATGTACCTGTTCATGCGCGGCCACAACCAACCGGGCGGCGGGTTCGTCGCCGGTCTGGTCATGTCAGTGGCGTTCATCCTCCAGTACATGGTCGCCGGCACCCAGTGGGTCGAGGCGCAGATGAGCCTGCGGCCATTGCGCTGGATGGGTACGGGCCTGCTATGCGCCACCCTCACCGGCGCCGGGGCGATGCTGTTCGGCTATCCGTTCCTGACCACCCACACCGCCCACCTGCACGTACCGCTGCTGGGTGACGTGCACGTGGCCAGCGCGCTGTTCTTCGACATCGGCGTGTACACCGTGGTGGTCGGTTCGACGCTGCTCATCCTCACCGCCCTGGCCCACCAGTCGGTGCGCGCCTACCGCCCCGCCAAGTCCAGCCAAGCAGGAGCCGCCTGATGGAAGAAGTCATTGCAGTCGCCATCGGTGTCCTGGCCGCCTCCGGGGTCTGGTTGATCCTGCGCCCACGGACGTACCAGGTGATCATGGGCCTGTGCCTGCTCTCGTATGGGGTCAACCTGTTCATCTTCAGCATGGGCAGCCTGTTCATCGGCAAGGAACCGATCATCAAGGATGGGGTGCCCCACGATCTGTTGCACTACACCGACCCGCTGCCCCAGGCTCTGGTGCTGACCGCCATCGTCATCAGCTTTGCCATGACCGCGTTGTTCCTGGTGGTATTGCTGGCTTCGCGCGGCCTCACCGGCACCGACCATGTCGACGGCCGGGAGCGTGAGGAATGAGCACCATGAATCAACTGGTCATCGCACCGATCCTGCTACCACTGGTGACCGCCGCGCTGATGTTGCTGATCGGTGAAAAACACCGCTGGCTGAAGGCGCGCCTGAACCTGCTTTCCACGTTCGCCGGCCTGGGCATCGCCGTTTCGCTGCTGATGTGGGTACGCACCCAGGGGCAGGCCGAGTCCATCGGTGTCTACCTGCCGGGCAACTGGCCGGCGCCGTTCGGCATCGTGCTGGTGGTGGACCACCTGTCGGCGTTGCTGCTGGTGCTGACCGGTATCGTCGGCAGCAGTGCACTGCTGTTCGCCCGGGCGCGCTGGGACGGCGCCGGTGCCAGCTTCCACGCCTTGTTCCAGATCCAGCTGATGGGCCTGTACGGCGCCTTCCTGACCGCCGACCTGTTCAACCTGTTCGTGTTCTTCGAAGTCCTGCTGGCGGCCTCCTACGGCCTGCTGCTGCACGGCTCGGGCCGGGCGCGGGTCAAGGCCGGGCTGCACTACATCGCCATCAACCTGTTCGCTTCGTCGCTGTTCCTGGTCGGTGCGGCCATGCTCTATGGCGTGACCGGCACCCTGAACATGGCCGACCTGGCCCTGAAAGTTCCGCTGGTGCCTGAAGCCGACCGCGGCTTGCTGCATGCCGGTGCGGCCATCCTGGCAATCGCCTTCCTGGCCAAGGCCGGGATCTGGCCGCTGAACTTCTGGCTGGTACCCGCCTACTCGTCCGCCAGTGCGCCCGTGGCTGCGCTGTTCGCAATCATGACCAAAGTCGGCCTGTACGCGGTGCTGCGTCTGTGGACCTTGCTGTTCTCCGGCCAGGCCGGCGCCTCGTCGTACTTCGGTGGGGACTGGCTGGTTTACGGTGGGCTGGTGACGCTGGCCGTGGCAGCCACTTCCATCCTTGCCGCCCAGCGCGTCGACCGCCTGGCAGCACTGAGCATCCTGGTATCGGCCGGCACCCTGCTGGCAGCGGTTGGCTTTGGACAAACCGTACTGACCGGTGCCGCCCTGTTCTACCTGGCGAGTTCGACCCTGGCGCTGTGTGCACTGTTCCTGCTGGCCGAGCTGATCGAGCGCTCACGTTCGGTCAACGAAGCACCACTGGACGATGAGGAAGATGCAATGCCTCCGGCATTGGTAGCGTCGCACCCTGCCAAGGGGATCAACCTGGACGACGATCAGAAGGCCGTGATCGGCCAGATCATCCCCTGGACCATGGCTTTCCTTGGCCTGAGTTTCATCGCCTGCGCCCTGCTGGTGATCGGCATGCCACCGCTGTCGGGCTTCATCGGCAAGCTGAACCTGATCAGCGCGCTCTTCAACCCCGAAGGGCTGGGTGTCACCGCGCAGAAACCTGTCGGTGCCGCTGGCTGGACCCTGGTCACCTTGCTGCTACTTTCGGGCCTGGCCTCGCTGATCGCCTTCGGGCGTGTCGGCATCCAACGCTTCTGGAAGCCCGAGGAGCGCCCCTCGCCAGTCCTGCGAGGCTACGAGTGCATACCCGTCGCCATCCTGCTGGCCCTGTGCATCTTCCTCAGCCTCAAGGCCGAGCCGCTGTTGCGTTACACGCAGGACACCGCCGCCAGCCTGCAGGCACCCGACACCTATATCAATGCGGTGATGGCGACCCGGCCATTGCCTGGCCCTACCACGCTCAATGCCGAGGCACAGCCATGAACCGACTGTTCCCCGCCCCCTTGCTGTCCGTGGCGCTGTTCGTGCTGTGGCTGCTGCTGAACCTGTCGATCAGTCCGGGCAACCTGCTGCTGGGCGCCGCGCTGGGTGTCCTCGCCCCGATCCTGATGGCGCCGCTGCGCCCGCAACACGCCCACGTGCGTCGCCCACTGGTGATCGCCCGGCTGATCGGCCGTGTGGGTATCGATGTGGTAGTTTCCAACCTGCAAGTGGCACGAGGGGTACTGCGGGCCAGCACCAAGCCACCGCGCTCGGCTTTCGTGCACATCCCCCTCGCCCTGCGCGACGCGCACGGCTTGGCGGCGCTCTCGATGATCACCACCGTGGTGCCGGGCACCATCTGGTCGGAACTGGCCCTGGACCGCAGTGTACTGCTGCTGCACGTGTTCGACCTGGACGACGAAGCAGCGTTCGTCGAGCATTTCAAGCACACCTATGAACGCCCGCTGATGGAGATTTTCGAATGAGCGGCCTGCTTGCCAACGCCGTCCTCGCCAGCCTGTTCATCTTCGCCCTGGCCATGGGCCTGACGTTGATCCGGCTGTTCCGCGGCCCCTCTGCCCAGGACCGCGTACTGGCCCTGGACTACCTGTACATCCTGGGCATGCTGATGATGCTGGTGCTGGGCATCCGCTACGCCAGCGACACCTACTTCGAAGGCGCACTGCTGATTGCCCTGTTCGGCTTCGTTGGCTCGTTCGCCCTGGCCAAATTCCTGCTGCGAGGCGAGGTGATCGAATGAATGAGATCGTTGTCTTGCCGTTCTGGCTGGAACTGGTCGTCTCCGCGCTGCTGCTCATCGGCAGCCTGTTCGCATTGATTGGCGCCATCGGCCTGGTGCGTCTGAAAGAGTTCTTCCAACGCATGCACCCGCCCGCGCTGGCTTCGACCATTGGCGCCTGGTGCGTGTCGCTGGCGTCGATTCTCTACTTCTCGGTGCTCAAGCAAACCCCGGTGCTGCACGCCTGGCTGATACCGATCCTGCTGTCGATCACCGTGCCCGTCACCACGCTACTACTGGCCAGGGCGGCGCTATTTCGCAAGCGCACTTCGGGAGAAAACGTACCGGAGGAGGTCAGCAGCGGCCGCGACAGCGGCAACTGAGCGTACCTGCACGCCTGCTCACTCCTGGGTCAGGCGCTGCAGCTCCCGGCGAACCATCGCCGCGTAGGGGGCCGGGCTCAGCGCGTAGAGCTGGCCTGCCACCCAGCCCAACCATGCCCCCTGCAGCGCCTCCCGTTGCGCCAGCAACCGCTCGGCCTGCTCGGCGGCCCGGGCCTGATGCTCACGATGAAAGTCAGCGCGGCTGCCCGCCTCGCTCATTCGCTGGCCTTGAATGTGGTCAATTCACCCTTGCGCCATTTTGCGACCTTGCCGGTGACCGCCTTGAGCAGCTTGCCCAGGCCTTCCTGGACCTGTTGCTGGGCCGCGAACACCATCATCACCCCATGCCCTTCACGGAACACGATGGCATCACCTTCCGGCACCGAGACGAACGCATAGTCGCCCTGGCCATAGACATTCAACTTGATCTCGCGAAAACGCAGTTCGAGCTTGCCGCCTTCACGGCTGGGCAACACCGCTGCGCGGAAATGGTCGCCTACTTTCAATTCAAGGCGCTGCTTGTCATCGACCACCATCGCGCTGTCGGTGTCGATCTCGGCCATGTACAGGCCTTCGGGGTTCTGCTCGGTGACGTAGATGAAACGCCCCTGAAAGAGCTTGACCAGCTTGGCGCGCAAATCGCCCAAGGCAAACAACGCATGGGTATCCAGAGTACTGACTGCCAATGAAAAGCTCCTCACATCAATTACAACCGGCAAAACCGCCCACACCCCATCGGGCATCCGGCGGTCGCCATTTCAAGTCAAAGTCCGAAGGACCGTGGAATCCATGGACAAAGATCCACGCAAATGGGCCACGCGTTCAGCAGGAAGGGTTTCTCCTGCACGCGGGCCGAGGCCTTTGTGTGTTCTTCGGCATGAATCCGTCAAAAAAGGATACGTAATGCCTGATCTGAAAGAGTCAGATGGCGGCGACAAAGCCTGATCAGCATCCGGCGCAAAGGGGTGCTGAACGTGAGTCGCGCATTACTGGGTGACGAATATGCACGAAAAGACCGAAACACGTCGAGAGGCAAGACACATTTCTTGCCTCGGTTCTGCATTGGCCAAGCCGCTCAGGCCGCCTGCACGCTCACCAACTGCGCTTCCCAGGCGGCCTGGCACTCCAGCGCCTCGGCACGGCTGGCAAAGGCCGTTCCGCGGCGCTCGCCATTGACCAGCACCACCCAGCACGCCCGAACGCCCAACGCCTGCAATGTCGCCGGCACTCCGGTGCCGATCATCACGGCTACATCGACTCGGCTATTCATCATCCCTCCGGAATTTAATTAGCAACCTAACGATGCGCGCATGATACGCCCCGCCCCCTCTGGAAAAAAGCATGGTTTGGTACAGCTGTATTGCATGACGAGCAACAAATCGACTCAATCGAGCCCCGGCTCAGGCCGATACCCCAGGCGCAGGCCGCCCCAGTGCCGGTCCTGGACGAAGATCGGCACCGAAAGGTCATGCATCAGTTCACCCGTGTCGCGCGTGTAGGTTTGCAGCAGGACTCGTTGCTGGTGACTGCCACAACGAATACCCGTGCGGTCGTCGAACGTGCGCTTGCTGCGGTTGTGAGCGGTGTCGTGCTGCGCATCACCGGTCAGTGGCTGGTTGAAGGCACTGTTGTGGGTGGGCACATAACCCTGCTGAGTGCAGGCGATGGCATACACCAATCCATCGTGCTGTTGCAGCAATGGTTCCTGGATCTGCGGCAGCACGGTATCGGTGTAATGGTCGAAACGCGTGGTGAAGCGCGGTGGCTGCATACCCGCGATAGGCCGGTAATGACGATCGAACAAGTCATCCAGCGTGACGCGCCCCTGGGCGACATCCGCCTCGAAACGTTCCGCGATCTGCCGGGCGCCTGCCTGAGCCAACTCGAACACCCGCTGGTGGTAGGCGTCCAGGCCCACCTCAGCCAAACGCTCGCTGAGATTCTCCACCTGCCCTTCCATCTGCACCGCCGCCTTGGCCAGCCGACGGGTTTGCTGGTCGCTGACCTCCAGATCGCCACGCACTTGGGCCACCGCCTGGAACAAGGTATCGAGCTGGGCGCGGTTGGTCTGGGTGCCCTCGGCGATTTCGCTCACCTGCCCCTCGACGCTGGCGGCAAGCCTGGCGATCTGTTGCAGTTGCCCACCGGTCTGCTCGACCTGCTCGACACCACTGCCCAGGTCATCGGCCAACTCACGGATCTGCCCCACCACCTGGGCGGTACGCGCCTGGATGTCCGCCACCATCTGCCCGACTTCTTCGGTGGCACTGGCAGTGCGCCCAGCCAACCCGCGCACTTCGTCGGCAACCACCGCAAAACCACGCCCGTGCTCGCCGGCACGGGCTGCCTCGATGGCGGCGTTGAGCGCCAGCAGGTTGGTCTGGCTGGCGATGGACTGGATCACCAGGGTCACCCGGGCAATATCATCGCTGCGCTGATGCAGTGCTTCGATCAATTCACGGCTGGTGGTTGCACGCTCGCTCAGGTCGTGCATGCGCTGGATGGACTCGGCCAGCACCGCGCTGCCTGCAACGCTGCTGCCATGGGCCGAGCGCGCGGCATCCAGGGCCTGCTGGCTGAGCTGGGCGGCGGCCTGCTCAGTGACAATCATGGCCTCGGCGCTGCCGACAATGTCCTGGGCTGCGCTGAGCTGAGACTGAACGCGCGCGGCCAACTGTTGTACGGAATGCGCGACAGCGGCAGCCGTCAAGGCGTTATGGCTGGTGCCTCGAGCCAGTTCCTGGATCAGGTCACTGCCCTGTGCTGCTGTTTCGACCGGCGCAGGTGCAGGCACCCGCCTCCAATGGGGCAGGCAAAGCACCAGCAACGCCAGTGGCAAGGCGAAGTACAGGGCCAGCCCGGCGAAGGCCATAGCCGACAGCACGGCGCACAGGGCAAGTGCCTGCAGCACCGCGGTCATCGTTCCTCGGGCCGTCATCGGGCGCAGCATTTCGCCGGCCGCCTGAGATCCTTCTCGCATCATCGTCGTGGTCCATCCAAATGTCGTTATTGTGACGCCATTAAACGCCACTATAACGCCATTATCCACGCTCACTTGGATGCAGGCCGCCCCCCGTTGATACAGGGCAAGAAAACATGAAGGCCCCAGGGATCGCTCCGTGGGGCCTTGCGCAGGGGGCTGGATCAGATCTGCCGCTGGTGACGGTCGAGCTGCTCGTGGCGCTCCTGGGCTTCGATGCAGTACTTGGTGGTCGGGCTGATCAGCAGGCGTTTAAGGCCGATCGGCTCGCCGCTGTCGTCGCACCAGCCGAAGCTTTCGTCGGAGATGCGGTCCAGGGCCATCTCCAGCTGCGGCAGCAGGCGCTGATCGCGGTCGATGGCATTGACCAGCCAGGTACGCTCTTCCTCGACCGACGCCACGTCGGCAGGATCCGAGGGGCTGTCCAGGCTTTCGATGGACGTGCGGCTGAGTTCGATGCGCTCGTGCGTTTCGACTTTCATCGCTTGCAGCAGCTTGGTGAAGAACGCGAGCTGTTCGGCGTTCATGTAGTCATCGGCCGACATGGCCAGCAACTGTTCCTTGGTCATCGATTTCTCTATGAAAAAATGTGCATTTGGGCGATTCGGGTGCCGCCGACGATGCTTCGTCGACGGCGGAATTCTTCAAGCGCCAACCGGCACTCTTTTACAGGGGGCGGCAGTCTAAGGTGCCAGGCGGCAAGGGGCAACATAAATGACGGTGGTTTTGACCGAAATGGCCAGGAATCCGCCCGTTGGTGCCGTGGATGCACCACCCGACGCGCGTGCAGGACGCCGCCGGGCAATATACCGCAACAAATCCACTACCCGGTGTGGTAACCGACTAGTGCACGGTGCCGCGCGAAAGCGCGCCTGATAGGCGCCCTTTCATTCGACCGAGGCCATTGCCATGAACGAGAACCTACGCCAACGCCTGGCCAACTTCAGCACGCTGGACTGCAAGGTCGCCAGGCGCTTCAGCGACCGCCCGACACTGCTGGACGCCGCCGACGACATCCTGCGCGAAGAGTGGCAACACCGCCACCTCAGCAGCGCCCACGACCCACTCGCCCTGTACCTGGCCAGCGCGCAACCGGCACCGGGCACAGCCTGGGTCCGTCCGCTGTCAGAGGTTTTGGTGGAGCGCTACTGCCAGCCCGGCACCTTGAACCTGACCGCCGATGAAGACTACCTCACCACACGGGCAGATGCCGATCCTGCCTGGAAAGTAGACATCGATCTACACGAAGTCGAAGTACTGATCAACGAGACCGGCCCTCTGCTGCTCGACATCTACCTGCAACAGCAGGTTGCCTATTGGAGCCGCTACGACAGCAGCGGCATCACACCCTGGAGCTGGTACTCCAACTACCTGCGTGAACAGTTTCAGCAGGCTCTACGCGGGGCGGACAACTTGCCAGGCTTTGCTCGTGCCATCCTGCAAATGGTCCATGACGCCCCCGCCGATGGCCAGCGCGGTCGCTGGGCCAACACAAAAGGGCTCAAAACCCTCAACATGAGCCTGGACTTGTCGGCCAGCGGCAAGTTCGATGCCGATCTGGCCAGCGCGGTGTTGATCGAACACAGCGACGACGAACCGGCACGTAATGTGGCGCTGCTTTTTACCCTGACCGGTCGTCTGTTGCGCTACCCCTCACGCCCGGCGTTGCTGCAGGCGCTCAGCCATGCCGAGCCACCATCGCTGCAGGGCAGCCCACGCCAGGTCGAAATCGCCGCGTCGACCAATTCGGTGTTCGAGGTCCAGGCCCTGGGGCTGTTGAACCAGCAGCTACGGCTCATCGAGCACCTCGCGGGGCAATACCAGGGGAGGCTCGACGCCATCGCCATGAACCGCGACCTGGACCGCCTGACCTCGTTGATCGACTTGTGCGACGAGGCCGAAACCGCCCAGCGCCAAAGCCTCAGTGAACAACTGCCCGATTGGTTGCGCAATGCCTCTAGCCGTTCACTGATGCAGTACAGCGAGCGGCTGATCGACGTCGCGCAGCAAACCCGCGACAGCAACGGGCAGTTCTGGCTCGATGGCATCGATGAGGCCGAAACCTTCGCCAACCGCAAGCTGGCGGCGCGCCTGGCCGCAGACCATCCGCAGGACACGCTCGCGCCCGAGGATGTCGTGGTCACCAACTACCAGACCACCGCCAGCGCGACCGCAGGTCAGGATACGATCATCTCGTCAGGAGAGGTCACACCCGTGTTCTACTCGCTGGCTCAACTGGCCATCGGCAACCTGGGCCTGCTCAAGCCGGGGCGCGTGGCCTTGAGCCGCAAGGACGAAGGCGCCCTGCCGAGCTGGATGAACGAGGCCTACCTGCGCCGCCTGGTCAGCGAACTGGATATTGGCCGCGCCTACCCCGCCATGTTGCGCGAGAAACTGCTGGACGATCCGGTCCGGCGCCTGCAACGCCAACACCAACTGAGCGATCAATTGCGGGTGCAATTGCCGGCGCTGGCCATGGAGCTGTACCTGCGCGGCCAACTGCCAGCCCCCGCCTTCGCCGAACACATAGCCCAGGTGTTCGCCCCTGGCCCCGGCCAGGGCACGACACGCTGGATCATGCGCGCGCTGGGGTTCATCAAGGCGCCTGGTTCTACACCGGATCACCCGCTCAACACCTGGTTGATCGAAGCCGAACGTCCCGGCACCGAAGGGTGCCTGCTGTATCGCCCCCTGCACCCAGAGCCACTCCTGTACTTCGGCGACCGCATGGCTCTGTTCGTCGCCATCAGCACCTCAGGCGCCTTGCAGGACGACCTGTTGCAACGTCTGCCCGCCGAGGACCGCCGTTTCTACGCCCACGGCGGCTTTCTCGAACCGCACCTGTTCGTCCCGTTGGACGATACCAGCGCCGTGCCCTTTGGCACACCGGGACCGGTAACGCTGTCCATCGAGGATGCGCTCGCCGACATCGGCAAAGCCCTCTACGACGGGTGCGTCAGCGAGTCGATCCAACGCTTCGAGGTGCAATCCAGCACGACTGCGCAAACCCGCTGGAACAGCTGGAAGGAGCTGGGCTGGCTGCTGTTCAACACACTCTTGCCACTGGCAAGCAACACCTTGGGCAAGGTGGCGTGGTTGGCCCAGATGGAAATCGCCCTGGCCGACTTCGTCGAGTCCGATGCCGAGGACAACCCGACCGGGCATGAACTGTCGCTGGTCAACCTTCTGCTGAATATCGCCTTGTTGCTGTTCTCCCATTCGATCTTCCGCTTGCAACTGGAACAAGGCGCGAAGGTGCAAGTGCCCTCAGACGAACACGTGCCTGTGGAGCACGGGAGCAGCACACCTCTGTCCGTCGCCACCCAGTCGTCGCCGACCCGGCTCGAGTCCAGCTGGGCGCATCCCAATCGTAAGCTCAACGCCACGCAGCGAGCGGCTCTGGAAGCCCTTCAAGCCACGATTGCACCTTCCACACTGGGTAAACCGGTGCCACTCGGCACCCTTCGCGGCCTTTACCTCAAAGGTACTGGCTTCTTCACCTTGCTCGAGAACAAGGTCTACGAGGTCGAGCTGGTCGAACCGCAGAAGCTGCGCATCATCGGCCCGAATGGCGCCCAAGGCCCATGGCTGCACCGCGACGAAATCGGTCGCTGGCAGCTTGACCTGCGCCTGGGCTTGAAGGGGGGCATGCCATTGTCCGAGCAGCTGCGCAAGCTGCGCCTGGACAAGGAACAGGCAATGCTCGCGGCCAACGAGGCGATCAAGGCGGACAAGGCAGTCCTCTCTGCCAAGCTCCGCGAAATGAGTACGATCGAAAAACTGGTGCATGCCACCCTCGAGGACGCCATCCTCGAGCAGTGCCAAGGCAAGATACAGGCACTCTCGCAGTTCTGGGCCGAGCACATCGAGCACCTCAGGGCACGCAACGCCATGCAACCGGTCAAGGATTTCAGGAAAGTGCACGCCTTCGCGCTGTATCAGGACGCCTGCTGCCAGCATCTGCTGGGCACGCTGCTGAACAAGCGCTACAAGCCTGGTCGGGAACAGTTGCTGGAGATCGCCCGGCAACAGCAGCACGACGGCCAGGCACTCACCACCACCGATATCCGCATCGCTACCCAGCGCCTGGACACACTGGTCCCCCTGCTCAAGCAGATGATCGACAACAACACCCTGCTGCGCCAACGCCAGGAGGAGCTGGCCAAACTGGCCAGCCAGCGACATCCCAACATCGTCGAATGGCGTGACTTGGCGGCGCGCCCCGCAGCGACGACGCAGAAGGACCTGCTCCTGCGCTTCCTGCACCTGGAGGGGCTGCTCAATCGCTTGACCCTGGTCCACGGCATGAGCCGCGAAGCCGCTTACTGGCGGGATCGTTTCTGGAGCAACTTCCAACTCGGAATCGTCCAGCGCAGCGAACTGTACAAACTGAGCGATCCCGCACAGGAACTGACCGTGCGCCTGCTGCGCAGTATCCAGGGGCACTTTCAGGCGGCGGCACGCCAGCTGAGAAACCTCGTCGAACTGATCCAGGGCGAGGCCGCGCACCAGACCCTGCGCCAGTTGCAAGATGAGTTGGAACATATCCAGGCACTCATCGCGCAAGACCTCGGCAACCTGCCTGACTACCCACCGGTAAGCTCACTGAAGCAACTACGCAGCAAGGCCCCTGGCCTGATCGAGACCACCGAGCACGGCCTGCTGCTGGCCGAGCCCCGCGCGGACGACGAAAACACCGTCGACATCCCCGGCCCGGACAGCAAGACCCCCGGCCAGACCTACCACCTCAAGCGAGGCGAGTGGGTGCAGGTCACGCCGGTCATTGCCCCGGACCGTCCTTCCGGCCTCAGCCTCAAACGCCTGCTCAAGAGCAGTGACGGACTGATCGCCGAAACCACCCGAGAGGTCGACCGTCTGCAACGCGCCTCGGACAGCTACCTGCCGGTGGAGATCGAAGAGTCGGTGCTGCACCAGCGCAACCGCGTGCAAGGCTTGGTCGACGACATCGAGGCGCGTTTGACCCAGGACAATGAAACCGATGAGGCCAGCCAGGGCAAGGACGCCGAAGTGGTCGCCAAACGTCTGCGGGACCTGGCCGAGACCCTGACAACCCAGGCGACACAGCTGCGAATCGGCGCTGCGGTGACGGGCAAGCCGAGGATGGGCGAGGTGCAGTTCCTGCTGGAAAAAAGCGAGGTACGTATTGCCGTGGTGGGCAGCCGCACGCGCCTGGCCAAGGTGAAGGGCCGCCCCGCCGACTACCTCGACGAGTACAGCATCAGCCGTAACGGCCAGGTGCTGTGGTACGCGCACTTCCATTACCCGACCCTGGACACGGCCAAGGCCGACTTCACCGCCGGCCACCTGAAGACCGCCGCCCAACGCCATGCCGCGGGAGGGCGCTTCACCGATGCCAGTGGCAAGGAGACCGACGTCTACCGCGCACCGATTACCGGCGCGGCGGCACAACGGTATTTCTTCAACCTGCAATGACCGGTTCGGGGCGCCAGCCAACTGGCGCCCCGCACTCGTCAACGGTCCTTGAATTGTGCCTCGCGCTTGGCGATGAACGCCGCCATGCCTTCCTTCTGGTCTTCGGTGGCGAAGGCGGCGTGGAACACCCGACGCTCGAAGCGCACGCCTTCACTCAGGGTGACTTCAAAGGCACGGTTGACGCTCTCCTTGACCATCATGCTCACCGGGATCGACTTGCTGGCGATGGTTGCGGCCACCTTCAGCGCTTCCTCCACCAGCTCGGCCTGCGGCACGATACGCGCCACCAGGCCGGCGCGTTCGGCTTCCTCGGCGCCCATCAGGCGGCCAGTCAGGCACAGCTCCATGGCCTTGGCCTTACCGATCGCACGGGTCAGGCGCTGAGTGCCGCCCATGCCTGGCAGCACGCCCAGGTTGATTTCCGGCTGGCCGAACTTGGCGTTGTCGCCAGCGAGGATGAAGTCGCACATCATCGCCAGCTCGCAACCACCGCCCAGGGCGAAGCCCGACACCGCGGCGATGATCGGCTTGCGCCGGTTGGCGATACGATCGGCGTCGCTGAACAGGTCCTCGACGTAGATCTGCGGGTACTTCAGGTCCGCCATTTCCTTGATGTCGGCACCTGCGGCGAAGGCCTTGGCGGAGCCCGTCAGCACCACGCAGCCGATGTTCGGGTCCTTTTCCAGCTGGTCCAGGGCCTGGTTGATCTCGCCGACGATCTGCGCATTCAGCGCGTTGAGCGCCTGTGGGCGGTTGAGGGTGATCAGGCCGACCTTGCCGTGGATGTCCAACAGGATGGTTTCGAATGCCATGCAGGCTGCTCCTTCAAAGATTGCGCGCAATGACCATGCGCTGAATGTCGCTGGTGCCTTCGTAGATCTGGCAGACCCGGACGTCACGGTAGATCCGCTCCAGCGGGAAGTCACTCAGATAGCCATAACCGCCCAAGGTCTGCAAGGCGTCCGAACAGACCTTTTCGGCCATTTCCGAGGCGAAAAGCTTGGCCATCGAGGCTTCCACCAGCGCCGGGCGCCCGGCGTCGCGCAGGGCGGCGGCGTGCAGCACCATCTGCCGGGCCACGGCGATTCTGGTCGCCATGTCGGCCAGGCGGAAAGCCACCGCCTGGTGCTCGATCAGCGGTTTGCCAAAGCTCTGGCGTTCGTTGGCGTAGTCGCGGGCCACCTCGAAGGCGGCACGGGCCATGCCCACCGACTGCGAGGCGATACCAATGCGACCGCCCTCGAGGTTGGCCAGGGCGATCTTGTAGCCCTGCCCTTCCTCGCCCAGGCGATTCGCTACCGGCACCCGCACGTTGTCGAAGACGATCTGGCAGGTGTCGGAGGCGTGCTGGCCGAGCTTGTCCTCGACCCGCGCCACCTGGTAGCCGGGCGCGTCGGTGGGCACGATGAAAGCGGTGATGCCGCGCTTGCCGGCGTCGGGATCAGTCACGGCGAAGACGATTACCACGCCGGCGTTTTGCCCGGAGGTAATGAACTGCTTGCTGCCGTTGAGCACGTAGTGATCACCGTCCAAGCGTGCGCGGGTCTTCAAGCTGCTGGCATCGGAACCCGCCTGGGGTTCGGTCAGGGCGAACGCGCCGAGCATCGCGCCACTGGCCAATGGCGCCAGGAACTGCTGCTTCTGCGCTTCGGTACCGAACTTGAGGATCGGCACGCAGCCCACCGAGTTGTGCACGCTCATGATGGTCGAGCAGGCACCGTCGCCGGCGGCGATCTCTTCCAGGGCCATGGCATAGGCGACATAGCCGGTGTCACTGCCGCCGTACTGCTCCGGCACCAGCATGCCGAAAAGGCCGAGCCCGGCCATCTCCTCGATGGCCTCCTTGGGGAAGCGATGTTCCTTGTCCCACTGCTCGGCGAACGGTTTCAGCCGTTCCTGGGCGAAAGCACGCACCGCGTCGGCGATTTGTTGTTGCTCTTCAGTTACCAGCATGGTTCACCTCAGTACAGGCACTCGACCGCCATGGCCGTCGCTTCGCCACCACCGATGCAGATGGCCGCCACGCCGCGGCGCAGGTTGTTCTGGCGCAGGGCCGACAGCAGGGTCACGAGGATACGCGCGCCCGAAGCGCCGATCGGGTGGCCCAGGGCGCAGGCGCCGCCATGGATGTTGACCTTGTCGTGGGGCAGGTCGAGCTGCTTCATGGCCGCCAGAGTGACCACGGCGAAGGCCTCGTTGATTTCGAACAGGTCCACTTCCGCCAGGTTCCAGCCGGTGCGCTTCATCAGCTTGTCGATGGCGCCGATCGGCGCGGTGGGGAACAACGCCGGGGTATCGGCGAAGGCCGCATGGCCATGGATCACGGCCAGCGGCTTGAGGCCGCGCTTCTGGGCTTCGGAGCGACGCATCAGCACCATTGCCGCAGCGCCATCGGAAATGGAGCTGGAGTTGGCCGCGGTGACGGTACCGCCTTCGCGGAAGGCCGGCTTGAGCTGCGGGATCTTGTCCAGGCGTGCCTTGGGCGGCTGCTCGTCATCCTTGATGACGCGCTTCTCCTTGCCCTCGGTGACTTCCACCGGGACGATCTCGGCGGCGAAACGGCCGCTCTTGATCGCCTCCTGGGCGCGGGTCAGCGAGGTAATGGCGAAAGCGTCCTGGGCTTCGCGGCTGAAGTCGCCTTTCTGCGCACAGTCCTCGGCGAAGGTGCCCATCAGGCGGCCCTTGTCGTAGGCGTCCTCAAGGCCGTCCATGAACATGTGGTCGATGATCTTGCCGTGGCCCATGCGGTAGCCGCCACGGGCCTTGTCCAACAGGTACGGCGCGTTGGTCATGCTTTCCATGCCACCGGCGACGATCACGTCGGCGCTACCCGCCAGCAGTTGATCGTGGGCCATGATCGCCGCCTGCATGCCCGAACCACACATCTTGTTCAGGGTGGTGCAAGTGGTGTGCTTGTCCAGACCGGCACCGAGGGCGGCCTGGCGCGCCGGCGCCTGACCTTGCCCAGCCGGCAGCACGCAGCCGAACAGCACCTGCTCGACACTGGCCGCATCGATGCCAGCACGCTCGACAGCGGCACGGATCGCCGCGCTGCCCAGTTGCGGCGCGGTCAGGCTCTTGAGGTCGCCCTGCAGGCCGCCCATGGGCGTGCGCACGGCGCTGACGATGACAATAGGATCGTGGTTCAGGCTCATATTCGGTTCTCCTTACTTGGCAGCCATGCGCAGCGCGCCGTCGAGACGGATAACCTCGCCGTTGAGCATGCTGTTCTCGATGATGTGGCGGGCCAGCGCCGCGTATTCCTGCGGGCGGCCCAGGCGTGGCGGGAACGGCACGCCGGCGGACAGCGAGGCACGGACTTCCTCGGTCATGCCGGCCATCATGGGGGTTTCGAAAATGCCGGGGGCGATGGTCATCACACGGATGCCGAAGCGTGCCAGTTCACGGGCGGCCGGCAAGGTGAGGCTGGCGATAGCGCCTTTGGACGCGGCATAGGCCGCCTGGCCAATCTGGCCATCGTAGGCGGCGATGGAGGCGGTATTGATGATCACGCCACGCTCCCCGCCTTCGTCCGCCTGCCCTTCGGCCATGGCCGCGGCAGCCAGGCGCAGCAGGTTGAAGCTGCCGATCAGGTTGACGTTGATAACCTTGGCGAAGCTGCCCAGTGCGTGCGGGCCGTTCTTGCCCAGGACCTTCTCGGCACCGACGATGCCAGCACAGTTGACCAGCCCGTGCAGGCTGCCGAAGGCGCTGACGGCGGCATCGACCGCGGCCTTGGCGGCCTGCTCGTCGCTGATGTCGGCCACCGCGAAGCGCGCGTTGGCGCCCAGCTCGCTTGCCTTGGCCTCGACGGCGGCGGCGTTCAGGTCGACCAGCATGACCTTGGCGCCCGCCTCGATGAGCATCTGCGCAGTGGCGGCGCCCAGGCCCGAGGCCGCGCCGCTGACGATGAAGTGCTTGTGAGTGATTTGCATATCGGTCTTCCTTCAGGCGCCCGCAGCGATCGGCTGCGCGGCTTGTTGTCGGGCGATTTCCTGGTTGCGCAGGATGAAGCGTTGCAGCTTGCCGCTCGGGGTCTTGGGCAGCTCGCCGACGAATTCGATTTCACGGGGATAGGCGTGGGCATAAAGGCGCTGGCGTACGTGCTGGCGCAAGGTTTCCTCCAGCTCGGGGCTGCCCTCGAAGCCCTTTCCAAGCACCACGAAGGCCTTGATCAGCTCGGTGCGCTCAGGATCCGGCTTGCCGATCACTGCCGCCTCGACCACCGCCGGGTGCTCGACCAGTGCGCTCTCCACGTCGAACGGGCCGACCCGGTAGCCGGAGGTGGTGATCACATCGTCGCTGCGGCCGACGAAGCTGATGCTGCCGTCCTGGTTGAGTTCGACGGTGTCGCCGGACAGGTAGTACTTGCCGACGAAGGCCTTGGTCGGCAACCCGTGGTAACCGGCGAACCAGCACAGCGGCGACTGCTCGCGGTCAACCGCGAGGATACCGGGCTGGCCGGCTGGCAGTTCGTTGCCCTGCTCGTCCACCACCACGATGCGATGGCCAGGGATGGCGAAACCGGCCGAGCCCAGGTGTACCGGATGCGACAGCGCATGGTGGTTGCACAACACCATGCCCAACTCGGTCTGGCCGTAGTGGTCGTGGATGGTCACCCCGAGCTCGTCGGCGAACCAGCGGATCACTTCGGGGTTGAGCGGTTCGCCGGCACTGCTGACCACGCGCAGGCGGCCCTTGATCGGTGCCGAGAACGCGCTGCCCGCCGCGATCAACAGGCGATAGGCCGTCGGTGAACCCGCCAGGTTGGTGATGCCCAGCTTGTCGATGACCCGGGCGCAGCTTTCGACGCTGAACGGGCCGTCGTAGAACGTGGTGGCGTGGCCCAGCGAAAGCGGCCCGGTGACAGCGTAATAGAGCCCATAGGCCCAACCTGGGTCGGCCAGGTTCCAGAAGTTGTCCTCCGGGCGCAGGTCGATGGCGTCGCGCATGTAGCCCTGGAAGGCGACGATGGCCCGCAGCGGTACTTCCAGCGGCTTGGCCGGCCCCGTGGTGCCTGAGGTGAACATCAGCAGGAACGGATCGTTGCCCGTGCGCATCACCGGCGCGCAATCGCTGGCGGCGGCTTCAAGGCTGCGCTGGAAGTCCAGCTCGCCCTCGGCCGCGCCGACCGTGACGATGGTCGGGCAATCCGCCACGTCGTCGAGCTTGGGTCGGTTGTTGCGGTCAGTGACCACTACCTTGGCATGGGACTGCTCGAGGCGGTGCTCGATGGCTTTGGGCCCGAACGCGGTAAACAGCGGCTGATAGACCGCGCCCAGGCGCCAGGTGGCGAGAATGGTAACCAACAGTTCCGGGGTACGCGGCATCAGCCCGGCGACCCGGTCACCCGCCCCTACGCCTTGCGCCTTGAGCACATTGGCAAAGCGCGCGGCCAAGGCCTGCAACTGGTCAAAGGAGTATCGCCCGCCGTCGCCGTCACGGTCTTCCCAGACCAGAGCGGTTTTGCCCATGCCGGCGTGGCGGTCGCAGCACTCGACACAAGCGTTGAGGGCCTCGAAGTTGCCATGCAGCGCCGCCGCAGCAGCCTGGGCATGGTCGAACGAACGGGCGGCTTCGGCGTAATCGCGCATCGTCAGACTCCTGGTTTCTTATTGTTGGAGTGCACCTTCAATCTGACGATGTTCGCGCCGGCCGCCTCAACCGGCAATGGCCAAAGCTGTCAATCCGGCTGAGCGGATTCGCCATCCTCCGGGTCGAGCTTCAGCCCCAGAGCTTCCTGGTCCAGCACATCCTGGCTGAGCGCAAGCAGCACGGCCCGCTCGCTGGCCTCACGCTCCGTCGCCACGGCATTGCAAGCCTTGAGGTACTCGTCGCTGCTCATCGCCTGCTCGTCCAGCTCGGCGAGCTTGTCGACGAACTCCTCGTCATGCTTGGCGAACAGCGTGGCATGGCGCTGCTTCAGGTAGTCGCGCCAGAACTCGCGATTGACCAGGCTCTGCACCAGCTGCCCATCGGTCTCATCCGCCAGCACGGCGTCGACGGCCCGCTCTTTGAGCACCACCGTGATGTCCGCGATGGCGGAGAACAGCATCGACCGGGGTTGCCCGATCAGCCCCAGGGTGTCCGCCAATTCGACCCGCAGGCCAAGCACGACTTCGAGTTCGTCGACATCCTGGCCCAGCGCCTCGCGCTGCATGACTTCCTCCCTGGCAAACTCATCCAGACGGTCCAGACGATAGAGGGCGCGCCCCAGCCTCAGGAGATAATCACCATGATGACCGGTCTTGCCTTCTGCCTCGGCATGATGCACCAACGCCCGCAGCCATATACGGCTGAAACGCTCTGCGACACTGTCGTGGCAGGTGAGTTGCACCCCAGCGTGGGTGAAGAGGTCGTCACGCAACGTAGTGTCGGTGTCGAGATCCTCTATCAACTGCCAGACCTGCTCGCCAATGTAGTCAGGCGCCTGAATGAAGTCCTGGGTTCTGGTGAGACTGGCCAGCAGATTGAACAGCTCGGTGCTGCCTTGGAGCTGCTGAACGCGCAACCACATGGCGCGCCGCACTGGGCGCGCCTGTGGCTCGACCGTCTCGAGCCAACGCTGCAACGGGTCGGCGACCGCCGGCTGTGGCGCCTCGACAGGCTCGCCAGCATCCCCGGCCATGAACGCGGTCAGGGTTTGCAATGGCAATGGATTGCCATCCAGGTTCACCCGCCGCCTGAACGCCCTTGACGTGGCCATCAGCCCATTGGGAACCGTGGAGATAAGGTTGAAGCGCAGGTCAGCCACTATCAGTTGAGCGCA
Organism: Pseudomonas entomophila L48; assembly: GCF_000026105.1. Lineage (NCBI taxonomy): Bacteria > Pseudomonadati > Pseudomonadota > Gammaproteobacteria > Pseudomonadales > Pseudomonadaceae > Pseudomonas > Pseudomonas entomophila. The sequence goes on from NC_008027.1 coordinate 3,828,632, forward strand.
CCGCTCGAGACCCGCCGGCACGCTTCTCAGGGAACAGCGATTCACTCTCAGGACCTCCAGTCGAGTGAGGCGGGAAAAGTCCAGGTCGAGTGAACGCAGGGGGTTGAAATCGAGCACCAGTGTCTCCAGCGCCTCGAGCCTGGACAACGCAGCCGTCCCCGCAGCGTTCATGTGGATCCGGTTGGACCTCAGCTCCAGCCTTCTGAGACGGGGTAGCTGGGTAACCTGAGCGGGTACCGAGGTCAACAGGTTGTTGTTCAGGTTCAGGGATTCCAGGGAATCAAAGCAACCCAGGAAATTCGGTTGCACATCCAGCAAGTCCATGCCGGACATCCGCAATTCATAGATGTGCCCCATGTCGACCTCAGCTGGCAGTTCCGGCAATGTGCCGACACGCCAGCCCTCGGTATTCAGGACTCGCCCGATCCTGTCGCCGCTGCGGCTGCGGACCGTTTCCCCTTCGTACCGCCAGGCACCGCGCAAGCGATTGGAGAACTGCCGGCGCCGGTTGCGCATGCTCCGGCTGCGTGGCTCGCGCTCCCAGGCGATCAGTGCGTCATCGAGGAAGGTGAAGTTGGTTTCCTGGGACAGCAGCTCTTCGATGGCATCCCCTGTGCTCACCTCCCACTCGTGGACCATCCTGTCCACCTCGACGACACTCAGCGAGGGGTAGAGCGCCCGGGCACGTTGCCTTAGCGTGTCCAGGGTCCCGGCGCTTCGTGAGAGGGACCCGCCCAGGGTGTAGCCGACGCGCCCGTCGGGCAAACGCCTGCCTGGGTTGAATCGAGGCGTGCCTGGCCTCCAGCCCAACCGATTGACGACACCGGCCCGGGTGTTCGGCAGCAAGGCGATCACCGCCTCGCGCAACTGCTCGGCGGGCGCCGCCCCCGAGAGTTCGAGCGCCTGCTTCCCACCAACCCCCAATACCGCGATCAAGGCCTGGAACAAACCGCCGGGCGCCTCGACTTCCCGCTCCAACGCCATTCCCTGGGCGTCATAGAGGTGGAACTGTCCCGACCGCCAGACCAGGATGGTGCGTTTTCCTGGTACCCCTTGCGGGTCCATCACACTGATCAGGCGGCCGAAAGGGGAGCCCTCGCGCAGCTCAAGGTTGATCGACCTAGGCCAATTGGCAAGCCTGGACAGCAGGCCCAGCACCAGTTCACCGGTTCCGTCGCTGTAGCTGATGCCCAGCAGAAGGCCTTCCAAGGCACGCGTCAGCCGCGCCTGGAAAAGCAGCGGGCGGACTTGCCTGAGAATGGCCATTGGCAGGCGGGACTCATCGGTTGCGACCCGCCGCAGCACGGAATCGGCGCTTTGCAGGGCCTCCGCCGCATATGCCGGGGGCAAGCCGGGAAACTCGCTTTGCAATTGCACGAGCAGCTCATCTGTCGCCACCGCCTCATCCGGCAGTGCCTCCAGAGGGTCTTCGGCGAGTAACGTCTCTTCGGCCAGGTATTTCTGCAGGGGCTCCCAAAGCTCATGGCGACGCGCCAGCAATTGCTTGCCGATCGCCTCTTCATCCAGCGCCCGCATGTCGTCACGGGCCTTGCACCATGCCATGAGCTGGGCGTCCTCGAGGACCGCGTTGGGTGCCTTCAGTGCGCTGAACAACGCCGTGATCCGCTGCGTCGCCATATAGCGGCGCAACGTGTCACGCAAGGCAACTGGCGCCGGACGGTTCTCCACGAGCACACCTCGCAGTTCGTCCTTGTCGACACCGGCAACCCGCAGGATCCGATTGGCCATCTTGTCGGACAGTGGCGGGTCCATCGGCCACAGGCGGTTGAGCATCAGCGTGCTGTCATCCCACTCCAGAGGCCGCTCCAGGCGGATGCGCCAGCTTCGCTCGCCATTGAAGTCGACCGGCGGCCCAAAACCATCCTCGCGACTGGCATGGCGCAAACGCCACGATTTACCCGGGAGGTCCTGCTTTAGCTCGTAGTACTTGTCTTCGACACGCAGCCAGCGCCGCGTGCCTTCGCCATACAGGCCGTTATCCAGAAGCGGCGCGGCGCCGGGGTCCGACTCGTATACCTGCAGATCGGCGCTCCACAGCCGCGAACCACCACCCCACTTGACCGGGTCCAGGTCATCGACGAACGCACTGCGCGCGAACACCCGCGTCGCCACAGTCGCCCCGGCAGCAGTGGCCGCCGTGATGGCCACGGTCTCGGCGACGTGGAACAGGTGTTCGAGCGCTTCATGCTGGTGCCCCTCGCTCCAGTCGACAACGCCTTCGTAGACGTGTGCGAGCGTGTCCACCACCAAGGTCGCGAACAGCGCCACGCCAACGATCGGGATACCCAGGCCGGCGAGCCCGAGCACACTGAGGCCGAACTCGGTCCAGGCCTCCAGGCGCTCGTTGGCGGCCCGTTGGTCAGCGTCCGCGCTCGAGACCAACAACAGCTTGCCATCATCCTGGAACCGCCCGATCTGGCTGTTGGCCAGGGTGGTGAAGATGTCTTGCCCGGGGGAGCCTGCCTCAAGCGCAAGATCAGGCGCATCATCGCTCAGGCGCATGTCCAGCAACTTGCTGAAGGCGGCCCGATCACGCAGGCGAATCCGCTCGCGGAAGTCCCGCCGGATATCGGCATTGCCCAGTTCACTCACCAGTGCCAGCGCCATCCGCTCGGACGATTGGAAATACCGCAGGGAATTCTGCCCATCGTCGGGCACGTACAGGATCACGCCCTTGTCCTCACCCGCCCCATCGCGCAACTGGATTTTCAACGCGTTTTCGACGATGCACCCCAACATACGCAACTCACCCGCGCTGGCGAAGCATTGCTGGCCTGGCTGGTCGGCTTTTGCGCTCGCCAGTTGGCTCAGTGCCATGTACTGCTCGACGCTGATCTGCTCGCGGCACAGGGCGAGCTCGCACATCAGGGCGAACGCATCGCGCTTGTGCTGGGCGAGCAGCGTGCGATTGGCCGGCGTGAGCACCTGTCCGATCAGGGTCTGGTACTGCTTGCCCAGGTCCAACGTGCGGCACCGGCGGGCGACATCGTCGGGGTCGACCAGTACAACCGAAGCGCCACTGCGCACCAGGCCGGTTGCAACGAAGAACGACGAGGACGCGGAAAAGTTCTGCATCAGCCGAAGCCTTGCGGATAAGCGTATGGAACGGGGTTCGACGCTTGGCGTGGACATGATGGGCGACACTTCATACCAGGCACTGATCCACTCCAGGGCATCGAGTGCGGGGCCGTCGGGCAACAGCGCTTCGAGCATCGGCTTGAGTTTCTGCTCGGCGAACTGCTGTGCCGACACCAGTCCTGAAGTCGCCTGCGCCAGGCGCTTGCGGCTTTTCTCATGGGCCGTGAAGGCTTCATGCAGGGCCTTGAGTCGGTGCACGGACGCCTGCTTGAGCCAGGCAGGCAGCTTGGCGCCGATGAAGTCATCCAGGAGCTTATGCGAACGCTCGAGTTTCGTGGCCACTGGCTGTGCCGGGGGATTCGCTTTCATGCAGTGAGGTCCTTGTGATTTAAGGCGCCCCACGATGCCCAGGCCATCGGCCACCCTTCAGGGGGAAGGCTCACCCATGCGCAGCCTCTGCCCCCTCACGGGTGACCAGCGAGCGGTAGTGCCCAGGGTTGCAGCCGAACCACTTGCGAAACGCCCTGTGGAACGAGCTGACGTCGGCGAAGCCGAGACGCTCGGCGATGTCGCCCAGGCCTAGCCGCGCCTGCGCCAACCAGGCAATAGCCAGTTCCCGCCGCACCCCATCCTTGATTCCCTGATAGCTTTGACCTTCCTCCGACAGGCGACGTCGCAAGGTCGATACCGACATGTGCAGGGTTCCCGCCACCTGCTCGGCATCCGGCCACGCTCCCGGCGACACCGTCAGAAGCCGATGACGGATGTGCCGGGCCAGGCTTGCCGGGTCGCGGTACTTGACGAGGATGTTGCCGGGGGCCTCGGCCAGGAAACGCTGCAACTCTTCGTCCGTGCGCCGCACCGGCAGTTCCAGGCATTCGGCGGCGATGATCATCCGCGTGCGCGGGCGCTCGAACTGCAGGTTCTCGGAGAACATCACCCGGTAGTCATCACAGAACGGCGGCTCGGCGCAACGCAGGTCGATGGCCAGGATCGGAATGCGCCGTCCGGCCAACCAACACGCCACGCCGTGGACAATCATCCAGAAAGTGAAATAGGTGAATGCCCGCCGCGGTTGGTCGCTGGGCTCGTTAATGACGATCTCGGCCAGGCTCTGTTGGCGCACCAGGCTTGGTTGCAAGTCTTCCAGCATGAGCGACAGGAAGGCCAGCACACCGTCGAGCGCAGCCCCCAGCGTGGGCTGGGCCATGGCGCTGCGGGCGATGAAGGCCAGGCTGCCGCTGCGTAGGCCGCGCCGGTCCATGGCGAAGAATTCATCGTTGCAGCGCCGCGCCAGCAGGCGCCAGAGCCGGGCATAGGACTCGGCGCTGACCCGGGCCTCGGGCCGGTCCAGTTGCTCGGCATCGATACCCGCGCGCGCCAGCAGCGCGGCGTCGGGCTCGCCGGCCGGGCAGGTCTGCAGCAGCGCCTCGCGCACCAGCTGCATGGAAATGGTGTCCTTCTCGCTCATCGACAATCCAGTCTGTTCAGTGCCGGCCATCTTAGGCCGGTGGAGGGGAAACGTCAGCCGCCGATCACTGGCCGGCGGCCAGGCCCAGGAACGCCTGGATCAGGCGCAGCTCGCGCCTGCGCTCCAGGCAGCCGACCATGTGCTGGTTGACCAGGCCGAGGCCCGACAAGGGGCGCGCCACCACCCGCGGGTCATGGGCCACCTCGGTGGAGGACACCACGCCAATGCCCAGTTGCGCCGCTACCGCCTCGGTGACCGCCTCGCGGCTGTCCAGCTCCAGTAGCACCCGAGGCTGCACACCCGCCTCGGCGCACGCCTTGTCGAAGGTGCGCCGCGTGGTCGAGCTTGGCTCGCGCAGCACCATGATCTGCTTGTCCAGCTCGGCCAGCGGCAGGTCGCCTTCGGCCGCCGCCCAGGCATGCCCAACCGGCAGCAGCGCGCACAACCGCGACTCGCACAGGCTTTGCAGGTGCAAGCCCTTGCGCGGTTCGATCTCGGTCAGCACCGCCACATCGGCATGCTCCGACAAGAGTGCACCCAGGGTTTCCTGGGCATTGCCCAGGCGCAGGTTGACGGTGATGCCGGGGTAACGCTCGCGCAGTTGCGCCAGCATCGGCATGACCCGGTGCGGGCCATCGGCTGCGACCTCCAGACGCCCGGTGAGCAACTGGCGGTTGGCCTCGAGCATGGCCTGGGCCTCTTCGGCCAGGCTGAACATCGCCCGGGTGATGGCCGCCAGGCGCGTGCCCTCCTCGGTCAGCTCGACCCGGCGCGCGGTGCGCCGCAGCAGGGTGATCTGGTAGTGCTCCTCCAGGGCCTTCACGTGCCCGGTGACCGCCGGCTGGCTGATGAACAGCCGCTCGGCGGCGCGGGTGAAACTGCCCTCGCGAGCGACGGCGTCGAAAGCACGGAGCTGGAACAGGTTCATATCTATCGGCCTTACTTATGGCTGGCATATCTACAAACAATTTGATTGATGATTCGGCGAATTGCAACCTAGCCCCACTAGTTTCCAGCCCACCGCACGTGAGGAACCTCGGAATGAGCAACGCCCCGATCCTGCTGACCCCCGGTCCACTGACCACCTCGACCCGCACCCGCCAGGCCATGCTCGTGGACTGGGGCTCCTGGGACCGCGACTTCAACCAGCTGACCGCCAGCGTGTGCGAGCAACTGCTGGCCATCATCGACGGCAGCGCCAGCCACCACTGCGTCCCCCTGCAAGGCAGCGGCACCTTCGCCGTCGAGGCCGCCATCGGCACCCTGGTACCGCGTGACGGCAAGGTGCTGGTGCTGATCAACGGTGCCTACGGCCAGCGCCTGGCCAAGATCTGCAAGGTGCTCGGCCGCACCTTCAGCACCTTCGAAACCGCCGAGGACCAGCCGACCACCGCCGAGGACGTCGACCGCCTGCTGGCCGCCGACCCTGCCGTGACCCACGTGGCGTTGATCCACTGCGAGACCAGCACCGGTATCCTCAACCCGCTGCCCGAGATCGCCCAGGTGATCCAGCGCCACGGCAAACGCCTGATCATCGACGCCATGAGTTCGTTCGGCGCATTGCCGATCGATGCTCGCGAAGTGCCCTTCGAAGCGCTGATCGCGGCCTCCGGCAAATGCCTGGAAGGCGTGCCGGGCATGGGCTTCGTGTTCGCCGAAAAAACCGCCCTGGCCGCCGCCGAAGGCAACGCCCATTCCCTGGCCATGGACCTGCAGGATCAACACGCCTACATGGCCAAGACCGGCCAGTGGCGCTTCACCCCGCCGACCCATGTGGTCGCCGCCCTGCACGAAGCGCTGCTGCAGTACAACGAGGAAGGCGGCCTGCCCGCCCGTCACCAGCGCTACCAGGACAATTGCCAGACCCTGCTCGACGGCATGGCGAAGATCGGCCTGCACAGCTTCCTGCCCGCCGAGATCCAGGCGCCGATCATCGTCACCTTCCACGCGCCTAAAGACCCGCGCTACCAGTTCAAGGACTTCTACGAGCGGGTCAAGGCCAAGGGCTTCATCCTCTACCCGGGCAAGTTGACCCAGGTCGAGACCTTCCGCGTTGGTTGCATCGGCGTGGTCGGCGCGGCCGGCATGCAGGCCGCCGTGGATGCCGTGGCCGAGGTGCTGCGGGAAATGGAAGTGCTGGACATCTGACCCTCTGCCTACCGAACTCAAGGAAAACGCGCACATGAACTACAGCAACCCCACCCAGCTGCAAGCCGCCATCCTCGACTGGGCCGGCACCGTGGTCGACTTCGGCTCCTTCGCCCCCACGCAGATCTTCGTCGAAGCCTTTGCCGAGTTCGACGTGCAAGTGTCCATCGAAGAGGCCCGTGGCCCGATGGGCATGGGCAAGTGGGACCATATCCGCACCCTGTGCGACGTGCCGGAGATCGCCGAGCGCTATCGCAAGGTGTTCGGCCGCACCCCGACCGATGACGACGTCACCGCCATCTACGAGCGCTTCATGCCGCTGCAGATCGAGAAGATTGCCGTGCACTCGGCGCTGATTCCCGGTGCGCTGGATACGCTGACCGGGTTGCGCAAGGAGGGGCTTAAGATCGGCTCGTGCTCGGGCTACCCGAAAGTGGTGATGGACAAGGTGGTCGAGCTGGCCGCGCAGAACGGCTACGTGGCCGACCACGTGGTAGCCACCGACGAGACCCCGAACGGCCGCCCATGGCCGGCCCAGGCCCTGGCCAACGTGATCGCCCTGGGCATCGACGATGTGGCGGCGTGCGTGAAGGTCGACGACACCGTGCCGGGGATTCTCGAAGGGCGCCGCGCCGGGATGTGGACCGTGGCACTGGTGTGCTCGGGCAATGCCCTGGGGCTGACCTGGGAAGGTTACCGGGCGCTGAGCGCGGAAAAACTGGAGAGCGAGCGCAAGCGTATCCACGGGATGTTCGCCGCCTCGCGGCCGCACTACCTGATCGACACCATCAACGAGCTGCCCGAAGTGATCGCCGATATCAACCGGCGCCTGGCCAAGGGCGAGATGCCGCAAGCTGTTTGATCGCGGTATGCGAGCGGTTCGCCGGCAAGCCGGCTCCTACACCATACCCGTAGGAGCCGGCTTGCCGGCGAACCGCCCCTTTCAGACAGCCCGGTTCAGCTTCACCCACGACGCGAACTTGTCGATGAACGCCTGCAGGAACGGCCGGGTCTTGTCATTGAGCTTGCCGCTGTCGTCGAACAGCGTCGCCGCCCCGCCGATATACGCTTCGGGCATCTGCATGCACGGCATGTCGAGAAACACCAGCGACTGACGCAGCGCATGGTTGGCGCCGAACCCGCCGATGGCCCCTGGCGACACGCTGGCCACCGCCGTCGGCTTGCCGCTCCAGGCACTCTGGCCATAAGGCCGCGACCCCACGTCGATGGCGTTCTTCAGGCAACCCGGCACCGAACGGTTGTATTCCGGGGTGACGAACAGCACCGCGTCGCTGCGGCGAATCTCGTCGCGAAAGTGCTTCCACGCCTCCGGCGCCTCGGGCTCGACATCCTCGTTGTACAACGGCAGGTCGCCGATCTCGACGATCCGCAGGGCAAGGCTGGACGGCGCCAGCTCAGACAGCGCGCGGGCCACCTTGCGGTTGTAGGAGTCCTTGCGCAAGCTGCCGACGACCACCGCTACCGAATAGACCTGGCTCATGGCGATAAACTTCCTGTGCTGGAAAAGGGACGTAACTAGTTATAGATGACCGTTCCTCGGGCTTCGGATTTTTTTCCATCCGGCTGAAAACTTCCCACGCCTTTTGCTGGTCTATGGGTACAGACATTTCCTACACGTTTCCGAGGTTTCCACTCAAAATGGCAGCAGTAATGGTCGGCCAGTTCCACGCCCGCGACGCCGAAGGCCGTATCTACCCCGTTCACGAGTTCCAGGAGTCCACCCTCCAGGCCGACGGCAGCACCCTCGGCGCGCCCGTCACCACCTACCGGCTGGCCATCGGCGACCGCGTCAACCACCTGGGCGAGGACCGCTTCGAGCTGGCCCAGACCGGCGTCGAGATCATCCGCATTCCCTGACGCAATCCACCGTGTACAGCGGCCCGTCATGCTGCAGGCCGTGCACATCGGCGACAAAGCCCGGGAAGCCCTGGTCGAAGGCCCGGGCAAACGCCAGGTAGTCGAGGATCGAGCGGGTCGCCTCGGTGAAACGCTCGCCCGGCATGATCAGCGGGATCCCCGGCGGATAGGGCACCAGCATCACGGCGCAAACCCGCCCCAGCAGCTGTTCGATCGGCACCGCCTCCACCTCCCCCTTCACCATCCGGTCATAGGCCTGGGCCGGGCTCATGGCCACCTCGGGTAACCGCGTGAACAACCGTTTGAGTTGCTTGGCGGTGGCATTGGCGCGATAGCAGGCGTGCAATTGGTCGCACAGGTCGCGCAGGCCCAACCCCCGATAACGCGTCGGCTGCACCGCCACCACGCTGGCCAGGCACTGGTCGAGCGGCGTGTTGCCATCGTAATGGCGCTTGAACTCCAGCAATTCGGTGAGCAAGGTGCTCCACTTGCCCTTGGTGATGCCCATCGAGAACAGCACCAGAAAGCTGTACAGGCCGGTCTTCTCCACCACTAGGCCGCGCTCCCAGAGGAACTTGCTGACCACCGCAGCCGGAATGCCCTGCTCGCCCAACTTGCCCCCGGCATCGAGCCCTGGCATCACCAGGGTTACCTTGAGCGGGTCGAGCAATACGTAGTCGTCAGCCACCTCGCCGAAACCATGCCAGTCCGCCCCCGGCTGCAACACCCAGTCCGCCGCCGCCAGGCGCTCCGTGGCCGGCGGCTGCCAGATACTGAACCACCAGTCCTGCGCCGCAAGGTGCTGGCGCAGGTTGGCCAACGCCCGGCGAAAGCTCAGGGCCTCGTCGAACATCTCCTGCAGCAGCGAACGCCCGGCCGGCCCCTCCATCATGCTCGAGGCCACGTCCAGCGAGGCGAGGATGCTGTACTGCGGCGAGGTGGAGATATGCATCATGAACGCTTCGTTGAAACGGTCGCGGTCCAACTGGCGGGTCGCGCCGTCCTGCACATGGATCATCGACGCCTGGCTGAACGCGGCCAGCAGCTTGTGGGTGGAGTGGGTGCTGAACAGCAGTGGATCGTCCGCCGCCCGCGGCGTGCCCATTGCGTAACGGCCTTCGAAGAAATCGTGGAAGGCGGCGTAGGCGAACCAGGCCTCGTCGAAATGCAGCACCTCGACGCTGGCGCCCAAGGTCTGCTTGATCAGCCCGGCGTGGTAGCACAGGCCGTCGTAGGTGGAGTTGGTGACCACCGCCAACTTGATCCTCGGCGTGCGCCCCTGGGCCAGCGGGTGGGCCTGGATCTTCGCCTGGATCGACGCCGGGCTGAATTCGCTGAGCGGAATCGGCCCGATGATCCCCAGTTCGTTGCGCTCCGGGCACAGGTAGATCGGAATCGCCCCGGTCATGATGATCGCGTGCACCACCGACTTGTGGCAGTTGCGGTCCACCAGTACCAGGTCGTCGCGCCCGACCATGGCGTGCCAGACGATCTTGTTGGCGGTGGAGGTGCCGTTGATGACGAAGAAGGTGTGGTCCGCGCCGAAGTTGCGCGCGGCGCGGGCCTCGGCTTCGGCCAGGGGGCCGGTGTGGTCGAGCAGCGAGCCCAACTCCGGCACGGACACCGACAAGTCCGAGCGCAGGGTGTTTTCGCCGAAGAACTGGTGGAACGCCTGCCCCACCGGGCTCTTGCGGTAGGCCACCCCACCGCCGTGGCCCGGCGTGTGCCAGGAATAGTTGGATTGCGCGGTGTGCTGCACCAGCGCCTTGAAAAAAGGCGGCAGCAGCCCGTCGAGGTAATTGTGCGCGGCCCGCGCCACCTGGCGGGCGAGGAACGGCACGGTGTCTTCGAACAAATAGAGGATGCCGCGCAACTGGTTGAGCTCGCCCATGGCCTCGGCCGGGGCGTTTTCCAGGGTGACCTGCTCGCCCAGGGCGAAGATCGGCAGGTTGGGCGCACGCAAGCGGGCCAGACGGATCAGCTCGGCCATGTTCTGTAGCAGGTGGGAGTTGTCGCCGGCGCCTTCGGCGGCGATCAGCATGCAGGCCAGGCCGTGGTGGGTCGCGGCGACCAGGCGGGCTTCTGCCTGGTCGGCGGCGGCGAGGATGGCGAAGCCGTCCTGGGCCAGTTCGTCGGCGATGCCCCGTACCCGCTCGCCGGCGACGCTGTCGGCCTTGATCGCGCGATGGACGATGAGGATCGGGAACTTGAGGTCCTTGTACATCGGGCGGCTACCTCTGCGGGGGCTTTTCCCACAGGGTAGTTGATCAAGCCCATTCGCCGGCAAGCCGGCTCCTACAGAGATCTCGTAGGAGCCGGCTTGCCGGCGAAAGGGCCGGTACTGCCTTCACATCAACTGGCGGCAGGCTCGGTCAATGCCTGCCACATCGACGGCCCACCCGCCGACTTGGCGATGGCCGCCAACCGTTCGGCGTGAGCTTGCAGTTCTTCCTCATTGGCCATGATCACCCGACCGGCCGCACGCCCGCTAATCCGACGGATCTCACTGCCCGTGCCGCCCTGCCCATCTTCACTTTGCGCACCATCGCCCGCCAGCGACAGGCTGGTCTGCCCCCCGGTCATTGCCAGGTAGACGTCGGCCAGCAGTTCCGAGTCGAGCAACGCACCGTGCAGCTCACGGCCGGAGTTGTCGATGCCGTAGCGTTTGCACAACGCGTCGAGGCTATTGCGCTGCCCTGGGTGGCGCGAGCGCGCCATCATCAGAGTGTCGAGGATGCTGCAGTGCTGCGAGATGTCGGCGCGATCGTGCTGGCCCAGCAGGGCGAACTCGTTGTTGATGAAGCCAACATCGAACGCCGCGTTGTGGATGACCAGGGTGGCGCCCTCGATGAACTCGAAGAACTCCTGGGCCACGTCACCGAAGCGCGGCTTGCCAACCAGGAACGCGTCGGTGATGCCGTGGACGCCAATGGCGCCCTCGTCGCTCTCGCGGTCCGGTTGCAGGTAGACGTGGAAGTGCCGCCCGGTCAGGCGCCGGCCCATGACCTCGACGCAACCGATCTCGATGATGCGGTGGCCATCGCCCACCGGCATACCGGTGGTTTCGGTATCGAGAATGACCAGCCGTTGATCTTGCTGCTGCTCCACGGGGTGACTCCAACTTGCGCTGCTTGAATATGGCGCGGGAGTATACCGGAATCGGGGCCGCTTTGCGGCCCATCGCGGCTGAAGCCGCTCCTACAGAGACCGCGCGGATCCGGGTAGGAGCGGCTTCAGCCGCGATGGGCTGCACCGCAGCCCCTTGCGATCAACGCTGCGCCCGCACCTCGTCGACCCCACGATTGGCCAGCTGATCAGCCCGCTCGTTGCCCGGGTGGCCGATGTGCCCACGCACCCACTTCCAGGTCACCTTGTGCCGGTTGACCTGCTCATCGAGGGCCATCCACAGGTCGGCGTTCTTCACTGGCTCCTTCGCGGCGGTCTTCCAGCCGCGCTTCTTCCAGTTGACCATCCACTCGTTGATGCCCTTCATCACGTACTGCGAGTCGGTGGTCAGCACCACCTCGCACTCACGCTTGAGTGCCTTCAGGCCTTCGATCGCGGCCATCAGCTCCATGCGGTTGTTGGTGGTCTCGCGCTCGCCGCCCCACAACTCCTTCTCGACGCCCTTGAAAACCATCAGCACACCCCAGCCGCCCGGGCCAGGGTTGCCCTTGCAGGCACCATCGGTGTAGATCTCGACGCTATCGCTCATGTACCACTCATGTTAAGTGCTTGTCAGTATCGGGATTGCTCGCCGTGCGGTTGACCTTGGCCAGCGGCAACGGCAGCAGCTTGCCCATGGGCTCGCGGCGCTCCAGGCGCAGGGGCCGCAGGCCGACCACCATCTTGCGCGCCACCAGCAGGTAGACACCGCCACCGGCGCTCTGCCAGCCCCCGGCCACCCGCTCCCAGCCGGCCAGGCGCTGTTGCCAGGCCGGTGAGGCAAGCGGCGGACGATAACACCCGAATCGGCGTTTCTCCAGCGCGAAGCCCAGCAGGTTGAGCCAATCGCCGACCCGCGACGGCGAGATGCAGCGGGCCTTGCGCAAGGCGCCATGGCTGAAGAGGTGGCGAATGCCCCAACTGCTCCAGGGGTTGATCCCGACGATCAGCAGGTGCCCGCCCGGGCGCACGGCGCTGGCCGCCTCGCGCAGCAGCCCGTGGGGTGAAAGGCTGAAATCCAGGCCATGCTGCAACACCACCACGTCGGCGGCGTGCTCCGAGAGCGGCCAGGCCTGCTCTTCGCAGACGATCTCCACCCCCGGCAGCGGCGCCCCCAGGCGCACGTTGCGCTGTACCTGAGGGGCGCTGGGCGGGGGTTCGGCGCAGGGGCCGTAGTGCACCAGGTAACCACCGAAGAAACGCCGCAGCTCTTCTTCGAGCAACTTTTCTTCTTCCTTGAGCATCAACTGCCCAAGAGGGCCCTCGAACCAGTCGCGGGCCAGGCTGATCAGTTCGACCCAGTCGGGGTCGGCCTGGGCGAAGGCTTGGTCGGTCATTGCGTTCTCCCTCGAAGGTTCTCCGGCCGCGCCATCGCGGCTAAGATGCCCTCAATGTCCAGGCTTGGCGAATCCGCACCATGATACAGATCGACGCCCTACCCGCTTTCTCCGACAACTACATCTGGTTGTTACAGGATACTGCCAATCGCCGCTGCGCGGTGGTCGACCCCGGCGACGACGCCCCGGTGCTCGCCTGGCTGGGCAAGCATCCCGGCTGGGTGCTGGAGGCGATCCTCGTCACCCACCATCACCACGACCACGTCGGTGGCGTCGAAGCCCTGAAGCACGCCACCGGCGCCCAAGTGTTCGGCCCGGCCAACGAGCGTATCCCGGCCCGCGACATCGCCCTCGAGGACGGCGCGCAAGTACACGTGCTGGGCCTGGCGTTCGACGTCCTGGCCATGCCCGGCCACACCCTCGGGCACATCGCCTATTACACTGCGCAATCGCCCACGCCGCTACTGTTCAGTGGCGACACTCTGTTCGCCGCCGGCTGCGGCCGGTTGTTCGAGGGCACCCCGGAGCAGATGCACCATTCGCTGCAGCGCCTGGCCGCCCTGCCCGAGCAGACCCAGGTGTACTGCGCCCACGAGTACACCTTGAGCAACCTGCGCTTCGCCAGGGCCGTCGAGCCGCACAGCGAGCCGGTGCAGCAACGCTTCGAAGCGGTCACCCAACTGCGTGCCGACAACCGTATCAGCCTGCCTTCGACCATCGGTATCGAGCGCCAGACGAATCCATTTCTTCGCACAGCTGAAATATCCGTTAAACAAAAAGCAGACGAATGGAAGGGGCATTCCAACCCCACCCAAGCCTCTGTTTTTGCTGCCTTGAGGTCTTGGAAAGACGTCTTTTGATAACCTCAAGATATATCGCGCCATAAGCGCAAAGGTTGACCAGGCCGGGGCCGGTTTTTAGAATCGCCGAACTTTTTTGCCCGGATACCCGTCCCAGCCGATGTCTTCCCGTAGCCGCAGAACCTCTCATTCGGTCGCTTTGACGCGACTGGCCCAGATCAGTGCACTGGCGCTGGCCGCCACCCTGGTCGGCTGCCAGAGCACCCGTCAGCTCGACGAAGCAGACAGCGTTCGCGCGCACAACTACCAGGCGCGGATCAAGCACAAGCCCGCGCCCCTGGCAGTCAAACCGAAGGAGCAGGCCCCGCCCCAGGACGTCTGGGAACGCATGCGCCAGGGCTTCGCCCTGCAGGACGGCATCGACGTCAACCCGCGTATCGAGCAGCAGCGCCTGTGGTTCGCCAGCAACCCGTCGTTCCTCGAGAACGCCGGCGAGCGCGGCAGCCTCTACCTGCACTACATCGTCGAGCGCCTCGAAGAACGCGACATGCCGCTGGAGCTCGCGCTGCTGCCGGCCATCGAGAGCGCCTACAACCCGATGGCCTACTCGCGCGCGCATGCCGCCGGCATGTGGCAGTTCATCCCGTCCACCGGGCGCCACTTCAACCTGCGTCAAACGAATTTCTACGACGGCCGCCGCGACATCACCGCATCGACCAACGCTGCGCTGGACTACCTGAACCGCCTGCACGACATGTTCAACGGCGACTGGCTGCTGGCATTGGCCGCCTACAACGCCGGTGAAGGCACCGTCAGCCGCGCCATCGAGCGCAACGAGCGCCTGGGCCTGCCCACCGACTACTGGAACCTGCCGCTGCCGCAGGAAACCCGCGACTACGTGCCCAAGCTGCTGGCCCTGTCGCAGGTGGTCAGCACGCCGGATGCCTACGGCATCAACCTGAACCCGATCGCCAACGAGCCCTACTTCGAAGCCGTCGCCATCAACGACCGCCTCGACCTGTCGCGCGTGGCGGCCTTCGCCGACATCGACGAAGACGAGCTGATCCAGCTCAACCCCGCGTTCAAGAAGCGCATGACCGTGGACGGCCCGCAGCAACTGCTGGTGCCCACCGCCAAGGCGCAACTGCTGACCGACCGCATGTCCAACCTCAAGCCCGAGGAACTGGTCAGCCTGCAACCGAACAAGGCCGTGTTCCAGGCCGCGCTCGCCGAGAACAAGGCGCCGGCTTCGCGCAGCTATCGGGTCAAGCGTGGCGACAACCTGGGCAGCATCGCCAAGGCCAACCGCGTGGCGGTCAAGGATATCCAGCGTTGGAACCGCCTGTCCGGCAAGAGCCTGAAGGTCGGCCAGGTGCTCGCCCTGCGCGGCGGCAACGCCCCAAGCCCGGCGGCCAACCGCACCGCCGATTCGAAACAGCGCGCCACCCAGTACAAGGTACGCCAGGGCGATTCGTACTATCTGGTCGCCAAGCGTTTCAATGTCGAGATGAAGCACCTCAAGCGCTGGAACCCGCGCAGCGGGCATGCCCTCAAGCCGGGCCAGACCCTGACCGTCTACCTGTCGCATTGATGTGAGTCCTGGGGGCGCTTTGCGCCCCTTTCGCGGCACAAGGCCGCTCCCACAGGAGATGCGCAAACCTTCAGGCTGGCGCAGCTCCTGTGGGAGCGGCCTTGTGTCGCGAAAGGGCTGCATAGCAGCCCCAATAAGCCAATTCCCTCCAGCCGACTCGCACCCTTTTTCCATTCCAGACAAGCTGTTACTGTACCCCGACCAAGCCCAACGCCCTCTGGATCGGATGCCGACGTGATACGTCCCCTCCTGCTGTCCCTCAGCCTGGCCTTGAGCTTCCCCGCCGTCGCGATGGTGAGCGAAAGCCACGGATACGCGCAGTTCGGCACGCTCAAGTACCCGGCCACCTTCACCCACTTCGACTGGGTCAACCCGCAAGCCCCGAAAGGTGGCACCTTGCGGGCCATGGCGTTCGGCACCTTCGACACGCTCAACCCCTACACGTTCAAGGGTTCGAGCCCGGTCACCACGCCCAACTTCCTGCAGTACGGCATCAGCGAGCTGAACGAGACGCTGATGGTCGGCACCGGCATGTACGACCCCTCTGGCGACGAACCCACCTCCAGCTACGGCCTGATCGCCCGCTCGGTCGAGTACAGCGAGGATCGCAGCTGGGTGGTGTTCAACCTGCGCCCTGAAGCGCGCTTCCACGACGGCACGCCGATCACCGCCGCCGACGTCGCCTTCAGCTACCGCACCCTGCTCAAGGACGGCCACCCGATCTACCGCACCAACCTGCAGGAAGTGGCCCGGGTCGACATCCTCAACCCGCTGCGCATCCGCTTCGTGTTCAAGCGCGCCGGCAACCCGCTGCTGATCCTGCGCCTGGGCGAAATGCCGGTGCTGCCCAAGCACTACTGGGCCAAGCGCGACTTCAAGGCCACCACCTTCGAGCCGCCGCTGGGCAGCGGCCCCTACCGCATCACCGAGGTGCAACCGGGCCGGCGCGTGGTGTTCGAGCGGGTCAAGGACTACTGGGGCAAGGACCTGGCCGTGAACCGCGGCAAGTACAACTTCAACCGCGTCGAATACGAGTTCTACCGTGACGCCACCGTGGCCTTCGAAGCGTTCAAGGCCGGCGAATTCGACATCTATATCGAGCACCAAGCGAAGAACTGGGCCAACGGCTACACCTTCCCCGCCGTGCGCCGGGGCGAGGTGATCAAGGCGCAGATCCCGCACCAGATCCCCACGCAGACCCAAGGCCTGTTCATGAACAGCCGCCGTGCCGCGTTCAGCGACCCACGGGTACGCCAGGCGCTGGGCTTGATGCTCGAC
This sequence comes from Pseudomonas entomophila L48, assembly GCF_000026105.1. NCBI lineage: Bacteria > Pseudomonadati > Pseudomonadota > Gammaproteobacteria > Pseudomonadales > Pseudomonadaceae > Pseudomonas > Pseudomonas entomophila. The sequence goes on from NC_008027.1 coordinate 3,845,399, forward strand.
TTCGAATGGACCAACCGCGCCCTGTTCAATGGCGCCTACCGGCGCGCCACCAGCTACTACCCCAACAGCGAGTTCACCGCCAGCGGCCTGCCCACCGGCAAGGAGTGGCTGCTGCTCAAGCCGTTCCGCGACCAGTTGCCCGAAAAGCTGTTCACCCAGCCCTACCAGGTCAGCCACACCGACGGCAGCGGCATCAGCCGCCCGGCCCTGCGCCAGGCCCTCGACCTGTTCGCCCAGGCCGGCTGGAAGCTCAACGGCCAGCGCCTGGTGGACAGCAAGGGCCAGCAGTTCCGCATGGAACTGCTGTTGGTGAACCCCAACCTCGAACGCATCCTGCAACCTTATGTCGAAAATCTGGCCAGCATCGGCATCGACGCGCGCTTGCGCACAGTCGACCGCGCCCAGTACAAACAACGGCTCGACCAGTTCGATTTCGACATGATCCTGATGACCCTGAACCAGACCCTGAGCCCGGGCCTCGAACAGTGGCTGTACTTCCACTCAAGCCAGGCCGCCACCAAGGGCAGCAAGAACTATGCTGGCGTGAAGGACCCGGTGGTCGACCACCTGCTCGACACCCTGCTCGCCGCCCGCAGCCGCGATGACCAGATCGCCGCCGCGCGCGCCCTGGACCGCGTGCTCTCATGGCAGTACTACATGATCCCCAACTGGTACCTCGACAATCACCGCCTGGCCTACCGCAACCGGTTCGCCTTCGTCACCACGCCGCCCTACACCCTCGGGCTGAACAGCTGGTGGATCAAGAAGACTTCGGAGAAAGCCAAATGACGCCGACCCTGCGCCGCCTGGCCGCCAGCCTGCTGCTGGCCTGCCTCACGCTCCCGGCCGTTGCCGCCCCGCAACACGCCCTGACGCTGTATGGCGAAGCGCCGAAATACCCGGCCAACTTCCAGCACTTCGACTTCGTCAACCCCGACGCCCCCAAAGGTGGCACCTTCCGCCAGTCCAGCTTCGGCGGCTTCGACAGCCTCAACCCGTTCATCAACAAGGGCGTGCCCGCCGACAACGTCGGCAGCATCTACGACACCCTGATGCGCCAGAGCCTGGACGAGCCCTTCACCGAGTACGGCCTGGTGGCCGGCAAGATCGAAAAGGCCCCCGACAACAGCTGGGTGCGCTTCTACCTGCGCCCCGAGGCGCGCTTCCACGACGGCCACCCGATGCGCGCCGAGGACGTGGTGTTCACCTTCAACGCCCTGATCAAGGACGGCGCGCCGCTGTACCGCCAGTACTACGCCGACGTCGCCGAAGTGGTCGCCGAAGACCCGCTCAAGGTGCTGTTCAAGTTCAAGCACACCAACAACCGCGAATTGCCGCTGATCCTCGGCCAACTTCCGGTGCTGCCCAAGCACTGGTATGCAAACCGCGACTTCAACCGTGGCAACCTGGAAATACCGCTCGGCAGCGGCCCGTACAAGGTCGCCGAGGTGAAGGCCGGCCGCTCGATCCGCTACGAGCGCGTGAAGGACTACTGGGCCAAGGACCTGCCGATCAACCGCGGCTTCTACAACTTCGACGTGATGACCTTCGACTCCTACCGCGACAACACCGTCGCCCTCGAAGCGCTCAAGGCCGGCCAGTTCGACTACGCCCTGGAAGTCAGCGCGAAGAACTGGGCCACCGCCTACGACGTGCCCGCCGTGCGCGACGGCCGGCTGATCAAGGAAGAAATCCCCAACGGCAACCCGGTGGGCATGCAGGGCTTCATCTTCAACCTGCGCAAACCCATGTTCCAGGACGCCCGCGTGCGCCAGGCCATCAGCCTGCTGATGGACTTCGAGTGGACCAACAAGCAGCTGTTCAACGGCGCCTACACCCGCACCGGCAGCTACTTCGAGAACTCCGAGATGGCCGCCAGCGGCCTGCCCACGCCCGCCGAACTGAAGATCCTCGAACCGCTGCGCGGCAAGGTGCCCGACGCGGTGTTCAACAGCGCCTTCCACAACCCCGTCACCGACGGCAGCGGCATGATCCGCGACCAGCAGCGCCAGGCCTACAAACTGTTGCAGGAAGCCGGCTGGAAGATCGTCGACGACAAGATGGTCGACAAGGACGGCAAGCCGCTGACCATCGAGTTCCTGCTGGCCCAGACCCAGTTCGAGCGCGTGCTGCTGCCGTTCAAGCGCAACCTCGCGGACCTGGGCATCAACCTCGAGATCCGCCGCGTGGACGTGTCGCAGTACATCACCCGCCTGCGCTCGCGGGACTACGACATGATCGTCGGCGGTTTCTCGCAATCGAACTCGCCCGGCAACGAGCAGCGCGAGTACTGGAACAGCGCCGCCGCCGACAACCCCGGCAGCCGCAACTTCATCGGCCTGCGCGACCCCGCCATCGACCAACTGGTTGAAGAACTGATCAACGCCGATTCGCGCCAGAGCCTGGTTGACCACTGCCGCGCCCTGGACCGGGTGCTGCTGTGGGGCTACTACGTGATCCCCAACTGGCACATCAAGACCTCCCGCGTGGCCTACTGGAACCACATCGGCCACCCCGCTGTGTCGCCCAAGTACGACATCGGCATCGACACCTGGTGGATCAAACCCAACGTGACGCCCGCCGTGAGCACAGCCCCAGCCGCAGAAGAGGCCCACTGACATGCTGGCCTATATCCTGCGGCGCCTGCTGCTGATCATCCCGACCCTGTTCGGCATCCTCATCATCAACTTCATCATCGTTCAGGCCGCCCCTGGTGGCCCGGTCGAGCAGATGATCGCCAAGCTCGAAGGCTTCGACGGTGCCACCAGCCGCATTGCCGGTGGCGGCGCCGAAGTGTCGGTGGCCGGCTCCAACTACCGCGGCGCGCAAGGCCTGGACCCGGCGCTGATCGCCGAGATCGAGCGCATGTATGGCTTCGACAAGTCGGCGCCCGAGCGGCTGTGGATCATGGTCAAGAACTACGCCCAGCTGGACTTTGGCAACAGCTTCTTCCGCGACGCCAAGGTCATCGACCTGATCGCCGAGAAGATGCCCGTGTCCATCTCGCTTGGGCTATGGAGCACGCTGATCATGTACCTGGTGTCGATCCCCCTGGGGATCGCCAAGGCCGTGCGCCACGGCAGCCATTTCGACGTGTGGACCAGCTCGGCGATCATCGTCGGCTACGCCATCCCCGCATTCCTGTTCGCCATCCTGCTGATCGTGCTGTTCGCCGGCGGCAGCTACTTCGACTGGTTCCCGCTGCGCGGGCTGACCTCCAACAACTTCGACGAGCTGAGCACCACCGGCAAGGTGCTCGACTACTTCTGGCACCTGGTGCTGCCCATCACCGCGCTGGTGATCGGCAACTTCGCCACCATGACCCTGCTGACCAAGAACAGCTTCCTCGACGAGATCAACAAGCAGTACGTGGTCACCGCCAAGGCCAAGGGCCTGAGCCGTTCGCGGGTGCTGTACGGCCACGTGTTCCGCAACGCCATGCTGCTGGTGATCGCCGGCTTCCCCTCGGCGTTCATCGGCATCTTCTTCACCGGTTCCTTGTTGATCGAGGTGATCTTCAGCCTCGACGGCCTGGGCCTGATGAGTTTCGAAGCGGCGATCAACCGCGACTACCCGGTGGTGTTCGGCACCTTGTTCATCTTCACCCTGCTCGGTCTTGTGGTGAAGCTGATCGGCGACCTCACCTACACCCTGGTCGATCCCCGCATCGACTTCGCCAGCCGGGAGCACTGACATGGCCCTGTCCCCCCTCAATCGCCGGCGCTTCGAGCGCTTCAAGGCCAACCGCCGCGGCTGGTGGTCGCTGTGGATCTTCCTGGTGCTGTTCGTGCTGAGCCTGGGCGCCGAGTTCATCGCCAACGACAAGCCGATTGCCGTGCGCTACGACGGCGCGTGGTACTTCCCCGCCTTCAAGCGCTACCCCGAGACCACCTTCGGCGGCGAGTTCCCGCTGGAGGCCAACTACAAGAGCCCGTACATCCGCGAGCTGCTGGAGAAGAAGGACGCCTTCGTGCTGTGGGCGCCGATCCCCTACAGCTACCAGAGCATCAACTACGACCTGAAGGTGCCGGCCCCCGCGCCGCCCTCCACCGACAACCTGCTGGGCACCGACGACCAGGGCCGCGACGTGCTGGCCCGGGTGATCTACGGCTTCCGTATCTCGGTGCTGTTCGCCCTGACGCTGACCATCGCCAGCTCCATCGTCGGCGTGATCGCCGGCGCCTTGCAGGGCTTCTACGGCGGCTGGGTGGACCTGGCCGGCCAGCGCTTCCTGGAGATCTGGTCCGGCCTGCCGGTGCTGTACCTGCTGATCATCCTTGCCAGCTTCGTGCAGCCCAACTTCTGGTGGTTGCTGGGCATCATGCTGCTGTTCTCGTGGATGAGCCTGGTGGACGTGGTGCGTGCCGAGTTCCTGCGTGGGCGCAACCTCGAGTACGTGCGCGCCGCCCGCGCGCTGGGCATGCGCAACGGCCCGATCATGTTCCGGCATATCCTGCCCAACGCCATGATCTCGACCATGACCTTCATGCCGTTCATCCTCACCGGCGCCATCGGCACCCTCACCGCCCTGGACTTCTTAGGCTTCGGCCTGCCTGCCGGCTCGCCGTCGCTGGGCGAGCTGGTGGCCCAGGGCAAGTCCAACCTGCAAGCCCCCTGGCTGGGCATCAGCGCCTTCGCCGTGCTGGCGGTGATGCTGAGCCTGCTGGTATTCATCGGCGAATCCGCCCGCGACGCCTTCGACCCGAGGAAATGACATGAGCCAAGACACCCTGATCGAAGTCCGCGACCTGGCGGTGGAGTTCGTCACTGGCGAGCAGGTCAACCGCGTGGTCGACGGCATCAGCTTCGACATCCGCAAGGGCGAGACCCTGGCCCTGGTCGGTGAAAGCGGCTCGGGCAAGTCGGTGACCGCGCATTCGATTCTGCGCCTGCTGCCCTACCCGCTGGCGCGGCATCCTTCCGGCACCATCCAGTACGGCGGCAAGGACCTGCTGCACCTGGGCGAGAAACCCATGCAACGGATTCGCGGCAACCGCATTGCGATGATCTTCCAGGAGCCGATGACCTCGCTGAACCCGCTGCACAGCATCGAGAAGCAGATCAATGAGATTCTGTTGCTGCACAAGGGGCTGACCGGCAAGGCCGCCACGGCGCGCACGCTGGAGCTGCTGGAGCTGGTTGGTATTCCCGAGCCGAAGAAGCGCCTGAAAGCCCTGCCCCATGAGCTGTCCGGTGGCCAGCGCCAGCGGGTGATGATCGCCATGGCCCTGGCCAACGAGCCCGAACTGTTGATCGCCGACGAGCCCACCACGGCGCTCGACGTGACCGTGCAGTTGAAGATTCTCGACCTGCTCAAGGAGCTTCAAGCGCGCTTGGGGATGGCCCTGCTGCTGATCAGCCACGACCTCAACCTGGTGCGCCGCATCGCCCACCGCGTGTGCGTGATGCAGTGCGGCAAGATCGTCGAGCAGGCCAATTGCGCCACGCTGTTCAGCAAGCCGCAGCATCCGTATACGCAGATGCTGATCAACGCCGAGCCCAGCGGCGCGCCTGCCGCGAATGCCGAAGGGGCGCCGTTGCTGGAGGTGAAGGACCTGAAGGTGTGGTTCCCGATCAAGAAGGGGCTGCTGCGCCGGACCGTAGACCATGTAAAGGCCGTGGATGGGGTGAACTTCAGCCTGCCACAGGGGCAGACGCTCGGGATCGTTGGCGAGAGTGGGTCGGGCAAGTCCACCTTGGGACTAGCCATCCTGCGGTTGATTTCCAGCCAGGGTGGTATTCGCTTCCATGGGCAGAATCTTGAAGGGCTGAACCAGAAGGCCGTGCGGCCGCTGCGGCGGGAGATGCAGGTGGTGTTTCAGGATCCCTTTGGCAGCCTGAGCCCGCGCATGTGCGTGGCGGATATCGTTGGCGAAGGATTACGGATTCACAAGATCGGCACGCCGGCTGAGCAGGAAGCGGCGATTATCGCGGCGCTTGAGGAAGTGGGGCTGGATCCGCGGACGCGCCATCGGTATCCCCATGAGTTTTCTGGGGGGCAGCGGCAGCGGATTGCGATTGCCCGGGCGTTGGTGTTGAAGCCTGCGTTGATTTTGCTGGATGAGCCTACCTCGGCGCTGGATCGGACGGTGCAGCGGCAGGTGGTTGAGTTGCTGCGGAATTTGCAGGTTAAGTACAACCTCACCTACCTGTTCATCAGCCATGACCTGGCGGTGGTGAAGGCGTTGAGTCATCAGTTGATGGTGATCAAGCATGGGCAGGTGGTGGAACAGGGGGATGCGGGGGCTATATTTCATGAGCCGAAGCATGGGTATACGAGGCAGTTGTTGCAAGCGGCGTTTTTGGAGAGTGCGCCATCTGCTTGATTGACAAAAAAGGGGCGTACCGCATTGAAAGCTAGCCAACAATAGCTATCCTATGGAAATCGAAAGCTAAAAACTTGCCATCGGCAATCGCCCCAAAACCACAAACCACCCATATAGTAAATAGCAAAAAATTTCGAACAGCTTACTTCTCAGCGAGGGATCCATGAGACTTAAGACAATAGCGATAAAAAATTTTCGCTGCTATTCGGAAAAAGTAACCATCCCAATTGAAGACCTCACTACCATTATCGGGAAAAACGATATAGGCAAATCTTCAATTCTTGAGGCTTTAGAGATATTTTTCAACAACGAAACCATCACCATAGAACAAGGCGACGCCAACATCTCCTCAGAGGATAAATCTGTAGAGATATGCTGCGAATTTGAAAACCTGCCAACCCCTATAAGCTTAGACTCGGGAGCTGAAACCTCCCTATCAGAGGAGTACCTTCTCTCTTCAGAAGGCACCCTAAAGATTCAAAAAATATTTAATTGCAACAACAAAAAAGTCACCGAAGAAATCTTTATAATTGCCCAACACCCATCAACAAAAGGATTTGAAAATCTACTCGAACTTAAAGAGAAGGATCTACAAGCAAGGATAAAAGAGCTAAAACTGGACACTCCTCTCAAAGGCAATCCAGGCATGCGCAAAGCCTTATGGGCCGCAGCCGGAGATCTCCAACTTTCAGAAACAGCGATACCCACAGGCAAAGCCAAAGAGGATACAAAGCGAATTTGGGAACAAATTGAAATTCATCTGCCTTTATTTGCTTTGTTCCAAAGTGACAGAAGTAGCCGTGACTCTGACACAGAAGTCCAGAGCCCGATGAAAGCGGCAATTTCCGCAGCAATAGCTGAAGTCCAAGATGATATAGCCAACATCCAAAAGAAAGTACAAGAAAAAGCGGAAGAAATAGCCCACAGAACCCACGAAGCGCTTAAAACCCTTGACATTAACTTAGCTAACGAACTGACACCAGAATTCAGTGCCCCCTCTCCCGCCAAATGGACAGGATTATTTTCAATCGGTTTAAACACTGACTCAGGGATACCCCTAAACAAACGTGGAAGCGGCGTGCGTCGATTGGTACTCGTAAGCTTCTTCAAGGCCGAAGCAGAGCGACGACTGAAAAGTGGAAGCCGCCGCAGTATCATTTATGCCATCGAAGAGCCGGAAACCGCGCAACACCCCAACAATCAAAGACTGTTGATTGAATCATTCAAGTCACTCTCAACCGAACCAGGCTGTCAGGTCATACTAACAACACACAGTCCTGGTTTCGCAGCTCAGCTACCAAGCGACAGCATACGATTTGTCACTAGATGCTCAGAGACTAACAAACCAATTATTTCTATCGGAGCAGATGCTTATGGACCTGTAGCGGAGGCGTTAGGCGTCACGCCTGATAGCAGAGTTCAGGTTTTACTTTGCGTAGAGGGCCCAACGGATGTGGCGTGCATTAAAGCACTAAGCAAAGCACTACACAGCGCGGACCAAAACTTAGTAAATCTAGACACCGAAGAGCGCGTTGCCTTTGTTGTACTAGGCGGCTCTACTCTTCAACACTGGGTAAATCAACATTATCTAAGAACATTAAACAAGCCAGAAGTCCACATCTATGATGGAGACGTTGCGGACTACAGAGACTCCGTGACCCAAATAAATCAACGGACCGATGGATCCTGGGGAGCCATAACCTTGAAGCACGAGATAGAAAGCTATCTCCACTCAACGGCTATTGCTCAAGCTTTTGGTGTAAACATCCAGGTAACAGACCAGCCAGTTAACGGAAAAGCCACGCCAAAAGTATTTTCAGAAGCGTATTCACTCCAGCAAGGTTTTGGTGCTCCTATGAGGGACTCAACAGCAAAAAAACTTCTTGCAAACAAAGCATTTCCTTGCATGACAGCCGCCATGATTCAACAGAGAGATCCGGCTGGCGAGGTGGAAGGTTGGTTCAGAAGAATTGGCCAAATGTTACGATGACTTTAGATCTGAATTACATATTTTTTCAATCAAGAGTATTGGCCGCTTCTAAACAGCAGCGGCCGTTAACCAACCGAGGCAAATAAATATTCCGGCCCGTCTTCGAGCGAACTACGCGCCCATCACACGTAGCAATCTGGCCGAAATCTCTTCGACCTGTAAGGAATCAGATTTAGCCTCTTTTTTGTAGTCCATTTCCCAAAGATAATCGGACCTCCTATTTTCCGTTGCGATCGCCCTGTCATCGCTCTAGTCTCGGCAGGTCGCTGCAAATCAGCGATCGGCTTTGACAGGCCGCGACGCGACACCTGCACTGCTTGCCCTCTATGGCGGCTGTGCATGGGGCACGCTTGCGTGCGCCGGTTTTTGTGTCCGCCGGTCTGTCAACCTATGCATAGCTGCCACCTACCTGTTTGACAGCAGTCCGGTAGCGGCCCCATCAAAGGGCACAAAACCATGCTGAAGATAGTTCCCGATCCACCCCACAACCACCACTCCCTCGAAGACACCATCATCCAGGCCACCGAGTACGCCCTGTGTGCGCAGACCGTGGCGCATCAGGCTGTTCTGCTGCATCCCAAGTCGCCCGTGTCGATTCTGGTCATGGCCGCGATGCATGAAATGGAGGCGCTTCGGGTGCTGCTCGAATCGGCGTTGATTCAGGTGCAGATGCCGCAGGTGGAGCCTCGGACGTTGCATTAAGCCGGTATGTCGTGAGTTGCCTGGGCGGGCCCTGTTCGCCGGCAAGGCCGGCTCCTACGAGGGACGCGATTTGCCTGTAGGAGCCGGCCTTGCCGGCGAATGGGCCCGCCCAGGCACCGAAGATTTCAGGGAGATTGAGGCATGAGCACAGACGACACCACGCCCCACACCACCGTGGGCAAGACCAAGTTCTACCAGGGTGAAAAGCATACCGACCCGCTGTTCTGCATCGAACCCGGCATCCCGTGCCAACACGCACGGGAACAGGCTTCGGAGTTGATGGGCTGCGTGTGCGACCTGACCATCACCGGGATCATGGAGGAGAAGCCTCAGTTGATCTGGGCGTCGTATTACCTGAGCGCGCTAGCCAAGGCGCTGATGGATGATGCGGAGTTGGGGATGAAACACTGACTTCACAGGTAAACGCGGACCCTGTAGGAGCGGCCTTGTGTCGCGAAAGGGCCGCAAAGCGGCCCCAGGTTTCTGATGTGTTGCGAAGATTGCTGGGGCTGCTACGCAGCCCTTTCGCGACACAAGGCCGCTCCTACACCGGCTAGGCTTTGGGCATAAATTCGGGATGTCTCCATGGAATGTCATATCCGCCGCGCTCAGCGCGAAGACGCAGAAGCCATCAGCCGCATCGTGATCACGGCATTGCGCGAATCCAACTCGCAGGATTACCCGGCAGAGGTGATCGCCCAGGTCGAGCAGAGCTTTTCACCTGCGGCGGTCAGTGCATTGCTCGATAGCCGAATGGTATTCGTAGCAGTCAACCAAAACGAATTGCTAGGGACGGCAAGCCTGGATGGCGAGGTTGTCAGGACAGTGTTCGTCGCTCCAATCCATCATCGGACAGGTGTCGGCAAACGGTTGATGGAGGCCGTTCATGCTGCAGCGATCAGGGCAGGTGTCACGGCACTGCGCGTTCCTTCGTCCATCACCGCCCAAGGGTTCTACGCGCGGTTGGGGTATCGGAAGCTTCGTGATGAATTCCATGGCGTGGAACGCACCATTGTCATGGAAAAGTCCACGCTGACCATGACGGCGGCGGCCCTCGCGATTAACGTTTCTTGCGAGCATCTGGCGAAGCTGCTGGATGAGGGAGCAATCCCCCATACCAGCGCTGAAGGTGAACGGGCTATCGCGTTCTCCGAGCTGATTGCCTACAAGGACAAGCGAGACGAGGCCAGCCGTGGAGCGATGGACAAACTGGCAGCTCAGGCCCAGTTGTTAAAGCTGGGCTACGAATGAGGCACTCCTCCTTCACGGTCCTCTGGCACACCAACCGCCTATACCCGGCCCACTGACCTGATATTTTTGCCAGTAGCACGGTGCAATTCCCGCATCACATGATGAGTTTCCCAATTCTGCTGAAGGAATAGCTGTCATGCGTACGATCGGAACTGCCTTGCTGGCTTTGTTCATGGTGGGTAACGCCGTTGCCGCCACCTGCCCAAGTGTTTCAAGCATCACTCAAAAAGAAGACGGTCAAGGCTACGCCTACAGCGCCCCAGGCGGCTGGGAGGGCGATAACCCGATGGCCAGTGAAGAGGACCTCGGCAGCTTCGAGTTCTTCACCGCGAAGGTCACTGAGAAATCAGTGATTTGCCGATACAAAGGCGAGAATAAAAGTGGTGTCAGTCTGACCTTGTCCGGCGCCAGACAAACGGCGGGAGATGGCTGGGAAGACGGTGAATGCACAGCATCTGATGTGGACGCCTGTGCATTCAAGTAGGCCGTCAGCTAGCATCCTGTCTCGGAAATAAGCTGTTCACTTTTGGCGGAGTCTTGGGCGCCCGGCCGACGTTGCCACTCCTCGCCATAGCCCTGCTATGACTCGTCGCGGCGCCTTGGTCGGACATCCAAGCCACTCGCCAAAAGAGAACGTACTTCCGAGACAGGACATTAGGTAGTTTTTCGACTAAACAATTGCAACAAACGCTGGACTTGAATATTGAGACAGGCTGTCATGAGCAATCTTAGTACAGAGTCGGAGGCAAATAATAGCAACATAGCATTTTGACCTACCAAAAAGTCGCAAGCGCGACACAGCGATCCATACACAGCATTATGCCCAAATCAAAAAGCCTAGGTCGGAACTTCAAAATTTAGACTATCGATCTCAAAAATATAGCTATCCCTGAAAACACTCGTGACAGGCAAATCTGGAGCACTTTCTAGGACAGCCTTGATGATCTTCACTGCTGTCACTCTAGCCCACTTCACCAATCGAGCATCGTCAAGCATAAAAATCCAAGAAACAGTACTTCTATCGCTACCAATCACGCCAAGCCGTTGAAGCTCCAAAATTTCTCTAGGCGGCTTGTTTACATTCTGCTCTTCATCCAGCTCAAGCTCATCCGACTTTATATGAACAAGGCTATTTCGCAATTTTACCAACCGACTGAGATTTTTAAATACCTCATCCTCACCTTCCTTCCACCCAGGCACCAAAGCGATCAGCAGCTTTTCATATTTTGCCTTCAGCCCTTCTTTCTCTAGCCCATCAAGCAATGCCATCAACCACCGTTCATCACGCTGGATGTACTCCATTGTCTCGCCAACTAGAAGCCCACCACCAAAAAATCTGGTTTCCGCAGGCTTGAACAAAGTACGTGGAACTGAGTAAGGACGTGGTTTTGAAACGGACTGATAAAAACTCTTGAAGTCTTGAAGAAAAGCCTCTACCGCCATCGCACACAATGCAACGTGCACAGCCCCGTCGTCCGTCAAATTTTTCTCAGACTTTTCAAGCAAAATTACGCCATGAAAAGGAAGCGACAGCATATATATTTCCCCAATTAATAAAGTAAAAAACGGTCCCCATTAATCTTTTCAACGCTTGCCCAGCATCGCCTGGCGCTCCCGCCAGATCTCCTGCACGAACGGATCGGTCACGCCATACAGGCCATGCCCCCGGCGAATGATCAGGTTCGCCGCCAGCAACTCATTGGCCACCGGCTGGATCTCCTCCACCCGCACTTCACGCCCCACGAACGTCGAATACTCCCCCGCCGCCTCGCTGGAAAACACGCCCCGCGTCTCGCCATCCACGGAGGCGATCCGGGCGAAAATGGCCTGGGCCAGTACACCCAGTTCCTCGACCTTCATCAGTTCCAGGTCGGCCGCCGCCGAGCGTAGCGTGGCCGCAATCACCGGCAGCACCACATCCGCCCCGGAACCGAGGCTGGGCGAGTGAATCAACTGCCGCAGGGCACGGATGAACTCTTCAGGCCGGCTGCCCAGTGTCTTGAACGCCTCGGTCGCCACCTCCAGCGAGGGCAGGTTGTCGAGGCCATCTGCGGCGAGCCGCTGGAGCCAGAACGCGACATAGCCCTCGTCCAGCACCGGATAAGCCACGTTGGTGGCGCCGGCAAACGCCTGGTTACGCCGGGCGGTCAGCTCGTTGACCATGGCCCGGTGCGAGCCGGTGCCAATGAACAGGAAATGCCCAGGCGTCGCGGGCCTTGGGTTGATGGCGTCACGTGCGGCCTTCAGGGCCAGCATCATCTGCTGCCCGTCCTCTGTGGTGATGGCATGCTGCACTTCGTCGACGATCAGCACGACAGTCGCCTTGGCCTGGTCCACCGCTTCGGTCAGCGCTTCGGCGAGTGTCACGCCGCCTGCTTCACCCAGGGTATCGAGGTTGAAACCGAATTTGAAACCGGCCAGCTCCACCTCGGCGCCACGCACGCGCCTGAGACGCTGCATGAACGACGAGGTCGGTGTCTGCAGTTCGAGCAGGGCTTTGCGCACGGCAGCCAGCACCAGCTTCACCGGGCTTGTCTGGGTGTCGCTCCACAGGTCGACGTAGATCACCAGTGCGCCCTGTGCCTCCAGGGCCGGGATCAGATCGTTCTTGAGGAAGGTGGTCTTGCCCGTCCGGCGCAGGCCGGACAGGAACAACCCGGAACGCAGGCCGATATCCAGCGCAGAGGGCTTGAGCAGTTGCCTGGCCATATCGGCCGCCAGTTCCGGGCGCAGGAAAATGTCAGCCATGGGTTTATCCTGAATTATGAGATTCCAATAATTATTGGCCTGGAGTAATTCCGTGTAAAGCCGCAGTGGCTTGCGCATCACCTCAAGACTCAACCTCCATAAGCCCCGGCGTGGGCTTGCTGAACCCCGCCGTCAGCCACATCAAGTACAACCCGCCACACACCAGCCAAGCCACCCCGGCCAGTATCACCACCGTGCTCAACAGCGACAGCAGATACAGGTTCACCCCAATCGCCAGCAGCGGAAACACCACGAACCCCACCCCACTCAACCGCTGCTTGCGCCGCTCACGCCGGTAGTACGCGATCACGCAGACATTCACCGCCGCAAACGCCAGGAACGCGCCGAAGTTGATCAGCGAAGCGGCCGAGCTCACATCCGCGCCGATCCCGATCAACCCCAGCCCGGCAATCAGCAGCAGGTTGAACACCGGCGTGCGCGCCCTGCCCTGCAGCTTGGCGAAATAACGCGGCGGCAGCACGCCTTCGCGGCCCATGAAGTACAGCAAGCGGCTGGCGCTGACCTGCACTGCCAGGCACGAGGCGAAGCCGGCGACGATGCCGCCGAGGTTGACGAAGTCGGCGAAGAACTGCCCGCCCACCTTGATCGACAGTGCGTAGGTCGCGGTCTCTGGGTCGGCGAACTGGCCACCGGGGTGGCTCAGTTGCATCAGGTAGGCCACCGCCGTGAACAGCAGCCCGCCCACGCTGATCACCAGCAGCACCGCACGGGGGATGTCGCGCCTGGGCTGTTCGGCCTCCTCGGCCAGGGTGGTCACGGCGTCGAAACCGAGGAACGAATAGGCGGCGATGGCGGCGGCGGCGGTAAGGCCGGTCAAGGTGCTGTGTTCGTTCCATACGGGGTGGGTGAAGCCGACCTGGGGCTGGCCGGCCACATAGCGCAGGCAGTAGCCAATGAACAGCAGCACCAGGGCCACGCTGAAGACCGTGAGCACTTTGTTCAAACGGTCGGTCAGGGTCATGCCGCTGACGGTCACCGCCGTGGTCAGGCCGATGTTGATCAGCAGCCAGCCCCAGGTGGGCACCTGCGGGAACTGGGCGTTGAGGAACACCGACTGCAGCAGCCAGGCGACCATGGGCATGAACAGGTAGGCCAGCAGCACCGCCCAGCCGACCACGAAGCCGCAGCCGGGGCCGAGCAGGCGCTTGGCGTAGTAGTAGGCCGAGCCGGACACCGGGAACAGGCGCGACAGCTTGGCGTAGCTCAGGGCCGACAGCAGCATGGCGCCGGTGGCCAGCAGGAAGGCGCTGGGGGCGATGCCGTCGCTGCGCTCGGAGATCACGCCGAAGATCACCATGGCCAGGCTCGGGCACATGTAGGCCAGGCCGAAGACAGTCAGGGAGGTCAGGGAAAGTTTTGCGGGGGTGGCGTCAGGCATGAGTGGCCTCCTGGCGCGCAGGGGCGATGCCACGGGCCGGGCCGTGAGCGAAATGAGCCATGGGTCATCCTCTTGTGATTGTTCTAGGAAATTGCCCAGCCGGTCTGGCTGCGCGGGGGCGCAGGGACGGCGTGCACAGCAAGTTACTCGGGGGAAGGCACCGGCTTTGCCGGTGATCGCGGGGCTAGCCCACGCCTACAAGGTGCAGGGCCAGTATGCGGATCCCCGTGCGGATTCCTATAACGTCGAAGGATTAACCTGGGGGTAATGGCGCGGGGGAATCACGGCGCCGGTTGCAGGCTGGCGAGGTCTTCACCGGCCAGGAACAGCAGCGAGAACAGCTCGCTCTGGGAGTTCACGTCCAGCTTGCGGTACACGTTGCGGCGATGGACCTTCACCGTCTCGGCCGACAGCTGGAGCTTGATGGCCGTCTCCTTGTTCGAATGCCCCGACAGGATCAGCCGCACCACGTCCAGCTCCCGCGCCGTCAGCACCGACTCCAACTGCCGCCGTGCTTCGTCGCGCCCCTGGGCCAGGCCCAGCGCGGGCTTGGCCGGTGCGCGCTCGGGCAGTTGCTCGAAGTGCAGGCGCTGGCGCAGCAGGCCGATCAGCCAGGGGCGCACCAGCTCCAGCTGGGCGATGGCCTGGGCGTCGAAACGTGAGCGCCCGCCCAGCGACAGGCACAGCGTGCGCCCATCGCCCAGGGCCAGGTTGAACTGCACCTCGTCGGCGACCACGTTGTGGGTGAAGTACAGGCGGTAGTAGTCGGTCTGCTGAAACTGCTCCGGGGCCACGTCGGCCAGGCGCACCAGGCCGGTCAGCGGCCGCTCGCGGCTGCTGATGTAGAACGGGTCGAGCAGGTACAGGCCGTTGGCGTACACGCTCACCAGCGGGTCGATGCCCTCGCGCTCGTAAGGGCTCTGGTCGAAGATCAGCGGCTTGTCGTGGCTGAACAGCAGCGCCACCCAGGTATCCACCTCGACGAAGTCGCCGAGCAGCGTGGCCAGGGTACGCCAGAAGCTCGGCCGGTCGAGGTGCTCGATGCATTGGCCCACACCCTGGTGCCACGAAAGATCCTGCAGGCTCAAGCTCATGCCCTACCCCCGGGTTAACCCGTCGAAGTGATTGTTTTGCCAGTGATTGTTTTCATACTTGCACCACCCTTCGCAAATGTCACTCGCCCGCGGAAGGGTCGGGCCCAGCGAGACGGATTGCCCATGAAGATCGAAGTGGTACAGACGACAACCCGCGACGGCGACACCGCCCACAACCTGCGCGGCATCCTCGAGGCCCTGGCCCAGTGCGCGCCGGACACCGATATCCTGCTGTTTCCCGAGTCGCACCTGACCGGTTTTCTCGCTGAGGACGACGTCGGCATGCTGTCCGAAGCCGTCGACGGCGATGCCGTGCAGGCGGTGGTCGAGGCGGCGCGCCGGCACAATGTCGCGGTGGTGCTGGGGCTGTACGAGAACGACGGCGGCACGTTCTACAACACCACCCTGTTCATCGCCCCTGAAGGCATTCTGCTCACCTACCGCAAGACCCACCTGTGGCTGCCGGAGCACGGCATCGTGGTACCGGGCGACCGCTTCGCCACCGTCGAATGGCGTGGCGTGCGCCTGGGCCTGTTGATCTGCTACGACAGCGAGTTCCCCGAGACGGCGCGGGCATTGAAGACCCTGGGCGCGCAGTTGATGCTGATCACCGATGGCCTGGCCGAACCGGAGGATCATGTGCACCGAGTGTCGGTGATGGCCCGGGCGATGGAGAACCAGGTGTTCGCCGTGGTCGCCAACCGCGTGGGCGATGGGCCGGATGGCTGCGTGTTCGTGGGGGCGAGCCTGGCGGTGGACCCGTATGGCCAAATACTGTTCGAGGCCGGGCGCGGTGAGTCGCGGCATAGCGTGACCCTGGACCTGTCGCTGATCGGCAAGGCCCGCGCCTTCCATGACTACAGCGCCAACCAGCGCATCCAGTTGCCGGGTGAGCGGATCGAGCATGCCAACGGGGTGCGGGAGTTGATCATCAACTAGCCATGGGTATTGATGGCCCAAGGCTTATCCCGAGTTACTCCCGGCCAATAATTATTGGCCGGGAGTAACTCTATCCAAACCTCGCCCCTGACAACTGCAGCACACGCAACCACTGATCAGCGGCTGATCAGGATCGCCCTCAAGAAAAGTCACCCTGACCTCCATCCCCGTCCGAGGCGGCATGCTCTCGCAATGCCAGTCGGAGACCAACCGCAGCCAGCAACTGCGCGTATCGCCCACTCGCTCTTCGCGATCCCAGGGGAACTCGACCTTGACCCTGGCCAGGCGCCGATCATTGCGAACCGCCTCGTCCTCCACGGCAACCACCACCGCCGTCTGGTTGCCGGGCACCTGGGGTTTCCTGTGAGCCAACGGCGGGCGGTAGCTCGCGTGCCACGCATACCCCGTGAAGCGGTTACGGTAACCCTGATCAAAATCGCCCTCGTTGCCAGTGGCGAGGTGTTCACCGGAAAACTGTGGCTGCCGCCCTTCATGGATAACCTGGGTCAGCAACCAGGGAGCGTTCCACGCGTTGTGTGGATGGCCCGTGATTTCCAGTACATGGCCACTGGCCAAGCGGGGCTGGTCACTGTGCCCTTCCGTTCGGCGACAAGCCGCGTGGTGGCGCTCCATCAGGTGCTTGATCACCGGCTCGTCGGCGACGCTGTCGGGCGCTTGCCTGTAGGCGGTCGGGATGCCACTTCTGGTAAAGGCCGACTGATGATCGCCCAGCACCAGCACATGCCCCCGCGGACTGTGTTGAAAGTGGAAGTGGATCCCCTCCTCTTCACACAGGCGCTGGACAAAATGCAGGTCCGTTTCGTCGTACTGGGTGCAGATCTCGCGCACGCGGTAGTTCGCCCGCAGCTCAAGCCGGTAGGCGCCGCCCACTATCCCGTGCTCTTCCAGTATCAAGGCAACGATTTCCGGCACCGATAACCGTTGATAGATCCGTTGGTTGATACGGTGGCGCAAGTAGGACAGCTGCGGCACCAGGGCCAGCTTGTAGCGTGGGTCATCACCGCATTGGGCAACGTGGTAGACCCGTCCATGCACACCGTTGCCCTCGGTATCGAAAGCCAGGAAAGCCTCGCGGTCGATCAGGCTGTCGAAGTCCAGGTCAGCCGGTTCGCCGACCAGTTCCACATTGAAGAAGTATGGCCTGCTGATGGCCTCTTCGCCGCTGAACGCGAGCACCTGAAGTCCATGTTCGACACCGTCGATGGTCAAGCTGAAGTGGGTCTGCCGGGCTGGGTTGAACATCCGCTGTTCCCTCTCTACATAAGCCAAGGATGACGCGCACGAAGCCACTGCCTCCATGAACACGGAGGCAGGCATCGGGCAGCAGGCGAAACGTCAGGTCAGGTCAAACGCCACTTTTCACTTTGGTCCAGACCCGGGTGCGGATTCGCTCCAACTTCAACGGCAGGGGTTCGAGCGGAATCAGCGTGGCAACCGTCTGCTTGTCGGGGTAGATCCAGGGGTTGTCCCGCAGCGCCTGTTCGACGAACTGGGTGGCGTCCTTGTTGGCGTTGGGGTACAGCGTGTGGTTCGAGGTCTTGGCGATCACTTCCGGGCGCATCATGTAGTTGATGAACGCCAGGCCTGCCTTGGGATGGGGCGCATCCTTGAGCAGCACCAGGTTTTCCGACCACACCAACGCGCCTTCGCGAGGCAGGCTGTAGCTGATCTTGCGCCCGGTGTTGTTCTTCTCATTGATCGCTTGAGCGGCCAGGGCGCCGTTGGCCCAGCCGACCACCGCACAGATATTGCCGTCGGCCATGTCGGTATCGATGCGCGACGAATCGAAATACAACACGTACGGGCGGATTTTCATCAGCAGGTCTTGTGCCTTCTGGTAATCCGCGGGGTTGCTGCTGTTGCTGGGCAGCCCCAGGTAGTTCAAGGCAATCGAGATGATCTCGCTGGGCGAGTCGAGCATCGCCACGCCGCACGCCTTCAGCTTGCTGATGTTCTCTTCCTTGAAGATCAGGTCCCAGCTGTTCACCGGTGCCTGGTCACCCAAGGCCGCCTTGACCTTGTCGACGTCGTAGCCGATGCCGGTGGTGCCCCACAGGTAGGGCACGGCGTAGCGATTGCCAGGGTCGTTGACCGCCAGCTGGGCGAGGATGTCCGGGTCGATATGCGCAAGGTTGCCCAGTTGCGCGCGGTCCAGCGGCTGGAGCACGCCCGCCGCGATCAGGGTGGGCAACACGTTGGAGGTTGCCACCACCACGTCATACCCGGTGCGCCCGGCCATGACCTTGCTTTGCATGATGTCGGCGCTGTCGAACGCGTCCATGTGCACGCGGGTGCCGGTTTCCTGCTCGAAGGCCTTCGGGGTCTCCGGCGCCAGTAGCCCGAACCAGTTGTACAGGTGCACCCCGGGCTCGGCAGCCGCCACCGAGGTGCTGATCGCCGCGCAGAGCAGCGAGGCCGAAAAAAGGGTTCGCAAACGTGAGGTTCTCATGCAACATCCTTGTCCAGACGATTGTTGTCTCATGGCCATCCCAAGCCTTGGCACCGACTATACCGGGCACGCCCGGAGAGTAAATACCTCGAAATACTTACCTCCGGCCTACGCATCCTTAACCCAAAAGGGGTAGAAAATGCCGTTCGACCTCCATGGACTGGCGTGGCACCGAACGATCGGCAAGCTGATCATGCAACTGAACCGGCCGGAGTTCTGGAGTTCGCTGGTTCGGGTGTTGAATGAGTACGTGCAGATCGACAACTGGGTGGTGTTGATTTTCAGCAGCCAGCACGTGGAAGTGGTGAGCCTGCCTGAAGTCGCGGACGCTGAAGAGGTGGATGCGTTCATTCACCGCTATGTGACGGAGCTGTATCTGCTGGACCCGTTCTACATCGCCAATCGAGAGAACCCCCAGGGCGGTTTCTTCCACCTGCTGGATATCGCGCCGGAGTACTTTCTCGAGACAGAGTACTACCACCAGTACTTTGCCCAGTACATCTCGGTGGATGAAGCGCAGTACAACGTGCAGCTCGACGCCGACAGGACGCTGTGCATTTCCATCGGCAGCAAGGTGCGCTTCAGCCAAGAGCAAATCACCATTCTCGACATCATCAAGCCCTGGGTGACGGCCTTGATGCACCAGCGCATGTGCTTTGAAAGCGATGCCGAGAAAAACCTTGCCGAGCCGCCGCCACGGCAAGAAACGCTGGCCCAGTTGGGGGCGCAGTTGACGACGCGGGAAAGCGATGTGCTCAGGCTGCTGTTGAGCGGTTTCTCCAACAAGGAGATAGCCGGCAAGCTTGCGCTCTCGGCGGAGACAATCAAGGTTCACCGCCGCAACATCTACGCCAAGCTGAATATCAAGTCGCAGTCTGAGTTGTTTACTCGGTTCTTCATGCCCCGCGCCTACCCGACAGCCCCTTGACCACGATGTACAGCAGCGGCCCGATTAACACGAAGCAGGCCACACTGTGTATGGCACCGGCGTCGCCGGTGTTCGCGGGTAAACCCGCTCCTACAGGTACCCCGTAAACGCCAAGATCAACGCCGTACCGGTAGGAGCCGGCTTGCCGGCGAACGGGCCATTGCGGTCAACACAACACGATGGTTTCGCTGCGGATCGGGCATCTGACAACCCCTGATAGCGGCATGGCGAGTTGCGGGTTATCCGAGCCAGCCGCAACCGTCGACTAGCGAACCATGCCCTCCTAGAATGCCACCTCCCCAATCGCGACAGGACGTTGCCCGATGACTTTCGATGTGCACCACTACGCCAAGGCCTACTACAGCAACATCCAGCCGGCGCCAGGCAATCTTTATCCAAGGCTCAAAGCCTGGGAATTCCTCTACGAGTACATCTGGGACGATTCCCGTACCCGCTGGTCCGAACTGACATCGAAGACGCAACTGGAGACGACCGCGCTGCACATCGGCTTCTACCTGGCGAACTGGGGGATGTTCCGGGGCTCCTCGGGGCTGCTGCAGAACAGCAACCTGGACCTGATGAAGGCCTTGGCCAAGCTGCTCTTCGAAGGTCAGGGTGCCAAGTTGCTGGAACTCTCGCTGGAAGACTTCGGGCCTGACAACCCACATCGGGCCCAACATCAGGAACTGCTGGATTCCGTGCTGGGCTCCATGGAGTCCCTGGCGACCAACGTCTCCTGGACGAACACCCTCAAGACCAAGATCCTGATGGGCGTCTGGGGCGAATGCCCGGCGCTCGATCGTTTCTACATCGCGGCATGCCGCGATCTGTTCCCGCGCCGGCCCTCCATTACCAATGCCAGTGGCAAAGGCCTTGCCGCGTTGGCGGAACTGGTCGAGGAACTCGCCGTTCCTCCCCTGCCCATGCGCACCGGACGCCTTGGGCTGCAATACCCCACCGCGCGGATCATGGACATGGCGATGTTTCAATACGGAATTGAATTGGAACAGGGTTTTGACGATCAAGCTGCCGCGGTGGTTTAGGGCCGATAGCGGTCTGCCGTGCGAGCCTCACAGGGTTGTCGCACGGCCGCTCGATCAGGTAGGCCGCGTCAGAAATCGATAGTGCCCGAGAACTTCACCAACCGCGGATCACCCTGGGTCATGTAGCCGCCGTTGGCCGAAGCCCAGTAGTTCTTGTCGGTGAGGTTCTCCACGTTCACCCGCAGGGTCAGGTCCTTCTCGGACACCTTCAGCTTGTAGCGGGCGCCGGCGTCGAAGCGGTTCCAGGTCGGCAGGCTGAGGTTGTTGGCGGCATCGACGAACTGGCCGCCGGTGCGCAGCATGCGGGCATTGAGCGCCAGGCCCGGCACGCCCGGCACATCCCAATCCACACTGGCATTGAGCTGGAAGGTCGGCACGCCGATGGCGTGGTTGCCGTCGTTGGTGCCGTTGAGGGTCTTCTTCTGCTCCGAGGTCATGCGCGTGCCGCCAGCCATCAGGCGCAGGCCGTCGATGGGCTCGCCGAACACGCTCAGCTCGATGCCTTTGTTGACCTGCTCGCCATCGCGGATGAAGCGGTTGCCGAGGGTGTAGCCGTCCGACGGTTTCTCGATGCGGAACACGGCGAGGTTGGCGCCGTAGGTCTGCTTGTCGAGCTTGATGCCGGCCTCGAGCTGCTTGGTGCGCCCTGGCGGGAACATCTCGCCGGCATTGACCACGTTGGCCGGCGCGGTCGGGCCCTGGGCCAGGCCTTCGATACGGTTGGCGTACAGCGAGACGCTGTCGGTGGCCTTGAACACGATGCCGTAGACCGGCGTGGTAACACTTTTGACATAAGCCGGGCCACTGCGGCTACCGTCGTTGGCCGGGTTGGCAACACCGTTGAAGGTCGTGCCGTCATAGGTGTAGTTCTCTACACGCAATTGTTGGCGGCGTACGCCGTAGGTCAGCAACAGGCGGTCATCGAACAGGCCCAGCGTGTCGGACAACGCGATACTGCGGTTGCGGGTTTTCCCGGTGACGCCAGGGTCGCCCATGTCGCCGCCGGTCATGCTGACATCGGTAGGCCGGGGCAACTTGCCGGTGTTGTAGATATTGGTGTTGCCGGTGGTCGAGCGATAGAAGGTGTAGGCGTTTTCCGCCTGGGTCCACATGGTGTTGGCGCCCAGGGCGATCTGGTGGCTGACCGGGCCGGTCTGCAGGCGGCCGTTGAGGCCGGCGCTGAAGCTGGTGTTGTCTTCGCCGTGGACGATATCCGAGCCGCCGAGGGTCGCCGTGCCGCTGTTGCCCACCAGCACCGGCGTGCCGTAGGTGCCGTGCTCGCGGGTGTGGCGGGCGCCACCGGCGAGGTAGGCGGTCCAGCTTTCGTTCAGGTCCCATTCGCCACGGACCATGCCGAAAGTGTCTTCCGACTCGCTGTAGGTCCAGTCCTGGCCGTAGTTGTGGCTGGCGTCCGGCGCGGTGGGCACCTTGGTGGCGGTGCCGGGGCGCACGGAGTTGCGCAGGTGGTTGATGCGCTGCTTCTGGTAGCCGAAGTCGGTGGACAGGCGGAAGTCGTCGCCACGGTAGTCCAGGCCGGCGACGAACAACTTGGTGCGCTGGTCCTGGTCGTCGACGGCGGTTTCGCCTTCGCGCTGGCTGAGGTTCAGGCGCGCACCGAAGCGGTTGTCCTCACCAAAGCGCTGGCCGATGTCCAGGTGCTCGCCGATGCGCCCGTCGCTGCTGATGTCCTGGGTGTAGCGGCGGGTGGGGGTGTCGCCGGCGCGCTTGGGCTGCAGGTTGACGTTGCCGCCCAGGCCGGTGCCGGTCGGGCTCGCGCCGTTGAGGAAGGCATTGGGGCCCTTGAACACCTCAACACGCTCCACCCCGTCGGTGGACATGATCTGGCGCGGCAGGATCCCGTACAGGCCATTGAAGGCAATGTCGTCGCCCGCCAGTGGCAGGCCACGGATCACAAAGACCTTGGACTGGTTGCCAAAGCCATACGACTCGCGCACCGACGGGTCGTTGGCCAGCACGTCGCCGATGTCCTCGGCCTGCTGGTCCTCGATCAGCTTCGAGGTGTAGCTGGTCAGGGTGAACGGCACGTCCATGTTGTCCTGGTTGCCCAGCACGCCCATCTGCCCGCCACGGGCGACCTGGCCACCAGCGAAGGCTTCGGGCAATGCGTTCGGGGTGGGTTTGACGGCGTCGGCGTTGACGTCGGTGGCCTCGAGCTGGATCGGCTCGGCGGCCTGCGCCATCAAGGTGACGGAACAGCAGAGCGCCAGCAGGGCTGGGCGGGACGGGAAGCGCGACGCCATCGTGGGGATCCTGACAGGGGAATTAAATGAGGGCGTGAATGGTAATGCTTCGCATACGCAAACATCAACCTATCCAATTGCGTTATGCCATCTTCGGGATCAACGGCGGATCGAGCCTACACAATTCAATCGAGTGGGTCCGCAGAGAGAGCCCAGGGTGCTTGCCTCCCCGAGGTATGATCGGCGCCTCGACGAACAGGAGGTTGCGATGAGCCAAGGCGACGGAATGCGGGTGATCGTGGTGGGTGCCGGCATTGTCGGCGCGTCAATCGCCTACCACCTGGCCCGCAAAGGGGCACGGGTGACGGTGGTGGAGGCCGGTGAGATCGCCTCGGGCGTGACCGGCCGCTCGTTCGCCTGGATCAACACCTGCGCTGCCGGGCCGGAAGCCATCGCGCCGCTGCGCAATGCCGCGATCGATGACTACCGCCGCCTCGAGCGCGAGCTACCTGACCTGACCGTGCGCTGGACGGGCTCGCTGTGCTACGCGCAGCCTTCCCTTGCTGAGCCGGACGCCTCGTCAACCGTGGTGGTTTCCCGGCAGCGGATCCGCGACCTGGAGCCCAACCTCAGGCATCCGCCCGAGCAAGCCATGCATGCGCCACAGGAAGGCGCGCTGGACGCCGTGGCCGCCACCCATGCACTGATCGCAGGCGCCAAGGCCCATGGCGCCACGGTGCTGACGCAGACCCAGGTGCTCGGTATGAGGTTCGACCGCGACACCCTGTCGGGCGTGAACACCTCCCAAGGCCCCCTGGCAGCTGATCGGGTGGTGCTGGCTGCCGGCACTGGCTGCGCGGCGCTGGCAGGTGCGCTGGGGGTGCCACTTGCCATCGGGCCCTCTCCCGCCCTCTTCATTCGCTACCGCGCCCGGCCAGGGCTGGTGCGCGGCATCATTTCGAACGCGGCCATGGAAGTCAGGCAAGGGGCGCAGGGTTGGCTGTTGGCGGCCGAGGATTATCTGGGCGATGGCCCGGAG
This sequence comes from Pseudomonas entomophila L48, assembly GCF_000026105.1. NCBI lineage: Bacteria > Pseudomonadati > Pseudomonadota > Gammaproteobacteria > Pseudomonadales > Pseudomonadaceae > Pseudomonas > Pseudomonas entomophila. The sequence continues at coordinate 3,869,529 of NC_008027.1, forward strand.
CATCAGCCTGAGGTGGTGGCACGGCGCACGGCCGAGGCCATTTGCGGTGAACTCGAAGGCGTGGGCACTCTTGAACTTGCAACGGCATGCGTTGGCTGGCGACCGATGCCTAAAGACGGTATTCCGCTGATTGGCCATGTGCCCGGGGTGTCGGGGGTTTACCTATGCGTGATGCACCCGGGCGTGACACTGGCGGCGGTGGTGGGCAGGCTGGTCAGCGAAGAGATTGTCGATGGCAAGACACATACCCACCTGGTGCCTTGCCGTCCGATGTAACGCATGCGCGCCTTGGAAATCGAGCGCAGAGATCCCTCCTCGGCCGTCATCCCGTCTTGGGAGAGATCTGCCAGTATTCCGCTATGGTCTCCAAAGCGGCCTGCGCATCCTCGTCGTCATACGCTTCCCAGATAAAACTCATCACGCTGGCGACGGCGTTTTTCTGTGCCAGGCTCAACGAGCTCAACTCATAGTGCGAATCATATTTCACATAACCCTGCATGCTCCATGACAACATTTGAGTCAAGATATCGCCCTCATAGTAACTCTCCGTCGCCATCAACAGGTAAGCCGGCAAATAATATTTTATGCCTGCAGGCGCCATAAAACTGAGACAAGCGGATTCATCCCCAACATAGTTTTCACGAAATTCTTTCAGGCTAAGCTCCCACCAGCGCTTTCCTGCAAAGTAATCACGGATCTGCAACGGCTCCGGGTACCGAGATTTTACAATCTGATCAGCTTCTGGCGGCTCTGCCTTACCAAAGGCAGCCTCCACTTCTTTTCGGATAATAACCTGCCTTCTCTTGATCACTTCTTCTTGCATAGCGCTACACTCCCACATACCCCGCCCTCTTTTAACGATGCCGACTTAACCACCTTAGTCAATTAGACCCATTACGAATAAACCTTACAAACGCGAACAAAGCCAACAACTCAACAAGCTGGACGCCCCAATACATGAGGCCATCGTAATGCGCCGAAACCGCGAACAAATAATAGTGATAAGCCGTCAAGCCCAGCGCTGCCATCACCGCCTTAAGCAGAATTTTTTCTTCAGCAAAAAACATTACTCCCAACCACGCACACAACGGCGCCAGCCCACCAACGAGAATGGCGTGGCGAATAAATTCAATAGGAGCGGTCGCTCCGGCATGAACGGCCGCCCAAATAAAAAACGCATACACCAAAACCAATGGCGACGCCAGCATCACCTTCAAGAACACATTCACTTTCGCCTCCACTTAGTCTAAAAAAAAATGGGGCAGATTTATGTTTTCACTCTAACTTCGGCCCACCCCGCCTCACCTGATCGACACCATTTCCCGTGATTCGAGGACCGTCCATAAACGGCGAGTGCCCGTCAGTTTCCGCGTTGGATAGCCAATCGAATCAGACTGCGCTCTTGAGCTGAAATTACCTGATGCTCCGTGGTCTCTACGGCCACGCATAAGCAGCTATTGGAGTGTAAAAAGTAAATCCGTCCCCTTTCCCCCGCCTTTTTTCTTCATGCTATTTTTGGCAAAACCAGAATACCACCCATTAGCAATAGCCAAAAAGGTAGTTAGACGAACAAACACCACAACCCCTAGTCAATAGAAACCGCTTAAGCCTCGCCACATACGCCCAAACATCACCCCACACTCCCTTTAACTCGAATATCACACCCCTTAGATTGCGCATAGAAAATCAATACAATCAAGCCAACACCAATAACCGCACCACCACACATAGAAAAAATAAACAACCAGACAACACTCTATCTTTAAACTTAAATACATGACCAAGCAACTCAAAAAGCCCAGGGAAAGTATTCATGTTTATTCCATTCCTCCCTGAGTAAAAATGCCCGTAGAGCACAGTAACAGCCAACATAATTGCCAGACCCCAAAACACCATCTCAACCGAGTTCACCAACCACCCACACACAATAAAATCTCACTCAGCACCAAAAAAAATAGATGCATACGAATCTGGACTGCATTAAACCTTTAGCTCAGGACCAACACCAGTGGAAAAAGGAGATGGATTTATTTCCTCTACTTTAGAGCAGCAAAAATAAATCCACACTTTTTGTTCGAGCCGCAATTAGAGCAAAAACCTCAAGAAGCGCGCACCCAATTCCCGACCTTATTAAGAAAATATAAAAACAACAAAAACTCCCCAGCCTGCAGAACCCAGTAACCAAACTGGTCATGCGCAGCAAACACAACCAAAACATAATGATAAGCCATTAAGATCATCACCGACACAACCGCAAATAATAATTTAGAAAACCCCAATCTAAACAGTGCAACAAGAAACGTAATCAATGGTAAAAGACCACTCACGAGGACCACCTGCAGCCCAGCCAACGCTGATAGTTCGTAAGCGGAGTGAAATCCCAGCGCACATAGCAACCCATACACTACTAAAGAAACCAGCACCACTATCCATTTTATCAATGATAACACCACCCGCATTTTCACCCTCCCCCTGACTATTTTGAAGCGCATCCTACCGATTGCTCAGGATCTGCTTTGAATAACCAGTTTCTCGGATCATACGACCAACCATTAGTGGGATCATATGGAACTGGGTTAGGACGAACCGCCTGCGGCCAGTTATTACCTCCATAGAAGCCCTTACCTAAACCTGCTTCATCAAACGCCTTATCGTGATATGCATCAATCATATCCCCTGTTACGCCATCCACACCATGAACAGATACTTTCTCACGATCACTTTCAATCAAGCTTTTTCTTATGCGATCATAATACTCGGCCTCTGACACCTCACTCCCCTTCAGCCAAGCAGTTATCACTCCCGCACTTACAGCGCTATTCACGATAAGATTTTCACCTCTGCAAATCTCCGCAGCACTGCCATAATATCGACTCAACTCCCCCTTGGTCTGGCACGCTCGACTATCATAGTAAGTACACAAACTTGTATCTCCCGTACCGTTCCACTCCCACGATTTCAAACCCATCGGATCGGTAGCAGTCACGGGACTCCCTCCTGTATATGTATAAGCATTCGCGCCCCCCATGAACCCTATCGGATCCTTCGACACGTATCGCGCGCTCTTGGGATCGTAATAGCGGAATCGGTTGTAATGCAGCCCTGTTTCTTGATCTTGATATTGCCCTTGGAAGCGTATCGGGTTCCTCGCATTGCTCATGGCAACAGAACTACCAGGTAATTCAGCAAGATCCCCCCAAGCTTTATAGTGCGCCGCCCACACCACGTGCCCTTCCTCATCCGTCAGCTCCATCGGCGTGCCCAGATGGTCGCACTGGTACCAGAAGATGCTATCAAACGCTTGAGGTTTCACGTCTGTTTGCCATAAGGGATCTTGCTCAAAGTCATACTCACGCCCACTCCAGTCGGGTCGCTTGTGCAGGCGAACCGGGCCATTGCGCACCGCTTGGGCCACAGGCACAAAACTGCCTGGCAGATACAGGTAATGCACGGTGCTGCCGGTATCACCGTCGTCACGCGCCGGGGAACTCTCCCAGGCAAGCGCGTTGCCATCCCAGCCGAACAGCGTAAAACCGCATTTCAACTCGCGCTGTCGTTTGGCCCGTTGCATCTGGTTCCAGCCAGTGCCTGCATCAGGCTTGTCCCAGTAATGAGCAACGGAATGCTTGTGTAACCGTCGCCCTAGTGCGTCATAGCTGTATTCGACCTTGAGCCGATCATCGTTGTAATGCGCCAGGCGATCAAACAGGTCCCAGGCCAGGTGTGCGTGTTTGCCCTCACGCAGCCGATGGATCAAGTTACCCCGTTCGTCATACTTGAAATGGGTACCATCGAACTGACGTAAACGGTTGTCCATCAACTTCCCATTTCTGGCATTTTCTTCCAGGGGGCGGTTGAGCTGCAGGGCTTCATCAACAAGGTTGCCCGCAGGGTCGAAGGAGAAAGTTTCAACGCCCAAGCGACTGTTCGCCTGGAGCAATCGGCCAAGTGGGTCGTATTGATAAGTCAATTGCCCACGACGCGTATCGTGAATGCCTGCCAGTTGGCCGACCGTGTCGTACTCATACCCTCGTTTGAGCAAGGTGGTTTCGCCATCGGCACCGCCAATCACTTGTTCCAGCGGCCTCCCACGCATACTCCACTGCTGCTTGTGCATGAGCTTGTTGCCTTGATGGCGAACAATCTCCCGGTGTAAATCGTCACGCTCGAAGGCAAGCATTTCGTGATGGTCCAGCATCATGCCCAGCAGATGTCCGCTGCCGTAAGTCAACCAGCTGACCTTGTGGCCATCGGGGCGAAGGGTGGCCACACGCCGGTTCAACACATCGTACTCATGCTGCCAGACGGCGACCATGGGCGTGCCAATGGCCAGGTAGTGCTGATGCTCACGGACCATGTTGCCGGCTTCGTCATGGAACCATTGCAACAGGCTGGCGGCATTGCGGGCCTGTAGCAGTTGGCCATTGCCGTTGTAGGCATAATGTTCCGATTCCACCTGTTCACCCAGGCTGGCAGTACGTTCGATCAGACGGCCCATGCGATCAAAACGCATGGTTATGCGGCGCTGACCAACTTGGGTATGAGCGAGGCGTCCGGTCAGTGGGTCATAGTGATACTGCTTCACCAGGCCATCGAAACCGGTTTCCGCCAACAAGCGTCCAACCACATCGTAGCTGAATGTCGCCCTGCTTTCGTTCTGGTTGTCCAAGCCGACCAATCGCCCTAGCTTGTCCCAGTGACAGCGCAATGTGTGCTCTGTTGCATCGACACGCTCGCTCGGCAACCCCGCAGGGGTATAGCTCCACGTCGTACACCGATCCAACGCATCGACATGGGCCAGCAACCGCCCTTCGGCATCGCGCTCGAAGCGTTCTTCGGTCTGGTCCGGGTGAGTGACCTTGGCCAGCTGCCCGGCCTTGTACGCGTACTGGACCTGCTCGCCCATGGCGTTGGTGGCCTGCACCAGCCTGCCGAACTCATCGTAGGCCCACTGGCTGCTCTTGCCGGAACAGTCGGTGTATTCGAGCAACTGCCCGGCGGCGTTGTACGCCAGCTTTTTCTCGTTGCCGTTGGCGTCCTTGATCGCCTTGAGCTGCCCGGTGGAGGTGTAGGCGAACTCGGTCTTGTTGCCCAGTGGGTCGACCGTCTCGACCAGGTTGCCGACGGCGTCGTAGTCGCGCCGCCACAGGCCGCCCTCTGCGTCGAGAAGCTTGATCAGCTGGTCCTGGTCGTCGTAGGCGTAGTGCACCACGCTGTGGTCGGCGCGGATGTGCTGCAGGCGATTGCTGCGTTCATCGTAGACGTAGCGGTCCTGGCCGCCGTCGGCGTGCAGGTGGCGGATGACGTTCTTGCGGGTGTCGCGGAACAGCCACTCCGAGCGCCCGTCGGCATGCTGGATGCGGTAGGTGTAGCCCTCGGCGTCGTAGTAGTGGCGGGTCTGGCCGCCGTGGGCGTCGGTCACGGTGGTCAGGCGGATGTGCGTGTCCCAGGCCAGGCGGGTTTCGAAGCTGCCGTCGTCGGCCCATTCGCGGATCGCCCGGGCATGGGGGCCGCTGCCATCCCATTCGAGGTGCTGGCCGCGGCCGGTGCGGTCGGTGTAGCGGGTGATCAGGTGGTGCTGGTACTGGTACTGCCAGGCGGCGCCGTGTTCATCCTGGGCGGCGATCAGGTCGCCGTGGTCGTCGTAGTGATAGGCGCACAGCTGGCGCAACGGCTTGCCGTCGACCACCTGCCACAGGCCCTGGATATGGCCGTGCTCATCGAGCAACGTGCCCAGTTGCAGGTGCACCTTGGTCGGGTCGTCGTCCTGGTAGGTATTGATGTCCGACAGCACCGGGCGGCCTTCGTGGAAGTGCTCGTAGTGCAGCGTGGCGCCGACGCCGTTGCGCATGCGGATGTGCACCAGGTAGAAGCGCTCGCCGACGCGCTCGTAGGTCTCGCGGCGCTCCTGCCCGCGCGAGAGGATGAGCTGGCTGTCGGTGGTGCGGGTCAGGCCGCGGTACTCCACCGGGTCGTAGTGGGTCTTGCCGACCTTGAGCAGCGGGTAGGCGTGGCTGCGGCCGTCGATGTCGTGCAGCAGCAGGCCGTCGTCCCGCACGTCGATGCAGGTGGTGAAGGCGGTGATCCAGCGGGCGCCGAGGCTGCCGCCGTCGAGGGCGGCCAGGCGCGAATGGTAGGTGCGGGTCCAGCTGACCGGGAACGGGCCGGGCAGGCTGAAGTCGGTGTGCTGCAAGGTCTCGCTGCCCAGGGCGAAGTCGATGCTGTTGCAGGTGCCGGTCGGGGCGCCGTTCTTGCATTGGTTGGCGGCCTGCAACGCGGGCGCCTGTTCCTTCTGGGTTTCGACCTTGCCTTCGGCCACTTGGTGGCGGGCCTTGCTGGTGCTGCCAGCCTTGACGTTGGCCACCACCACCTGGGGGTTGCGCTTGCGCCATTGCGCGACGCTGCTGGCCAGGGTCAGGCGCAGGGCTTCGATGGAGCCGGGGCTGCCAGCGTCGCCAAGCTTGAGGATGGCGCCGCGCACCAGTGGCGCCAATGTGCGCAGCTGCGCGATATGGGCGAGCAGTTGGGCCTTGGCCGCCGCACTGAGGGCGGGGCTGAGGTTGGCGCTGGTCATGCCCTTGCCGGCGCTCTTGTAGGCGTTGAAGGCGCCGGCCAGGTAGTTGTCGATGCTGGCCTGGGGGTCGTGGACCAGCAGGTTGCCCCCGGCGGCTGCCGGGGTGGCGGGCGCCGGGCCGGTACTCGCCGCCAGCGCGGCCAGGCCGGTGGCGATGTCGAGGATAAGCTGCTCGCCCAGTGTGGCGGCGTCGCTCAGCGCCGCCTTCAGATGGCCGGCGGTCTGGCTGACGAAATCGTCGAGGCTGCCGACGATGTCGGCGTTCAGGTGGCCGGCCATCAGCTCGATCAGCGCATCGCCAAGTACCTGCTTGCCCTCCTGGCGCACGATGAACAGCATCGGCCGCAGGGCCATGCGCGCCGCCGCGCCGCTGGCCGGCGCACGGACCAGGCCGATCAGGTTGATGGCGAAGGTGGCGCAGGCGACCGGGTCGGGCACCTTGTTGCCGGCCAGGATCACGATGTCCCCCAGGGCATCGACCAGGGCGATGCTGTTGCCTGCCACGGCCACGTTGCCAGCGACGCCCTTGAGGCGTTCGAGGGTGACGAAGCTGGCGCTGGTCTGGCGCAGCCAGGTGTCGAACACCACGGCGCCGCGGCCAACGTCTTCGACCTGGATCTCGGCCAGCGGGGTGATGGCCACCTGCGGGGCGCGGAGGTTGTCGTTTGCTGCGGGGGTCTGTGTGGTCATGAAATCAGCTCGCGTGGCATCAGGTCAGTCACGGGGTTCAGGCTGGGGGGCTTGAAGGCGGGGAGTTTGGGCAGGGCACCCGGCATGGCGGCCCCGGCCTTGCGGTTGACGCCCAAGGCCCTGGAGGCGGCCGTGGCCAGTTGCGGCAGGCCGGCGACGCCGCCTTTGAGTGCGCCTTGCACCTGCTGCATGCCCTGCAGCGCGTTCTGCCCGGTCTTGAGCAGGCTCATGCCGGTCTTGGCTGCGTCCATGCCGCTGCTGGCCAGCTGCTTGACCTTGGCCATCGCCGCGCCGCCGCCCTCGGGGGTGAGCGCGTCGGGCATCGCCTCGAACATCGAGGGTGTGCCCTCTTCGGTCGCTGCCAACTTCGGCCAGGGCAGGCCCTTGGCGAAGCTGCCGAGGCTCCAGGTGTCGGCCGTGTCGAGGCCGAATTTCGCCAAGGCTGGCCCGGGCGCGGCGCCGGACACGGCGTTGAAGCCCTGCCCGTCCAGCGAGCCCTTGAGCACCGTGCCCAGGGCGTCGGTGACTTCGTAATCGCCGGCCTTGATGCCTTTGGTGTTGGCGTACAGGTTGAACAGCTCCAGCGCGCCCTTGCCGGGCTTCGGTGGCTCGGGGAAGGTGCCAGCCATGCTCGCCGCGCCGATATGGGCGAACTGCGCCGCATGGGCGGTGTAGTTGGCGCTGGTGACGTGGGTGATGCCGCTGGCGTTGTAAGTCGTCGCGCTGCCGCCGCCCTGTACCACCAGCTCGGTCTTGGCCTTGAGGATGATGCGGTCGGCGTTGGCAGTGATGTCGAGCTTGGCCAGCAGGTTGATGTTGTCCTTCAGGGCGCGGAAATCGATATCACCCGAGGCAGCGACCAGACGGAGGCCGAGGCTTTGGATGAACAGGCGCATGCCCTGGCTGGCGCTGGCCAGCAGGCGCTTGCCGATCGACATACTCGTGTGGCCGGTACTGCTCAGCGCCAGGTGGCTGCCGCTGGTGAGGTGGTTCGGGCCGGGGGTGGTCAGGGCGATACCGGCCGGGCTCGACACCACGAGGTGCGGCTGGGTGAATTCGGCGAACTCGTTTTTCGTGAGGTCGCCCGGGCCGCTGCCGAGGATGCCTTGGTGCTGCTTGTGCAGGTCCTTGGCCACGGCGTCCTGGTCGCCCGGCTCCTGGGCCTGCATCTGCTTGGCCAGTTCGGCCAGGCTGTCCTGCTGCTCGCTGGCGGTAGCCAGGCGTTCGGCGGTTTCCGGCAGGTCCTTGTGGTGCTTGGCTTCGTTGGCGCGGGGCTCGGTGGTGATCAGCAGGCCGCCCGCGGCGCGCACGGCGCCGTGGCGGTCGGTGCGCAGCTCGAAGCCTTCGCCACGGGGGGCGCCGCCACTCGGGCGTGGGTGCGTGAGGTAACCGAGGTTCAGCGCACTGGCGCCGTGGTCACTGCGCAGGGCGATGCTGATTTCGCTGGTGGTGTCGTCGATGCGCAGTTCGTTGCCACGGCTGCCCTTGTATTCCTTGCTCTTGATCGTGGCCAGGGTCTTGAGGTCGGGCAGCTTGTAGTGCGGCATGTTCACGCCGTGGTACAGGCAGCCGGTCACCAGGGGCTGGTCGGGATCACCTTCGAGGAAGCTGACCAGCACTTCCATGCCGACCCGGGGCAGTTGCAGGCCGGCGATGCCCTGCCCGGCCCAACTGCTGGCCACGCGCATCCACACGCTGGACTTGTCGTCCGAGCGGCCCTCGCGGTCCCAGAAGAACTGCACCTTGATGCGGCCGTATTCGTCGCAGTAGATCTCTTCGCCAGCCGGGCCGCTGACCACGGCGCGCTGCTCGCCCAGCACCTTGGGTTTCGGGTGGTTCAGCGGCGGGCGGTACGGCTGCTCCCACGGAGTGACCACAAAGAAGTTGCGGTAGCCCTGCTGGAAGCCGTCAAAACGCGGGTCGATGTCGCTGGTGATGGCTTCTTCCAGCACCTGCGGCTGACGGCCCTGATGACGTAGCTCGACCAACAGCCAGAGATCGTTCCAACTTGCGTTGGGGTGGCTCGCGAGGGTCAGGAAATGGCCACTGGCGAGCAGCGGCTGGTCGCTGTCGCCGCTCGCCTGACGGTAATCGCTGCGGTGGCGTTCCAAGGCGCGATTGGCCAGGTGCTTGCCACGGGGGCGGTCAAGGAAGCGCCCGGGGTAGTCGTAGTCTTCCAGGGCCGGCTCGTCGTGGCTGTCGGCCTCGCCTTCGAGCTGGATCAGCGGTTTCTTGAAGTCGTAGTCGCGGCGGCTGACGCTGCTGGTGCGGGTCTCCAGGCGCAGGGCGAAGCGCTTGATCATCGGCGTGTCGGCGACCAGCCCGGAGTCGTGCTGGAACTGCACCGGGGCCAGTTTCGGGAACACCGTCTGGTCGTCGCCGAACACCAGCTGGTGGCCGTCGGCGCTGTGGCGGAAGTGGTAGTGGATGCCCTCTTCTTCGCACAGGCGCTGGATGAACTGCAGGTTGGACTCGTCGTACTGCACGCAGTACTCGCGCTGCGGGTACGTCGCGCCCAGTTGAAATTGGTAGGCGTTGGCGAGGATGCCATGCTCCTCGAGCACCTGGGCGATGATCTCCTGCACGGTCTTGTGCTGGAACATGCGCTGGTTGATGCGGTGGGCCAGGTAGGCCAGCTGCGGGCGCAGGGTCACCTGGTAGCGGGTCAGGCGCTTGCCCGCCTCGCCTTGCGCGGCGCGGTAGATCAGGCCGTGCAGGCCGCGGCCGTCGTCACCCAGCTGGAGGAACGCGGGCTTGTGCAGCAGGCTTTCCAGGTCACGCGAGGGGTGCTCGCTGACCAGTTCCAGGTCGATGGCGTAAGGTTGGCTGATGGCCTCCTTACCGTCGAAGGCAAGCACCTGGAAGTCGTGCTCCAGGCCGTCGATGTGCAGGCTGAAATGGGTCTGGTTCGCGGCGGCAAACATCCCTGTCCCTCTGTTGCGAAAATTCGATGGCCAAAACGACCGCAGCCCGCGGCGCGAACGCGGCGGGCTACGGTGGAGTCCAGGCTTAGCCTGCGACCGGCGCGCGCCAGTCGTCGGAACCGGAAGTACCGGACACTTCGTGGGTCCAGGTGATCTTGCGGTAGGTGAAGTGCACGTCTTCCAGGTGGGTGAAGTGGGCGTTGCCCGGGTCCTGGCAGTTGTGCATGTAGTCCTTGATGTCGACGATGATCGCGTCTTCCAGGACGGTGGTGTAGTAGTGCTCCTGAGTGCCCTGGGCCGAGGTGCGGTACCACTTGATCTCGACCTTGGTCATGCGCTCGCCCGAGGTCAGGGCGGCCAGCAGCAGTGGCGAGGCCTTGTCGAAGACCTTGGTGATCTTCACCGGCTTGTGCACGCGCTGGCCGGTCGGCTGGCCGGACTGCGGGTCACGCGGGATGATCACTTCGTGTTCGAAGCCCTGGACCATGACCTGGTCTTCGTGGCCTTCCTGGTAGGTGTTGCCCACCGAGTCGGCGGTGAAGGCGCCAGCAGTGATCAGGCCTTGTTTTTCGCCGGTAACGGCCATGTAGGCGGGAGTTGCCATGTGTTGCTCTCCTTGCTTGAAAAAATCACCCGGTGGCAAACATTTGCCAAGCGGGAGGTCCATAAACGCAAACATCATGTCACTGAATTTTTTATTCTTTAAAATTCAGTCAATTAAAACAACATCCAAATGAGTGAATAGCGCGAGACAAATCACTCGAAAGTTGCGCAGTTGATCGAAAAATTAAAAACCATGACTGCAGCGCAGCAACGATAGGGAATGGGTACCTCATTGGGAAGCCAGGCGACTTCTCTTAATCATGAAGGAATATTCCAACGTTATAGCCCTGCAATAAACATGATTGACTGTTGTGCTTCGACACAATCTGGCCACCACGCCGATTAACGTGTAACCTCCTCCCCACTCGTATTGCCGTGGCTGCTGAACCCGGTTAACCACGAGGAATCACCCATGGAAAGATCACGCGCCTGGCGACGCGCCCAGGCCCGCAAGCATGCTGAATACACCGCGGTGCGCCCGCTGGTGTTCAAGCCGGAAAAGAACTGGAAGCTGCTCTACACCCGCGCCTCGAAACTGGCGAGGGCACGCCAGCTCGGCTTCAGCTATCCCATCCGCACCACTCGCCAACTGTTGGACCAAGCGTGACCAACCTCCTGTTCATCTGCAGCCGCAACCAGTGGCGCAGCCCCACCGCCGAGATGATCTGGCGCCGTCGCCCGGGCTTTGCCGCCCGGTCGGCGGGTACCAGCCCGAATGCGCGCAAGCCTGTCAGCCCAGCGGACATTCGCTGGGCCGACGTCATCCTGGTGATGGAGCGCAAACACCAGCAACGCTTGCTGGCCCAGTTCGCACGCTTGCTCGAACACAAACGGCTGCATGTGCTCGACATCCCCGACGACTACCACTACATGGACCCTGAGCTCGTGCTCATCCTGGAAGCAGCTGTGGCACCGCACCTGGCGCAGGAACCGTAGCCACCGCTCAGAACACCACCGAGCGGCGATGCTCGGCCGTCGCCACCACCCTCCCACGCTTGAGCACCGCCAACCGCGCCGGCAGGTCGAGGATCACATTGCTGACGCGCTGGGTATCCACCAGCACCAGGTCCGCATCCTTGCCCACGGCCAGGCCATGGTCGCGCAGGCCCAAGGCCCTGGCCGGGTTCGTCGTGAGCATCGCCAACACCGTGGCCTGGTCATCCGCCCCGCCCAGGTGGCAGGCGGGGATGGCCAGTTGCGCGATGTTCAGCAGGTCACCCGTGCCATAGGGGGTGAAGGCGTTGCGGATGTTGTTGGTGGCCAGGCACACGTTCACCCCGCCATCGCGCAAGGCGCGCACCGGTGTCAGGGTGCGGCGCACGTTGTGGCTGTCGCCACGGGCGCCCAGGTGCAGGTCGGTGGCCGGCAGGCACATCACGCTGATACCGGCCTCGCGCAGCAGCGCGACGATACGCGCCTGCCGTTCGGGCTCGACGGCCGCCAGGCTGGTCAGGTGGCCGACGCACACCCGCCCCTGGTAACCCTCGGCGAGGGTCCGGCGGGCCACGTATTCGATGGTCATCTGCTCGGCGTCATCGGCGAAGTCCTGGTGCAGGTCGATATCCCTGCCGTAGCGCTTGGCCAGGTCGAAGACAAAATCGATGTGTTCGAGGGGCGATACATCGTTGTAGGGAATGCCGCCGACCACATCGGCGCCCTTCTCCATCGCCTCGACCATCATCGCTTTCATGCCGGGCAACTTGAGGATGCCTTCCTGGGGAAAGGCGACCACCTGGATATCGATGACATCGCGCAATGTTTCCCGCAACTCCAGCACCACATCCAGGCCAGTGAAACCCTGGGTGGGGTCGAACTCGGCGTGGGCCCGTACATGGGTGGTGCCGGCCTGCACCAGCGCGCGCAGCACCTGGGTCGAGCGCTCGCGGATGTCTTCGCGGGTGAGCGTGGGCTTGAGCGCGGCGGTGACGGCGATCGCCTCCTTCAAGGTGCCGGAGCGGTTGGCCTTGCGTTGCATGACGTTGGCTTTTTCAAGGTGCAGGTGGCCTTCGACGAAGCCTGGGATCAGGACATTGCCGTTGCCTTGGATTTCCTGGGTGGCCGTTGCGGTGATCGTCGGGGCGATTTCAGTGATCTTGCCGTTGTGCACGGCCACATCCATCAAGGGTTTTGCATCGTCGATGCGGACATTTCTGAAGATCAGGTCCATGCCGTCGTTTCTCCTCATCAGGCATTGCAGCCCGCTCTCATGGAATAAACCGTAAGCCATTGATTTAGCTGGACCCTGTGGGAGCGGCCTTGCGTCGCGAAAGGGCTGCGCAGCAGCCCCAGCAATTTCGATGGGGACTCGGAATCTGGGGCCGCTGCGCGCCCCTTTCGCGACGCAAGGCCGCTCCCACGGGGGACAGTTCCCTGCGTGACAACGTGGCCAAAGGGCTGGGCAATCTCCTACTGGGGTCAACAGCGTCCGAGGGGATGGCCCGGCCACCCTGTGGTGGTCGGGCCATGTCCCTACAACTGGATCAGAACGGCTTGGTCGGCAGGTACTTGCCATCCAGGGTGATCACGGCGCGGGAACCGCCTTCCGGGTCGTCGACCTTCTTCACGTCCAGCTTGAAGTTGATGGCGCTAATGATGCCGTCACCGAACTTCTCGTGGACCAGCGCCTTGAGCGTGGTGCCGTACACCTGGAGCATCTCGTAGAAGCGGTAGATGGTCGGGTCGGTCGGCACGCCGCCTTGGATGCTGCCGCGCAGCGGGATGGTCTGCAGCAGGGCGATGCCGTCGGCGTCCAGGCCAAGCTTGTCGCCCACCACCTGGGCGGCGCTGGCCGGCAGCGGGTGCTGGCCCAGCAGCGCGGCGGTGACGAAGGCTTCGGACAGGCCGGTGCCCTCGGTAATCTGGGCGAACGAAAGATCCTTGCGGGCCTTGGCCAGGAGGATGACTTCGCTCAGGGCAAGACGGGCGTTCTGGCTGATTTGCGACTGGATCATGGGGTGTCTCCTTGGGTTGAAAATCGGGTTCAGGCAACGTGCCGGGAAGCGTGGGAAACAGCGCGGACTTCTGGGTTGTCCGCCAGGGATACGAACTGGCCGGTGCGCCCGTCGAAGGCGTCGATGCGGCCGCTCTCGATGTCGTAGATCCAGCCATGCAGGGCCACGCGGCCCTCTTCCAGGGCCAGGCGCACCGAGGGATGGGTTTGAATGTTGGCCAGCTGGGCGATCACGTTCTCGCGCACCATGGCCTCGACCTTGGCGTGGGGGCTTTGATGCTGGCGGGCTTCGTTCACCACCCGGGCCGAGTCGGCGTAGCGCAGCCAGCCGGCTACGGCGGGCATGTGGTCCAGGCACTTGCAGGTGGCGATGGCGGTCATGGCGCCGCAGTCGGAGTGGCCGCAGATGACGATGTCGGCCACTTGCAGCGCGGCGACGGCGTACTCGACCGAGGCCGACACGCCGCCGGGCTCAGGGCCGTAGGACGGCACGATGTTGCCGGCGTTGCGGATGACGAACAGGTCACCCGGTTCGCGCTGGGTGACCAGTTCGGGTACCAGGCGGCTGTCGGAGCAGGAGATGAACAGCGCCCGTGGGCTTTGCTGGGTGGCCAGGTCCTTGAACAGCTTGACCCGCTCTGGGAAGGCGTCGCGCTGGAACTTCAGGAAGCCGTCGATGATGTCTTGCATGGCTGATGCCTCAGTGTCGCGGTGTGTGAGGCAAAGGTTATGCAACGGATTACATAAGGTAAAAGTCTCATTTATGATGCATGTCATCAGATTATCTTATGGGACGTGAAATGCTCGCCCGGCACATCCAGTACTTTCTCGCAGTCGCGCAACACCACAGCTTCACCCGGGCGGCGGCAGCCCTGCATGTCTCTCAGCCAGCCCTTTCGCAGCAAGTCAGGCAACTGGAGGAAAGCCTGGGGGCGCAGTTGTTCGATCGCTCGGGGCGCACGACGCGGCTGACCGATGCCGGAGAGGTCTATCTGCGTTATGCGAAAAGGGCGTCGCAGGAACTGCAGGAGGCCAAGCGCGCGATCCATGACGTGGGCGACCTCAGTCGGGGCTCATTGCGGGTGGCGGTGACACCCACCTTTACCAGCTATCTGGTCGGCCCCCTGGTCGAGGCTTTTCACAGCCGGTACCCGAACATCACCCTGAACCTGCGCGAAATCGCCCAGGAACGCATGGAGGCACAGCTGCTGGAAGACGCGCTGGATGTCGGTATCGCCTTCGACGAGCCCCAGGCCCAGGACATCGACACCTGCCCACTGCTGGTCGAAACCCTGGCGCTGGTGGTCGGCAGCCAGCACCCGTTGGCCCATGCAAGTGCCATCGGGCCGCAGACTTTGAACGATGAATCGATGATCCTGCTCAGCGCTGAATTTGCCACCCGCGAGCAGATCGAGCGCTACTGCCGCCAGCACGGTATCCGCCCGCGGGTAAAGATGGAGGCCAACGCCATCGGCGCGGTCATCGAAGTGGTGCGCAGGACAACACTGTCGACGCTGCTCCCGGCCAACATCGTCCTGGCCCATGACGACCTGGCCGCCATCGCCCTCGACCCGTTGCGCCTGCAACGCACGGCCGTGCTCATGCAGCGCAAGGGTGCCTACCGGACCGCGGCGGCGCAGGCCTTCATCGAGCTGGCCAAGCCGGTGGCTGCACGGCTGGATCGGCGCTGATACTCAGCTCAATTGCGCAATCAGCACCGCGTTGGTGTAGATCAGGCTGCCATCGCTGGCCCGATGCCCGACCAGGTGGAACTGGCCACGCGCGTCGTTGCTCAGGTAGACGCGCAGGCGGCAGTCGGACAGCGGGCCGTAGCCTTCGGGCAGGATGAGGTTCAACGTGTCCATGTCGACCTCCACCATCGCCTCGGGCTCGTGGCTTTGCTGCAGGCGCTCTTCGGCCTGTTCCAATGCCGTGTGGGTCGGGCCCTGGATGTCGAAGTGAATGTCGCCCACCGGCGTGGACCTGCGGTCGCCGTTACTTTTGCACCAACCTTCGATCGTCAGGGTACTCATGGCGAATCCTCGATTGAACACTGTCGAAGGGGTGGACTGCGGCCCGCTTCGAATCGTTCCAACGGCCCGCCCGGCGTGATCAAAAGCCCTTCGCCAACGCCCCCGCCATGGCCCTGGCCTGTACCCTGAGCGCTTCGCAGAATGGCGCCAGCACTGCTGACGCCGGGCGCAGTTCCGGGCGGATCAGCATCACCTGGTACGGCACCGAGAGGCTCAAGCGCCGAATCGGCAACCCGCCCTGCCCGGCCTCCAGCCCACTCAGCGGGTTGATGATCGCCACGCCCAGCCCCTGGCGAACCATGGCACACACCGAGGCGGCGCTGGTGGTTTCGATCACCGTGCGCCTGTTTACTCCAGCCTCGCGGAAGTGGCGGTCCAGCTGTTGCCGGTAGCTGTCCAGGCTGGCCAGGTTGATGAAGTCGACCTCATGGAAGTCGTGCAGCTCGAGCACCGGCTTGGCCAGCAACGAATGATGCTCAGGCAGCACGCAGACCATGTCGGCACTGAATAGCAGTTCCCCGACCGCGCCCCTTGGCACCTGCCCGGTTTCAGTCAGGCCGAGGTCGTGCTGCTGGGCGACCAGCGACTCTTCCAGCAGCGGCGATTCCTGCGCGGTGATGCTCACGCTGACGCCCGGATGTTGCTGGTGGAACGCCTTGCAGACCTTGGGCAACAGGGTTTGCGAGAACAGCGGCAGGCAGGTGATGGCCAGCCGACCCTGCTCGAAATTGCGGATGGCCTGGGCGAAGCGGTCGATGCGCTCCAGGCCGATGAAGGCGCGCTCGACTTCCTCGATCAACAGCAAGGCCTGGGCAGTGGGCACCAGGCGCCCGCCTTCGCGCTCGAACAGGGTCAGGCCGGTGACCTGCTCCATGCGCGCCAGCTCGCGGCTGACGGTGGGCTGCGAGGTGAACAGCAGGCGGGCGGCACCGGTGACGCTGCCGGCGGCCATGATGGCGCGGAACACTTCGATGTGGCGGAGGGTGAGTTTCATGAAGGTACGCAGGATCTCTGGGGCTTGCTGTCACTTGTGGGGCAAGGGACAGGGGAATGGCACCAGCGTAGCCGGTGTTCGCGGGTAAACCCGCTCCTACAAGGGTAGCGATGCATATCAGATATGAATTGAGATCAGAAAAATAGCTATTTTTCTGGATCGAGCAACTCAATCAAGATCGGTGTATCCATTACAAGGAACACCACCATGACCACCCCCCTCCTGGCCCAGGCCGTCCGCCAGCACGGCTCCCCGCTGTGGGCCTACGACGCACAGACCATCCACCAGCGCATCGACCAGCTCCTGCAACACTTCGACACGGTGCGTTTCGCGCAGAAGGCCAACCCCAACCTGCACGTCCTGCGCCTGATGCGCGAGCGTGGCCTGGTGCTCGATGCCGTGTCGCTGGGTGAGATGGAGCGGGCCTTCGCGGCCGGGGCTGCGGTGGATGGCGAGCCGGCCGGCGTGGTGCTGACCTGCGATGTGCTGGACCAACCGACCCTGGCGCGGGTAGTCGACACGAAAATCGAGGTGAATGCCGGCTCCATCGACATGCTCCGCCAGCTGGGCGAGCGCTCCCCTGGGCACCGCGTATGGCTGCGCATCAACCCCGGTTTCGGCCACGGCCACAGCCGCAAGACCAACACCGGTGGCGAGAACAGCAAGCACGGTATCTGGCACGAGCAGTTGCCCGAGGCGCTGGCCTGCGTGAAACAGTTCGGCCTGCACCTCGTGGGCGTGCACATGCATATCGGCTCGGGGGTGGATTACCAGCACCTGGAACAGGTGGCCGGTGCCATGGTCGGGTTGATCGGCAAGCTGGGCATGGACATCGAAGCCTTCTCCATCGGTGGTGGCCTGTCCACGCCTTACCGTAGCGATGACCAGCCAGTTGACCTGCAACGCTACGCCCGTACCTGGGCAGTGGCGCGAGCAGAGATCGAGACCATGCTCGGCCACTCCGTGCGCATGGAGATCGAGCCGGGGCGCTACCTGGTGGCTGAGTCGGGGTACTTGGTGGCCGAGGTGCGCGCCGTCAAGCAGATGGGCGACAAGCACTACATCCTGGTCGATGCGGGCTTCAACGACCTGATGCGCCCGGCGATGTATGGGGCCTATCACCGCATGAGCCTGTTCGATGCCGTGGGCCGGCCTGTAAGCCGACCATTGCAACCGACCGTGGTGGCCGGGCCGCTGTGCGAGTCGGGGGATGTATTCACCCAGAACGATGAGGAGCTGACGCCTCAGGACCTGCCCCAGGCCAAGGTGGGCGACCTGCTGGTGATTCACGATGCGGGGGCTTATGGCGCGTCCATGTCGTCGAACTACAACAGCCGGCCGCTGTTGCCTGAGTTTCTGATCGAGAACGACAGCTTGCGCATGATCCGGCGGCGGCAGACTGTGCAGGAGCTTCTGGCGCTGGAGTTGAATCTGTAAGGCCTGTAGGAGCCGGCTTGCCGGCGAACCGGACAGCGCGGTGGATGGCACCGGCTACGCCGGTGTTCGCCGGCAAGGCCGGCTCCTACGCAGAGGGTGCCACCAGCCGGTACCCCACGCCCGCCTCGGTGACGATGAACCGTGGTGCCGTGGGATCATCCCCCAGCTTCTGGCGCAGATGCCCCACCACGATGCGGAGGTAGTGGGTGTCGTCCACATGGGTCGGCCCCCAGATATCCTTGAGCAGTTGCTGCTGGGTGATCACCCGCCCCGGGTGCCCGGCCAGCTGCGCCAGCAGCGCGTACTCCTTGCGCGTCAGCGACACCTCGACACCCTCCAGCGTCACCTTGCGGAAGGCGAAATCCACCACCAGCGGCCCGAAGCTCGCCGTCGACGTCGCGCTGCCCACCTGTGGCGCCTGGCGCAGCAGTGCCCGCACCCGGGCAAGAAACTCCTGGATGCCGAACGGCTTGGTCACGTAGTCGTTGGCCCCACCATCCAACGCATCGACCTTTTGCACCTCACTGGCACGCACCGACAGCACCATCACCGGCACCGCGCTCCACTCACGCAGCTCGCGCAGCACCTGCTGGCCATCCATGTCCGGCAACCCGAGGTCGAGCACCACCAGGTCAGGCTTGTTCAGGGCGGCCTGGGTCAGGCCCTCGCCGCCGGTGGCGGCCTCGATCACCTTGTAGCCCTGGGACGCCAGGCTGATGCGCAGGAACTTGCGAATCTGCGGCTCGTCGTCGATGACCAGCAGGGTGGCGGCTTGGCTCATGGGGCTTCACTTTCGTTTTCAGGTTGGGTGGGCAGCGGCAAGCATAGAGTGATGCAGGTGCCGTGGCCATCGATGCCGTCATCGACCAGGATGCGCCCGCCATGGGCGCCGATCATGCCCTGGCAGATCGCCAGGCCCAGGCCGGTGCCCTGCCCGCCGCGGTCGCCGCGGGCGGCGGTGTAGAACATGTCGAAGATCTTCTCGCGCTCGTCCTGGGGAATGCCGGGGCCTTCGTCGGCGACGGCGAAGCACAGTTGCTCGTCGCGCACCGAGACCTGCAGCTCAAGGCGGCCCTGGGGTGGCGAGAAGCGGGCGGCGTTCTCCAGTACGTTGATCAACGCCTGCTCAATCAACGCCGCATGCACGAACAGCAGCGGCAGCTCGGGCGGCACCTCGGTATGCACGCGCAAAGGCGCCAGCACCACGCGCAGGCGGTTGAGGGCGCTGCCGACGATATCGGCCGGGGATACCCAGTCGCGGGCCAGCTTGAGGGTGCCGTGGCCCAGGCGGGTCATGTCCAGCAGGTTCTGGATATAGCGGTCCAAGCGCTCGGCTTCGTTGCGGGTGCCTTCGAGCAGTTCGCGGCGATCGTCCGGGGGAATGGCATCACCCAGGGCCAGCAGGCTGTCGATGCTGCCGCGCATGGAGGTCAATGGGGTGCGCAGGTCGTGGGACACCGAGGCGAGCAAAGCGCTGCGCAATTGCTCGGTTTCACCGTGCAGGCGCGCGGCTTCCAACTGCTCGCCGAGACGGGCGCGGGCCAGGGCCTGGGCCAGGGGTTGCGCCAGGGCGGTGAGCAGGCGGCGGCGTTGGGCGCTCAGCGGTTCGCCGTTGCGTGGACGTATGCCGAGCAGTGCCAGGGGCTGCTCTTCCACGGCCAGCGGCCACCACCACCAACGGCCGTGGGGCAAGGTGTCGCTGCCAAAGCCTGCGGCCTGGCCATGCTGCCAGGCCCATTCGGCAGCGGCGCGCTCGTTGTCGGTGAAGGCATGGTTGCCGCCGCTGGCGACTTGCAGCAGGCCGTCGTTACTGCGCTCCATCAGGCATACCTGCACGTCCTGCCAACCATCCATATGCTGGCCGGCGGCGCTGAACACGGCCTGGCGATCGGTGGCTACCGTGAGGCGCCGCGACAGGTCAAGCAACTGGTTGGTCTGCGCCTGGGTTTCGCGCAGGGCCTGCAACTGGCGACGCTGACGCGCGGCGAGGTTGCCAGTGAGCGCGGCCATCAACAGGAAGAACACCAACGTGAGGACGTCTTCCTCGCGCTGAATGGCGAAGGAGAAGTTCGGTGGGATGAACAGGAAGTCATAGGTGAGGAACGACAGCGCCGCGCAGGCCAGCGCCGGGCCGAGGCTGCTGCGCACCGCCACCAGCAGCACGGCAGCGAGGAACACAAGCGAGATGTTGGGCAGCGCCAGCGTGCTCGATACCGCCCAGGCCAGCCCGGTGGCCAGCACGGTGGCGAGCAGCGCCAGCAGGTAGTGGCGCCATACCCACACGCGCTTGGCCACCGCGCTGGCAGGTTGTGGTTGGGTATCGCGGTCGAGCACGTTGATTTCCAGG
This sequence comes from Pseudomonas entomophila L48, assembly GCF_000026105.1. NCBI lineage: Bacteria > Pseudomonadati > Pseudomonadota > Gammaproteobacteria > Pseudomonadales > Pseudomonadaceae > Pseudomonas > Pseudomonas entomophila. The sequence goes on from NC_008027.1 coordinate 3,890,081, forward strand.
CCGTGGCTCTCGCGCAGCAGGCGGGCAGCGACGCCGGCACCGAAGAAGCGCCGACGCAGCAGATCGCGGGACTGACCCACCAGCACCAGGCTGGCGCGGCGTTCGGCGGCGTGCTGGATCAGCGTGCGGGCCACCTCGCCCGCGCGCAGCAGCACCACTTCGCCGCCAAGCCGTTCGGCCAGTTGCTGGGCGGCCTGCAGGCGATGGCGGGCAGTCTCGTCACGCAGGCGGCCATTGTCGACGTGTACCACGCTCCAGGGCAGATGCCGGCGTTGAGCAACGCGACTGGCGTGACGCACCAGCCGCTCGGCCTGGTCGTCACCATCGATGCCCACCAGCAGGCGGCCGCGCAGGGCCGGGGCTTCCTGGCCGCGCTGGCGATAACCGCTGGCCAGGTCCGCGTCCACCTGGGCGGCGGCGGTCTGCATGGCCAGCTCGCGCAAGGCGGTGAGGTTGGTCTGGGAGAAATAGGCCTCGATGGCCGCCCGTGCCTGCTCCGGCACGTAGACCTTGCCCTCGCGCAGGCGCTCGAGCAGCTCGCGGGGCGGCAGGTCGATCAGCACCAGCTCGAAGGCTTCCTGCAGCACCCAGTCCGGCAGCGTCTCGCGCACCTGCACGCCGGTGATATCGCGCACCTTGTCGTTGAGGCTTTCCAGGTGCTGGACGTTGACCGTGGTGTACACGTCGATGCCGGCGGCGAGCAGTTCCTGCACGTCCTGCCAGCGTTTGGCGTGGCGGCTGCCAGGGGCGTTGGTGTGGGCCAGCTCGTCGACCAGCACCAACGGTGGCGCGGCCTTGAGCAGGCCGTCGAGGTCCATCTCCTCGAGCATCACGCCGCGGTATTCGCTGCGCAGCAGCGGTTGCTGGGTCAGGCCGCCGAGCAGGGCCTCGGTTTCGGCGCGGCCGTGGGTCTCGACCACCCCAGCCACCACCTGCACGCCCTGGCGTTGCTGGGCGTGGGCGGCTTGCAGCATGGAAAAGGTCTTGCCGACCCCGGGCGCGGCGCCGAGAAATACCTTGAGCCTGCCGCGGCCTTCCCGGGGCAGGCCCGCCAACAGCGCGTCTGCGCGGGCGGAGTCACTCATGTTTCATCCTTTGCTTGTTCAAGGATCGGCTGTTCGCCGGCAAGCCGGCTCCTACGGCCACATGCCAGGGCGGCACAACACCCGTAGGAGCCGGCTTGCCGGCGAACAGATCCCACTATCAACGCGCAGCTAGCGGTGCCAGGCGCTCAAGCGCCTGGTTCAGCGCCAGAACATTGACCACCGGCGGCCCGATCAGTGGACGCAGGGTGGCGTCATTCACCAGCACTTGCAAGCGCTCCTCCGAGACCTGCCGCGCCGCCGCCACGCGCGGCAGTTGATAGGCGATGGCCTCGGGCGGCAGGTGCGGGTCCAAGCCGCTGCCCGAAGTGGTCAACAGCGCCTGGGGCACCGGTCCCTGCTGCGCCTGATATTGCGCGGCGGCATCGGTCTTGACCCGCTCGGCCAGCGCCGGGTTGCTCGGCGACAGGTTGCTCGCACTGCTGGCCACGGTGGCATAGGCGCCGGCCGAAGGCCGCGACTGGAACCAGCCGTCGCCCTTGAATTCCTGGGCGATCAGCGCCGAACCCCGCACCTCGCCTCGGTCATCGCGCACCAGGCTGCCGTTGGCCTGCTTGGGGAAAGCGACCTGGGCGATGCCGGTCACCGCCAGGGGGTACAGCGCGCCGGTGACCACGGTCATCAACAGGATCAGGCTCAGGGCCGGGCGTACATAAGCAGTCATGTCAGTCTCTCCTCAGACCAGGTGCAGCGCATTGAGCAGCATGTCGATCAGCTTGATCCCGGCGAATGGCACGACGATGCCACCCAGGCCGTAGATCAGCAGGTTGCGCCGCAGCAGGTGGGCGGCGCTGGCGGCCTGCACCCGCACCCCGCGCAGGGCCAAGGGGATCAGCACGATGATGATCAGCGCGTTGAACACGATGGCCGAGAGGATCGCGCTCTGCGGGCTGGCCAGGTGCATCAGGTTGAGCACGCCCAACTGCGGGTAGATGGCGGCGAACAGCGCCGGCAGGATGGCGAAGTACTTGGCCACGTCGTTGGCGATGGAGAAGGTGGTCAGCGCGCCACGGGTCACCAGCAGTTCCTTGCCCACCTGCACCACGTCCAGCAGCTTGGTCGGGTCGCTGTCCAGGTCGACCATGTTGGCGGCCTCGCGGGCGGCCTGGGTACCGTCGTTCATGGCCATGCCCACGTCGGCCTGGGCCAGGGCCGGGGCGTCGTTGGCGCCGTCGCCGCACATGGCCACCAGGCGGCCGTCGTTCTGCTCCTGGCGGATACGTGCCAGTTTCTTCTCCGGGGTGGCTTCGGCGAGCACGTCGTCCACGCCGGCCTCGGCGGCGATGGCAGCGGCGGTCAGCGGGTTGTCGCCGGTAACCATCACGGTGCGGATACCGAGCTTGCGCAGTTCGGCGAAGCGCTCGCGGATGCCGGGCTTGACCACGTCCTTGAGGTGGATCACGCCCAGCAGACGCTTGTCGACGCACACCAGCAACGGCGTGCCACCGCTCTGGGCGATGCGCTCCACTTCACGGGCCAGGGCGGCGGGCAGCTCCAAGCGTTGCAGGCCGCAGAAGGCCAGCACCGCATCGACGGCACCCTTGCGGTAGCGGCGCTGCTGGAAGTCGATGCCCGACAGGCGAGTCTCGGCGCTGAAGGCGATGGCTTCATATTGCGTGTTCAAGGGCTCGTCGAAGTCGTGCAGTTGGCGCAGGTACTCGACGATCGATTTGCCTTCGGCAGTGTCGTCGGCCAGCGAGGCGAGCAAGGCGCCCTCCCCCAGCTCCTTGGCGGTCACGCCCGAGGCGGCATGCAGGGCGCTGCAACGGCGGTTGCCGAAGGTGATGGTGCCGGTCTTGTCGAGCATCAGGGTGTGCACGTCGCCGGCTGCCTCTACTGCACGGCCGGAGCGGGCAATCACGTTCAGGCGCACCAGGCGGTCCATGCCGGCGATACCGATGGCCGAGAGCAGGCCACCGATGGTGGTCGGGATCAGCGTCACCAGCAACGCGGCGAGGAAGATCAGCGGTAGCTCGCCACCGGCGAAGCGGGCGAACGGCTGCAACGTCACCACCACGATCAGGAAGATCAGGGTCAGGCCGATCAGCAGGATGTCCAGGGCGATTTCGTTGGGGGTCTTCTGGCGCTTGGCGCCTTCGACCAGGGCGATCATGCGGTCGAGGGTCGATTCGCCTGGGTTGCTGGTGATGCGCACCAGCAGCCAGTCGGACACCAGGCGAGTGTTGCCGGTCACCGCCGAGCGGTCACCGCCGGACTCGCGGATCACCGGGGCGGACTCGCCGGTGATCGCCGACTCGTTGACCGCGGCGATACCTTCGAGCACCTCGCCGTCACCGGGGATCATCTCGCCGGCCACGACGCGCACCACATCATCCTTGCGCAGCTGGGTGGCGGCGACGGTCTCGAAGCTGCCATCACTCTTGCGGCGCTTGGCGGTCAGGCCCTGGCTGCCGGCCTTGAGGCTGTCAGCGCGGGCCTTGCCGCGACCTTCAGCCAAGGCTTCGGCGAAGTTGGCGAACAGCACGGTGAACCACAGCCAGACGGCGATCTGCACCGCCACGCTAGTGCTCACGCCGCTGCCGGGGGCGAAGCACAGCACGGTGGTCAGCACGGCGGTGAGAGCCACCACCAGCATCACCGGGGCGCGCTTGAGCTGGCGCGGGTCGAGCTTGACGAAAGCCTGGACCAGCGCCGGGCGCCACAGGGCGGCGAAGCGGGTCTGGTCCTTGGCGCTCTGGCGCGCCTTCACTTCAGGAATGGGCATGTTCATTGTGTATTCCTCAGAAACCCAGGCTCAGGTGTTCGGCGATCGGCCCGAGGGCCAGGGTCGGCAGGAAGGTCAGGCCACCGACCAGCAGGATGGTCAACAGCAGCAGCGTGGTGAACAGCGGGCCGTGGGTGGGGAAGCTGTTGAGGCCTTGCGGCGCGCTCTTCTTCGCCGCCAGGCTGCCGGCCAGGGCCAGCACCGGCAAGATGTAGCCGAAGCGGCCGATGAGCATGGCCAGGCCGATCATCACGTTGTGGAACGTGGTGTTGGCGCCGAAGCCGGCGAAGGCCGAACCGTTGTTGGCGGTGCCGGAGGTGTAGGCGTACAACAGCTGGCTGAAGCCATGGGCGCCAGGGTTGCTCACTGCACCGGCCGGCCCAGGCAGGCTGGCGGCGATGGCCCCCAGGATCAGCACGCCCACCGGCATCACCAGCAGGGTGGCCACCAGCAACTGCACTTCACGGGCCTGGAGCTTCTTGCCCAGGTATTCCGGGGTGCGGCCAATCATCAGGCCGGCCAGGAACACGGCGATCAGCACGAACAGCAGCATGCCGTAGAGGCCTGCGCCGACACCGCCGAAGATCACCTCACCCAGCATCATGTTGACCATCGCCACCATGCCGGTCAGCGGGTTGAGGCTGTCGTGCATGGCGTTGACCGACCCGTTGGAAGCCGAGGTGGTAGTCACCGTCCACAGCACGGAACCGGTGGTGCCGAAACGGCTCTCCTTGCCTTCCAGCGGTGCGCTCTGCCGCACCTGGGCGCTTTCCAGGGCCGGGTTGGGCTGGTGTTCCGACCACAGCGCGGTACTGCCGCCGATCAGGAACAGCGCCAGCATGCAGGCGATGATCGCGCGGCTCTGGCGCAGGTCCTTCACGTAGTGGCCGAAGGTGAACACCAGGGCCACCGGGATCAGGATGATCGAGGCCACCTCGAACAGGTTGCTCCAGGCGGTGGGGTTCTCGAATGGGTGCGCCGAGTTGACGCCGAAGAAGCCGCCACCGTTGGTGCCCAACTGCTTGATGGCGATCTGGCTGGCGGCCGGGCCGAGCGGGATGGTCTGGTCGGTGCCTTGCAGAGTCACGGCGTGGACGTAGTCGGCGAAGGTCTGTGGCACGCCCTGCCACACCAGCAGCAGCGCCAGCACCAGGCACAGCGGCAGCAGGCCGTAGAGGGTGGCGCGGGTCAGGTCGACCCAGAAGTTGCCCAGGGTGCCGGCCGAGCGACGGGCGATGCCGCGGCTCAGGGCAACCAGCACGGCAAGGCCGGTGGCGGCGCTGACGAAGTTCTGCACGGTCAGGCCGATCATCTGGGTCAGGTAGCTGACCGAGGCTTCACCACTGTAGGACTGCCAGTTGGTGTTGGTCATGAAGCTGACCGCGGTGTTGAACGCCAGCGACCACTCCTGGCCTGGCAGATGCTGCGGGTTGAGCGGCAGCGAGCCTTGCAGCAGCAGCACGGCGAACAGCAGCAGGAAGCCGGCCAGGTTGAAGGCCAGCAGGGCCAGGGTGTACTGCTTCCAGTTCTGCTCCTGGTCGGCGTTGACGCCAGACAGGCGATAGCAGCCCCGCTCCACAGGGCCGAGGATCGGCGACAGCCAGGTGCGCTGGCCTTCCATCACCTTGTAGTAGAAGCGCCCGAGCCAGGGCGCTGGCAGCAGCACGATGGCGAAGAACGCCAGCAGCAGCAGGTAATCGTAACTGTGCATGGTCGCCCCTTAGCCGCGATCGGCGCGCAGCAGCGCCACCAGCAGGTAAACCGCCAACGCCACCGCCAGAAGCAGTGACAGCCCGTCGAGCATGTACATGAGTGAATCTCCCCTGATTGCGGCGTGAGGGCCGCTTTGGGGAAATTGTCCGAGGGAGGGGCGTAAAGGGGCGAGACCAGGGGTGGGGGCGGGACATAAAGAATGCGTAAAGATCAGGTCTTGCGGTGCCTGTACCGGCCTGTTCGCCGGCAAGCCGGCTCCTACGGGGTGATCGCTGTAGGAGCCAGCTTGCTGGCGAACAGGGCCTCAGCGCTGCGGTGTGTGCTGCGCGGAATTGCGGCTCCAATCAAGCAGCAGGCTGTAACCCACCGCCAGCAAGGTCGGCCCGATGAACAACCCGATGAAGCCGAATGCGATCAGGCCGCCGAATACCCCCAGCAGCACGATCACCAGCGGCAGGTTGCCGCCACGGCTGATCAGGTATGGCTTGAGCACGTTGTCCACGCCACTGATGACGAAAGTACCCCAGATGCCGAGGAACACCGCCATGCCATAGTCGCCCTTCGACACCAGCCAAGCCGTGGCCGGAATCCAGGCCAGCGGCGGCCCCATTGGGATCAGGCTGAGCATGAAGGTCACAAGGCCAAGCACGATGGCTCCCGGCACGCCAGCGATCAGGAAGCCGATCAGCGCCAGCAACGCTTGCGCCGCGGCGGTGCCGATCACGCCGTTGACCACCCGCTGCACGGTGCCAGCGACCAGGTCGACGTAGTATTCGGCGCGCTCACCCACCAGCCGGTGCAACAGCCGGTGCACAAAGGCCGCCAGGCGCGGGCCGTCGCGATAGAAGAAGAACACGAACACCAGGCTGAGCGTGAGCTCCAGCACCCCACTGCCGATCTGCGCGCTGCGCGCCAGCAGCCAGTTGCCCACCTGGCCGAGATACGGCTTGGCGGAAGCCAGCAAGGCCGCGCCCTGCTGGTCGAGGGACTCCCACCAACTGACCAGGCGCCCGCCGACGAAGGGGATGCTACCGACCCACGCTGGCGCGTCAGGCAGGCCGTCAACCTGCACATCACGCACGAAGGCGGTGGCATCGCGGATATGATCGGCCAGGTTGAACCCCAGCCACACCAGCGGCAACGCGACCAACAGTATCCACACCGTGGTCAGCAGGCTCGCGGCCAGTGTCTCGCGCCCACCGAGCAAGCGGGTGAGCAGGCGCATCAACGGCCAGCTGGCGAAGGCGAGAATCGCGCCCCACAGCAATGCCGAGATGAACGGGGCCATCACCCAAAGCGCCGCGCCAAGCAGCGCAAGCAGCAGGATCTGGATCAGCAGGCGGTCATTGTTGGCCATGGGCGCTCACTCAACGGATCAGTTCCAGGTGCAAGCCTTCGGTTGGCGCATCGCCGACTTCCAGCCGGGCGCTGCGCACACCGGCCTGGACCAGTTGCTCGCGCCAGGCCTCGGCGCCGCTGCCACTGAGGCTGGCGCGTAGCGTGCTGTCGAGGTTGAGGCTGCGGGCCAGCAGGGCGGCCCAGGTAGCCTGGGGCTTGGCCAGGTCAGGGTAGTCGAGTTTGCCGGTGTCGCGCAGTTCACGCAGCACCGTGGCTGGAGTGGGCAGCAGCTCGCCCAGCGGGCTGGCGGCGACGAACTCCTCGACATGCAGGTAGGCGCGGCGGTTGCCACGGGTCACGCTGTACAGCGCCACCAGCGTATCGGCTTCTTCGGCGGAGCGGCGCAGCAGGATGAACGCCTGCTGCTCGTCACCACCGTTGAGCCGGGCATTGGCGAACACGTCGTTGGCCCACAGGCTGGCTTCACCGCAATCACGGCCCTGGCACCAGAACAACGGGTAGCCGCCGTCGTGCTGCAGTGCCTCGCGAGCGCTGGTGAAAGCTTCGCGTGCCGTGCGCTCGACCGGCAGTTCATAGGTGACCGAGCTGACCTGGCCGCGGCTCTCGACCTTGTCGTCGACCCGCAGGCGGCCGCTGATCTTGCGCAGCGGGCCCAGCGGATAGACACGCTCCTGCTCCACAGCCGGGCGCTGGTCGACCACTTTGGCGTCGACGGGGACAGGCAGGTTACCCGCAAACAGCAGCGGGCTGACGGTGGCGAGGCAGACGGCAATGGCGCCGCGAATGAAAACAGGTGCGCTCATCGACCGCCCTCGCAGAGGCCGGGGCAAAGCGCGTGAATGTCTGGCAAGTACATGGTTGTCTCCCTTTCAACCCGCCAAGCCTCGACACTTGCCCGGTGCAAGTCAAGGAATGCCAAAGAAGCGATTGAAACAGTCTGCGACAAGGGTCGCGCCCTGGGCGTCGTTCAAGTGCAGATGATGCCCGCCTGGCAGGGTCACCTGCTCGAAGGGTAGCTGTTCCAGCATTTCCGTGTGGCGCGCCAGCATGCCGTCGCCCGCGACCACCAGGCAGGCCGGGCAGGCGACGCGCTGGACGAAGGCCATGGCCTGGGCCTGGTTCAAACGTGTGGGCGACGGCAGCGTCAGGCGGCTGTCACTGCGCCAGCTGTAGCCGCCGGGCACCGGCATCAGGCCGCGCTGGGCCAGGAGCTCGGCGGCCTCGCGGCTGACCGCGACCATGCCTTTCATGCGCGCCTCGACGCCCTCTTCCAGGGTCGTGTACACCGTCTTGCGCTTGCCCTCAAGGCGCAACTGCGCCTGCAAAGCCATCCCCAGACGCTCGGCGGCGTCCTGCTCGGCGATGGTGGGTGGGATGACACCATCGATCAGGGCCAGATGGCTGATGCGCTCGGGCAGCGCCCCGGCCAGCTGCACCGAGATGATCGCACCCAGCGAGTGGCCGAGCAGGCCGAAACGCTGCCAGCCCAGCTGTTCGGCGACCCTCAGCACGTCATGGGCGTAGTCGGCCAGGGCGTAGCCGGCACCCACCGGGCGATGCTCCGAGTAACCGTGCCCGGCCAGGTCCAGGGCGACGATGCGCAACCCTTCCAGTTGCGGCGCCAGGCGGGCGAAGCTGTTGGCGTTGTCCAACCAGCCATGCAGGGCGATCACCGGCAGGCCATCGGCCGGCCCGAACAGGTGCGCGGCCAGTTCGATATGACCAAGCGCCAGGCGGATCTCCTCGACCTGAGCGCTCATGGCTGCTGGCTCCAGCGGTCGAACAGTCCCTTGATCAGGCTCGCCGTATCCCCGGGTCGCTCCAACGGGAACATGTGCCCACCCGGCAGGCTGTGGTACTCGCCCTTGGCCATGCCGCGCACCGCCAAACCATGGTGCTTGCGGATCACCCGGCTCTGGGCGCCACGCACCATGGCCAGTGGCACCTGCAACTGACGGGGGGGCGCCGGGCTGATGTGGGGGATGCTGCGGTAGATGCTGATTTCGGTGGCGGGATCGAAGCGCAGACGCAGCCCCTCGTCCGTGCTCACCAGGCCGTGCTCGAGATACGCCTCGAGGCATTCAGGGTCGAAATGGCGGAACAGGGTCTTGCCCGAGAAGTACTGGCGAGCGCTGTCGCGGTCAGGAAACGCCTCGCGTCGGCCCAGGGTACGCCCGGCCGGGGTGATGCGGTCAATGAAGCCCAAACGCTTGGCCGCCTGGATCAGCCATTCGTCCACCCGGGTCAGCACAGGCGAATCGAGCATCACCACCCCTCGGTAGTATTCGGGACGGCGCAGCGCCGCATGCAAGTGCAGCACCCCGCCCAGCGAATGGCCGACACCCCAGACGGGAGCATCCTGTTGTTCGAGGTGATGCAGCAGTTCATCGACCAGGCTCTGCCAGTTCTCGTTCACCGGAAAGCGCGGGTCGTGGGCATGCTGTGCCAGGTGCCGGACCTCGTAGTCCGGTGCCAGCGCGGTGAACAGCTTGCCGTAGGTGGCCGACGGGAAGCCATTGGCGTGGGCGAAGAAGATCTGCTGCGACATGGCCGCCTGCTCTGCACGGGGAAAGGTTGGCCCATTGTCGACAAGGTGGCGGATGGCGGCAACGTCCGGAAAGGTCATCACCAAGGGCGATCAGGTCATTCAGAACTCGCCTAAGCTCTGCATCGAGCGGCGCAGGCAGGCTTGAATATAGGCCAGTTGCTGCTCCAGGGCGTCACGTGCCAGGTGCTTGTCCTGATGATCCAGGCCCAGCCTGCGCAGGGCCAGGCAGCTGCTTTGCAACAGATGCGCCATGCGAATGCTGGCATCCTGCAGGCGGCGCAGGTCTTCCTCACCCTCGAATGCCGAGGACTGACCAGTGCCCTGTCGTTTACGCACCTTGCCCATCAATTGATAGAGCTTGGCATCCGCCGACTCGCGCAACAGGCTGTACTCGGCAAAGTCCAGCACGCTGTCACGCTGCACCTTCTCCAGTGTGGGTCGTAGATCAACCGAGCACACCAGCTCCAATCTTCGGCTGTTCATCCCACGCTCCCGGGTCCTGCCGCACATTCACATCCTGGCGAAGACGCTAGCAAGCAGGCAGCACGTGCGACAACTGGCAAAAATGCCAGTTGCCTGCATCAGCTTGGAGCGTGCAAGGCACGCAAGGTCATCAGCCCTGCCAGCGGCCAATCCCCGTCCAGCTCGGCCAGGCTGGCCGTGCTCATGGGGGCGGGTTGCTGGCCGTGACCGTGCTCGAGCAACCCCACCAACGTGCCCACCAACGGCTGGTGGCTGACGAGCAAGACATGCTCCAGCCCCAACCGTTCGATTTCACCGATCACCTGCCGCGCATCGCTGTCCGGGGTGAGCCATGGCACGGTGCGCACCGGCTCGGCGAAGCCAAGGGCTTCGTGCACCAGCGCCGCGGTCTGCTGCGCCCGCACATAGGGGCTGGCGATGATCGCCTGCAGCGGCTGCCCCAGCAGCCGGGCGGCGCTGCGCAGCACCTGCTCGCGACCATGGGCGGTCAGGCGCCGCTCGGCGTCGGAATTGGCGCGCGGTTCGGCCTCGCCATGGCGCAGCACCCAGAGCTTCACAGCTTGGGCTCCTCGTCACGCACTGGGTGCGGTGCCGGGGCCACGGCATGGGGCGTTTCGCCTTCAGGGGCGCGTGGCGCCGGCCAGTCGGCGAACGGCCAGGGCTTGCTGTCGGTGTGGAAGCTGCCGAAACGGCCGATCTGCGCCAGGTACTGGCTGAGGCTGTCGCCGAAGTTCATCAGGCTGGCGCTGGGGGCGCCGTAGATCAGCCGGTAGACCAGCTGGACCAGCACCAGGCCACCAAGCAGCAACTCAGCCAGTTGCCAGACCACCAGGAACACCAGCATCCACAGCACCCGCAGGATGATCGACTCGCGCTGGGCGCGCTCCGGGGTATCGTTCATAGGTCGCTCCTTCAATTGAAACCACTGGTGGAAATGAAATCGACGTCGGTCTTGGGTTCGGCACGCATCAGGTGTTCGATCACCTGGTTGAGCGTGCGGCCTTCGAACAGGATCGCATGCAGGCCCGCCACCAACGGCATGTAAACCTGCACTTCCTGGGCCTTGGCCTTGAGCACCTTCAGCGTGTTGACGCCTTCGGCCACCTCGCCCAGGCGACTCACCGCCTCTTCGAGCGTCAGCCCCTGACCCAGGGCATGGCCGACCTGGTAGTTGCGGCTCTTGGGCGAGGAACAGGTGACGATCAGGTCACCGACGCCGGCCAGGCCCAGGAAGGTCATGGGGTTGGCGCCCTGGCTCACGGCGAAACGGGTCATCTCCGCCAGGGCACGGGTGATCAGCATGCTTTTGGTGTTCTCGCCCATCCCCAGCGCCACGGCCATGCCGGCGATGATGGCGTAGACGTTCTTCAGCGCGCCGCCCAGCTCGACACCAAAGCGATCAGTGCTGGCATAGACACGGAACGTGCGGCCATGCAGCACTTCCTGCACCTGCCTGCACAGTGCTTCGTCCTCGCTGGCCACCACGGTGGCAGTCAGCGCATGCTCGGCGATCTCGCGTGCCAGGTTGGGGCCCGACAGCACACCGATACGCGCCTCAGGCGCGATCTCTTCGAGGATCTGGCTCATCAGCTTGAAGGTGTGCGCTTCGATGCCTTTCGTGAGGCTGACCAGGCCCTTGCCGCGCAGCAGCTCGGCGTGGGGCGCCAGCACGCTGCGCAAGGCGCTGGAGGGCAAGGCGACGAAGATCAGCTCGCTGCCCTGCAGCGTGGCAAGCAGGTCGTTGACCGGCTGCACGCCGTCATGCAGGCGAATGCCCTTGAGATAACGCGGATTCTCGCGATTGACGCGCATCGACTCGGCCTGGGCCGGGTCGCGCATCCACTGGCGTACCGGATGGCCGTTTTCCGCCAGCAGGTTCGCCACGGCGGTGCCAAAGCTGCCGCCTCCAAGAACTGCAACAGGTTGCTGTTCAGTCATATCCAATCCGTTAACCAATAAAGTAAATGGCGACCTGCGCATTATACGGGGCACATGCGACAGAACCAGTGTCGCATCGCAAGGCGTGGGCGCAACTGCCTTCAATATGGAAGCTGGCCCGGCTTTGCCGGGCATCGCCAGCAAAGCTGGCTCCTACAGGTTTGCAGTGAGGCCCAGGCATCCGCGATGCGGCAATTCGCCAGCCGCCGATCGCTGGCAAAAGCCTCACGGTCGGTTAACATGCCTGATTAATCTCTGAAACAAGGCCGTTTCGTGTTCCCTGGCACGCCCCCTTATCCGCGCCTGTTGCTGCTGACCGCCCTGCTTGGCGGCCCGGCCATGGCCGACGATCTGTTCATCGACAACCAGGACCTGCCCCAGGTTCTGACCGCCACGCGCCTCAAGCAATCCCCGGCCGCGGTGCCCGGCAGCATGACCGTGCTCGACAACGAGCTGATCCGCGCCAGCGGCGCCCGTGATATCCCCGAGCTGCTGCGCCTGGTGCCCGGCATGATGATCGGCTACGGCGCCGGCAACCAGCCGACGGTCAACTACCACGGCAGCAACGTCAGCGACGCCCGGCGCATGCAGGTGCTGATCGACGGCCGCTCGGTGTACCGCGCGGGCCTGGCCACGGTGGACTGGAGCGACATTCCCGTGGCCATGGAGGACATCGAGCGCATCGAAGTGTTCCGTGGCCCCAACACCGTCAGCTACGGCGCCAACGCACTGATGGCGGTGGTCAACATCCTCACCCGCAACCCCGCCGACAGCCATGGCACCCGGGTGAAGATGACGCGCGGCCAGGACGGGATCAACGATTACTACACCAGCCAGGGCTTTGGCTGGGACAGTGGCGACCTGCGCTTGTCGCTGTCGGGCCAGCAGGACGACGGCTTCGACGAAGACCAGTTCGGCCGCGACTACCGCGACAGCCGCCGGGCCAACCGCATCAACATCAATGCCGTGCACAGCCTGGCACCGAACCAGACGCTGGATTGGCAACTGGCGGCGAAGGAAGGCAGCAACCAGCGGCCGTATACGTATCAACCTGTGTTCGGCAACTACCGGGCCGGCGACAATGCCGACGTCAACGCCAAGGACTATGCCGGCTCGGTGCGCTGGAACATTGACTTTGACCCAGAGCACAGCCTGTACATCCAAGGCTCGGCCCAGCACTTCGACCGCCAACAGGTGTGGGGGGCCTGCGATGCCGCCATCGCCTTCAGCCCGGAGCTGACCCAGATGTGGCGACTGGACCCTAACTTCACGGAAAAGGTCGCGCGCAACCTGTACACCGGCAACCTGCCCACCACCAGCGACCCGACGCTCGCCACGCTGATGGGCCAGGTACGGGACCAGTGGTCCAACGGCGGTCGCAACACCATCTGCGGCGACGTCGACCAGAGCACCCGCGAAACCCGCTACGACCTGGAGATCCAGGACACCCTGAGCCTGACCGACAGCCTGCGCCTGGTCAGCGGCCTGAACTACCGCTACGACCGCGCCGACTCGCAGACCTATTTCAACGGCAGCCTCGATGACCAGACCTGGCGCCTGTTCGGCCAGCTCGAATGGCGTGCCGACGAACACTGGATCCTCCAGGGTGGGGCGATGTACGAGCACTCGCAACTGTCGGGCAACTCGCTCACCCCACGGGTCGCGGTGAACTACCTGATCACCCCCCGCCACGGTTTGCGCGCGGTGTACTCCGAGGCGATCCGCTCGCCGGACATGTTCGAGAACAACGTCAACTGGAGCTACACGGTCAAGAACCTCACGCCCAACCGCTACGGCCTGCAGAACGGCGAATACTTCGTCAAGACCCGCGGCCCCGGCAACCTCGACCAGGAGCGCATGCGCTCGCGCGAACTGGGCTACAACGGCTACTTCACCGACCTCGACCTGAGCATGGACGTAAAGCTGTTCTACGACGAGATCACCGGGATGATCAGCGAACCGTTGAAGAACAACCAGTTCATCGCCAGCAACGCCAACAAGGCACGCTTCACCGGCAGCGAGGCGCAGTTCGACTGGCGCGCCACCCAGCGCGACCGCCTGCGCGTCACCTACGCCTACGTCGATGCCTGGGCCAGCAACCCCAACGACCGGCGCCTGAGCGCACGCAACAGCGGTTCGGCCGGCTGGCTGCGCGAATGGGGGCGGGGTTGGTCCAGCGCGCTGTTCTATTACGGGGACGACGCGCTCAACCAGTACCGCTATGAGCGTGTCGACCTGCGCCTGGCCAAGCGCTTCAAGGTCCAGGGCAGCAACCTGGAGCTGGCCGCCCTTTGGCAACAGCGCCTGGATGACGAGCCGGTCACGCTGGAGCAGAACCGCTACGACAGCCGCCACCGCCTGAGCGTCAGCGCGGAGCTGGAGTTCTGATGATCGGCCTGCTGCGCTTGCTGCTGCTCTGCCTGCTGCCACTGGGATCGCTGTCCGCCAGCGAGATCCTGCTGGTGGGCGCGGAAGATCAGCCCGGCATCCGCAGCTTCGCCGCGGCCCTGGAAAAACGCCGGCCGCAGGACCAGGTACGCTTCCAGACCGTGGCGCAGATGCCACGTCCTGGCCAACTGAGGGGCGACACCCGGTTGATCCTGCTTGATGGCCCGGCACTGGAGTGGCGCCTGGGCGAAAGCGCCGGGCCGCCTGCGCTGGCCCTGCGGGTCAGCCGGGTTCAGGCCGAACAACGCCTGGGAGCCTCACGCCCGGCTTTTCTCAGCCTGCTATGGAGCGATCCGCCGCTCTCGCGGCAACTGCGCCTGGCCCGCTACCTGTTGCCGCAAGCACGGCGGATCGGTGTGCTGTACGGTGAACACAGCCGCTTCCTGCTCGATGAACTGCGCCAGGCCGCCACGGCGCAAGGGTTGGAGATCGTCGCCCAGGACTGGCCCGACCTGCGCGACAGCCGTCCGCTGCAGCACCTGCTGGGCAACAGCGATGTCCTGCTCGGGCTCGACGACCCTGAACTGTACAATTCAAAATCCGCGAAGAACGTGCTGCTCAGCAGCTATGCACGGCAGATGGCCTTGATCGGCCCAAATGTGGGCTTCGTGCGCGCCGGCGCCCTGGCCAGCACCTTCAGTGACCAGGATGACTGGTTGACTGTGCTCGGGCAGCTGCTCGACCAACCGCCGGCCCGCTGGCCGCGTAGCCTCTATCCCACCCACTTCGGCGTCAGCGGCAACCAGCAGGTCGCCCGCGCCCTTGGCCTGGAAGCGATCGACCCGGACGCCGCTGCCCTGGCCGTGGCCGAAGGAGAAACCACGCCATGAGCAAACGCCTGAGCTGGGACATTCATACCCGCACCCAGATCATCAGCCTGGGCCCTGCCCTGCTGCTCACCTTGCTGCTGATCAGCTTCTTTACCTTCGTGCGCATCCAGGACTTGCGCCAGGAGCTCAACCACACCGGGCAACTGATCGCCAACCAGCTGGCCCCTGCCTCCGAATATGGCGTGATCTCGGGCAACAACGAAGTGCTCGACAGCCTGATGCGCGCCACCCTGAGCATCCCCCATGTGCGCTTCCTCGAAGTGCAGGACAGCCGCAATCACATCCTGGTGTACGTGGAGCAGCCGGACGAAAGCCTCAACCGCGCGCAACGGGTGGAGGTGTTCCAGGCACCCATCCGCCTGCAGCAGATCCGCCTGGACAATGACTTCCTGCTCGGCAAGGCACCGCCACCGACCATCGGCGACGATTATCTGGGGCGGGTGATCGTCGGCATGTCCGACGACGCCTTCAGTCAACGCCAGCAGGAAATCGTGATCAAGGCTGCCATCCTGGCGCTGTTCGCGCTGTTGTTCACCTTCTTGCTGGCGCGGCGCCTGGCCATGAGCCTGTCAAAGCCGATCAGCGACATGGGCCACGCGGTGCGGGCAATCCAGCAGGGCGACTTCAATGCGCCACTGCCGGTGGTCGACGACAGCGAACTGGGCCACCTGGCGCGGCACATCAACAACCTGGCCAGCGCCCTGGACCAAGCCGCCCACGAGCAGCAACAAGCCATGGGCCAGTTGATCCAGGCCCGCGAGGAAGCCGAACAAGCCAACCGCGCCAAGTCGGACTTCCTGGCCATGATGAGCCATGAGCTGCGCACGCCCATGAACGGCGTGCTGGGCATGCTGCAACTGCTCGAGACCACCCAGCTTACCAGCGAGCAGACCGAATACACCGCGGTGGCCAGCGAGTCCACCGGGCACCTGCTCAAGGTGATCAACGACATCCTCGACTTCTCGCGGATCGAGCGCACCACGCTGGAGCTCGAACATATCGACTTCAACCTGGGCGAGCTGATCAGCAGCAGCGTCCAGTCGTTCCAGCACACCGCCCAACAACGCGGCCTGGACCTGCACCTGCAATTGCCCGCAGGCATCGACCACCTGCAGGTGGTGGGCGACCCGACGCGAATCCGCCAGATCCTGCTGAACCTGGTAGGCAATGCCCTGAAGTTCACGGAGCGTGGCGAAGTGGCGGTGGAGGCACGCTGGCAGGTGCTCGACCGCCAGCTCCTGTGGTTCACCTGCACCGTGCGCGACACCGGCATCGGCATCGACAGCAATCGCCTGGAAATGATGTTCGTCGCCTTCCAGCAAGCCGACAGTTCGATCTCGCGGCGCTACGGCGGCACCGGCCTGGGCCTGTCGATCGCCCGCACCCTGGCCGAGCGCATGGGCGGCCAGTTGCGTGGCGAAAGCCGCGAAGGGCTTGGCTCAACCTTCACCCTGGAAATGCCATTGGCGCTGGCCGCCGCGCCGGCCAGCCTGTTGCCCGGCACGGTGCTGGATGCCCCCTGCGGCACTGAAGGTGGACGGATCCTGCTGGTGGAGGACAATCCGGTCAATCAGAGCGTCATCGAAGCCATGTTGCGCAGCCTGGGCTACGAGGTCAGCCTGGCCATCGATGGCGCCCAGGCGGTCGAGCAGGTAGGCCAGCAACGTTTTGTCGCAGTGCTGATGGATTGCCGCCTGCCGCACGTGGATGGCTACGAGGCGACCCGGCGCATCCGCCTGTTACCGCAACACGCCGACCTGCCGATCATCGCCCTGACCGCCAGCGCCCAACAGGGCGACCGCGAACGTTGCCTGGCGGCCGGCATGAACGATTACCTGAGCAAGCCGTTCAAACGCACCGACCTGCAGCGCATCCTGCGCCGCTGGTTGCCCGGTCAGACAGCCGCGACTGGCGATAAATGCTAAAGTGCGGCAGTCTTAGGGACTGGACAGGACCGCCGCTGGGCCTGAAAATAACATTTCAGTGCACACCTGTACTCTTTTTGCCAGGTGCGCTGTGACTTTCACCACAACGCAATAGTCTACCTGTAGGCTGCCGCCCCAGAATGCTAAGCGCTTCGGGCCGGCCGGGAAGATTCATCCCCTGCCACAGGGGGTTATTGAGGAGCTCGCATGACCAAACAAAACGCCTTTACCCGGGAAGACCTGCTGCGCTGCAGTCGCGGTGAGCTGTTCGGCCCCGGTAACGCGCAACTGCCCGCCCCGAACATGCTGATGGTCGATCGCATCACGCACATCAGCGAGGAAGGCGGCAAGTTCGGCAAAGGTGAATTGGTCGCCGAGCTGGATATCAATCCGGACCTGTGGTTCTTCGCCTGCCACTTCGAAGGCGATCCGGTGATGCCGGGCTGCCTGGGCCTGGATGCCATGTGGCAGCTGGTTGGCTTCTTCCTCGGCTGGCAAGGCCTGCCGGGTCGTGGCCGGGCGCTGGGTTCGGGCGAAGTGAAATTCTTCGGCCAGGTACTACCCTCCGCCAAGAAAGTCACCTACAACATTCACATCAAGCGCGTCCTGAAGGGCAAGCTGAACATGGCCATCGCCGATGGTTCGGTCAGCGTCGACGGTCGCGAGATCTACACCGCCGAAGGCCTGCGGGTCGGCGTGTTCACCTCCACTGACAATTTCTAAGGGTTATTCGCATGCGCCGCGTCGTGATCACTGGTCTGGGCATCGTATCGTGCCTGGGCAATGACAAAGCTACCGTCACCGAAAACCTGCGCAACAGCCGTCCGGGTATCCGTTACAACCCGGAATACAAGGAAATGGGGCTGCGTAGCCAGGTTTCCGGTTCCATCGACCTGAATCTGGAAGAGCTGATCGACCGCAAGGTCTATCGCTTCGTCGGCCACGCCGCCGCCTACGCGTACCTGGCCATGCAGGACGCGATCAAGGACGCCGGCCTGACCGAAGAGCAGATCTCCAACCCGCGCACCGGCCTGGTCGCCGGTTCCGGTGGCGCCTCCACGCTGAACCAGATGGAAGCCCTGGACACCCTGCGCGAAAAAGGCGTCAAGCGAGTCGGCCCATACCGCGTCACCCGCACCATGGGCAGCACCGTGTCGGCGTGCCTGGCCACCCCGTTCAAGATCAAGGGCATCAACTACTCGATCTCGTCGGCCTGCGCCACTTCCGCACACTGCATCGGCACCGCCCTGGAGCAGATCCAGTGGGGCAAGCAGGACATCGTCTTCGCCGGTGGCGGTGAAGAAGAGCACTGGAGCCAGTCGTTCCTGTTCGATGCCATGGGCGCCCTGTCGACCAAGCGCAACGAAACTCCCGAGCTGGCCTCGCGCGCCTACGACGCCGACCGTGATGGCTTCGTCATCGCCGGCGGTGGCGGTATGGTGGTGGTCGAGGAGCTGGAGCACGCTCTGGCCCGTGGCGCCAAGATCTACGCCGAGATCGTCGGCTACGGCGCAACCTCCGACGGCTACGACATGGTCGCCCCAAGCGGCGAAGGCGCGATCCGCTGCATGCAGCAGGCGCTGTCCACTGTCGACACCCCGATCGACTACCTGAACACCCACGGCACCTCCACTCCAGTCGGCGACGTCGCCGAAATGAAGGGCGTGCGTGAAGTGTTCGGCGCCAAGGCACCGAAGATCAGCTCGACCAAGAGCCTCTCGGGCCACTCGCTGGGCGCCGCGGGCGTGCACGAGGCAATCTACTGCCTGCTGATGATGGAGAACAACTTCATCGCCGGCTCCGCCAACATCGACGAGCTGGACCCGGAAGTGGCGGACCTGCCGATCGTACGCAAGACCGAAGACGCCAAGCTCACCACCGTGATGAGCAACAGCTTCGGCTTCGGCGGCACCAACGCCACCCTGGTGCTCAAGCGCTGGGAAGGCAAGTGATCGTTTGATGCGCTGAACAAGAAGCCCCGGCCTTGGCCGGGGCTTCTTGTTTCTTGCCCCCTTGTAGGAGCCGGCGTTGCCGGCGAATCAGACGCCACAATGCATGGCACCGACTACGTCGGTGTTCGCCGGCAAAGCCGGCTCCTACAAGGAGCGCGCCGCCTTCAGACCGAGAACCGCTGCACCAGGGTATTGAGGTCCACTGCCAGCCGCGACAGTGCCTGGCTGGCTGCCGAAGTCTCCTCGGCCCCCGCCGACGACTGGTGCGCCAGGTCACGGATGGTGGTCAGGTTGCGGTCCACCTCTCGTGCCACTTGGGCCTGCTGCTCCGACGCGCTGGCAATCACCAGGTTGCGCTCGTTGATCTGGCCGATGGCGCCGGCGATCGCCTCCAGCGCCGCACCTGCCGCATGGGCGCCATCGAGCGTCGAGCGGGCCTGGGCATCGCTCTGCTGCATCCCCTGTACCGCGCGCTCGGCGCCACCGCGAATGGCGACGATCATCTGTTCGATTTCCTGGGTGGACGTCTGCGTGCGATGCGCCAGCGCCCGCACCTCGTCGGCGACCACGGCGAACCCGCGCCCAGCCTCCCCGGCCCTGGCCGCCTCGATGGCCGCATTGAGTGCCAGCAGGTTGGTCTGCTCGGCGATCGAGCCGATCACATCCAGCACCTTGCTGATGTCATGCACTTGCTGGGCCAGCCGGCCGACCTCCTCGGCATTGTCCGCCACGCCACTGGCCAGCGTCTCGATGGCGGTCACCGTGGCCTGTACTTGCTGGCGCCCCTCCCGGGCGATTCGGTCGGACGCCTGGGACGCCTCCGACGTGGCCACGGCATTGCTGGCCACCTCCTCTACCGCAGCGGTCATCTGGTTGACGGCGGTCGCTGCCTGCTCGATCTCCTGGCTCTGCTGTTGCAAGCCACGCGTAGCGTCTTCGGTCACCGCGCTGAGCTCCTCGGACGCCGAGGCCAGCTGGCTGGCGGAATCGGAAATCTGCCCGATGGTGCTACGCAGGCTCTGCTGCATGCTCTTGAGCGCCGCCAGCAGGCGCGCGGGCTCATCGTCGCCCTGCACGGTGATCTGCGGCGTGAGGTCACCCGTGGCGACCGTCTCGGCGACCTCCAGCGACTGCCCGAGCGGTCGTACGATGCTGCGGGTCAAGGCCAGGGCGAGCACCACGGTGAGGCTCAGGGCGATCACCAGCAGCACGCCGACCCACACCTTCGCGCCGTTGTACACGGCCTCGGCCAGGTCGGTGGCGGAGTTGGCCTGGTGGTTGTTCAGCTCGATCAACTCGTTGAGCGTGGCCGTCATCTGGTCGGCCAGCTGGTTCATCTCGCCGTTGACCAGCGCCGCCGCCGCCTGGACATGCCCATCGGTGGCCAACTGCACGACCTGCCCCTGCAAGGTCATGTATTGACGCTCGAGGACTTGGTAGCGGTCGAACAAGGTTCGCTCCTCAGGCAGCACGATCAAGGCGTCGTAGTGACTCTGGGCCTTGCTCAGCCCTCCCTTGATCTCGTCGATGCGAGCACGGTTCTGCTGCTGGGCAGCCGGGTCGGTGTTGACCAGCAGCCGCAGGGTCAAGGCGCGAATGCGCAGCATGTCCTGGGTCATGCGGCCCACCGAGATCACGCTCGGCAGCCAGTTGTTATCAACCTGCTCGGACTGCTGGCGCATGCTGGTCATCTGCTGCAGCGCGAAGCCGCCCAGCGCCACCACCAGCAGCGCCATGATGCCGAAGCCCAGGCCAGCGCGCGGGGCGATATTCAAGCGTCTGAGGCTCATTTCCAGGATCCCTCCCAAAAAGCGTTGTTCCGTCGCTTAATGAAGGTATCGGGCCGCCTGAAAATTGCGTAAGACGAAAAGGCGATATCAAAAAGCTATCCACTGCTAAAACTCGCTACTTCACCGCTTTTGGCAGCAGATTGATAAAATTTGTCCGACTCACCTGCTCCGCCACCGCTGCCGGCAAGGCATCGAGGAACGGGTCGAAACCGTGCATCTGCTCACCCAGGCTGTCGAACCGCCCCACCAGGTCGGAGCCGAGCACGAAACGCTGCGCAAAGCGCTCCACCAACGCCACCCATTCCTGGCGCGGCACACCCTGCGGGCCAAGCAGGTAGGGCTCGCGCACACTCCAGGACAGGTCGACATACAAGTTCGGGTAGTCTTCCAGCAACCGGGTCAGCACTGGCAGGAGAAAATCCATCTGCTCCTGGTGTCGATGGATCTCCAGGCTGCTGCCGGCGTGGGCCCAGATGAAACGGGTATGCGGGTGGTTGCGCAGCGGCTCTTCGATCTCCGCCAGGTACAACGGGTTGCGCTCACGCTTGGAGGTGATGTTCGAATGCAGCAGCACCGGCAGGTCGCGCTCGGCGGCCAGGTGATAGATGCGGGTCATGGCTTCGTTGTTGGCCCGCGGCGTGTCGCCGCTGGTCAGGGCAGTGAGGTCGTCGTGGCGGGTGAACACTTCGCCGATGCCCTGCCACAGCCCCGGATAGAGCTCGAGCATGCGCTCGATATGGCTGACGGCGTTCTTGTCCACCGGATTGAAGCCAGTGAGGAACGGGTGGAAGCGACGGCGCTGCTCCGCTGGTAGCTTCTGCAACGCGTCGGCGACATACAGGTCGGTGGCGCTGTACCAGTAGGCGTCGGCATCGTCGCCCGCATAATAGCGTGGCCGCTTGGGCTCGTCCTCATGCCATTTCTTGGCCACGGGTATCCCCGAGATCATGGACTGCTCCACGCCCGCCGCGTCCATGGCCGCAAGCAGGGCCGGCATGCCCTCGGTCTCCTGGAAGAAATCCACGTAATGCAGGTGCGCGTCGCTGTAACGATAATCGCGCCCCTGCGCCGCCTGGCACAGGCAGCCACCCAGCAAAAGGCAGGCAAGCGTTCGGACGATCATCGCTGGCTCCATACACAGGCAGGAAAAGAGTAGACCCGACACCAACGGCAACGGTTCAGCCGTAGCCTGCGAACCGTTATGCTGGATACCAGTCCCGCCCATCCGGAGCAAACCCCATGAGCAGCCCCCTGGTCATCCGCCCACGCGCCGAATCGGTCGAGGGCCAGCCGATCCTGCGCCCTCTGCCCTCGGCCCAATGCCGCAGCGTCGGCCCATTCGTGTTCTTCGACCATATGCTCGAGACCGAGTACGCGCCGGGCAGCGGCATGGATATCCGTCAGCATCCGCATATCGGCCTGTCGACCCTCACCTACCTGTTCGAGGGTGAGATCCAGCACAAGGACAGCCTGGGGTCGGATCAACGTGTGCGGCCAGGTGAGGTCAGCTGGATGACAGCGGGCGCCGGGGTGGCCCATGTCGAGCGCACGCCCGCCGAAGTATTGCGCAAAGGCTCGCGATTGCATGGGCTGCAGGTCTGGCTGGCCTCGCCCCGTGAGGCGGAGCAGGGGCCGGCCAGTTACAGCCACCACCCCCAAGTCAGCCTGCCTAGCAGCGACAGCCTTGGCGTGCGCATCCGCATGATCGCCGGCAACGGCTTTTGCCTGGAATCACCGGTCCCAGTGCTCTCCCCCACCCTCTATGCCCACGTGCACATGCAGGCAGCCACTACCCTGATTGTGCCGACCGAACACGCGCAACGCGCGCTGTACCTGCTTGAAGGCGAATTGATGCTTGACGATCAAGAAGTCGAGCCTTGTAGCCTGGTCGTGCTGCCTGAGGGCGACGAAGTGGCCTTGTTTGCCGAGGAAGAATGCCAGCTGGTGTTGATTGGTGGCGCCGCACTGGATGGGCCACGGCGGATGAACTGGAATTTCGTCGCCAGTGATCCGGCATTGATCGAGCAGGCGCGGGCACGCTGGGCGGCCGGGGATTGGCCGACGGTGCCTGGAGAGCACGAACGGATCGAATTGCCGCGTTAGTGCCACGGTTCGCCGGCAAGCCGGCTCCTACAGGTGTTGCGCGCTTTGCGTAGGAGCCGGCTTGCCGGCGAAGAAGCTAGCCTTGGAACACTTCCCTGAGCAGGTTGTGCATCGAGCGGAATGCCCGCTCCGATGTGCGCCGGTCATACTGCATCTTGCCCGGTACATTGGCGTTCGGGTCGGTGAACGAATGCACCGCCCCGCCATAGCTGAGCAACTGCCAGTCGACCTTGGCGGCATTCATCTCGTCTTCGAAAGCCGGCAACTGCTCCTTAGGTACCAGCGGGTCGGACGCACCATGCAGCACCAGAACAGAGCCCTTGATACGCTTGGCATCTTCTGGGTTCGGGGTGTCCAGCGTGCCATGGAACGACACTGCCGCCTTGAGATCAGCACCGGTGCGTGCCAACTCAAGCGCGCAGCAGCCGCCGAAGCAGAAGCCGAAAGTTGCCACCTTGCCTGGTGCCAACAACGCCTTGGACTGCCCCACCAGCTGGGCCAGCGCTTCCTGCATGCGCTTGCGCAGCTCGCCACGATCATTCTTCAGCGGCATCATTGCCGCACCTGCTTCGTCAGCATTGGAGGGGCGCACCGACTGCCCGTAGAGGTCGGCGATCAGTACCACATAGCCTTGCTCGGCCACTTCCTTGGCAATACGTTCAGCCCCCTCGCCGATACCCATCCAGTTCGGTGCCATCACCAGGCCCGGCTGCGGCAGCGCGCCCGGGGCGTAAACCAGGCGGCTTTCATAGGCTTTACCGGACAGGTGATAGACCAGCGACTCGACGATGACCTTGCTCATTCAACACTCCTTGGCTTGCACGGTTGTGCGAATTCTAGACCGTATTGCCCTTTTCGCAGGGTAAGCCCGCTTCCGCGGATAGACTGTGCGCATAAATGAAAAAGCCCGCCGAAGCGGGCTTTGTCTGCTTCAGATCAAGCGGACAGCTCGACCAGCAGCTTGTTGAGGCGACGCACATAGGCCGCCGGGTCCTTCAGGCTGTCACCAGCCGCCAGCGCCGCCTGGTCGAACAGGATGTGCGAAAGCTCGGCGAAGCGGTCTTCGCTCTGCTCGCCATCGAGTTTCTCGATCAGCGGGTGGGTCGGGTTGAACTCGAAGATCGGCTTGGACTCCGGCACTTTCTGCCCGCTGGCCTCGAGGATCTGGCGCATCTGCAGACCCAGGTCCTGCTCACCAATGGCCAGGATCGCCGGGGAGTCGGTCAGGCGGTGCGACACGCGCACTTCGGCGACGCTGTCACCCAGCGCGCCCTTGAGGCGCTCTACCAGGCCTTCCTTGTCCTTGGCCACTTCTTCCTGGGCTTTCTTGTCCTCTTCGGAGTCCAGCTTGCCCAGGTCCAGGTCGCCACGAGCGACGTCGACGAAGGCCTTGCCATCGAACTCGTTGAGGTAGCTCATCAGCCACTCGTCGATACGGTCGGTCAGCAGCAGCACTTCGATGCCTTTCTTGCGGAAGACTTCCAGGTGCGGGCTGTTCTTGACCTGGGCATGGGATTCGCCGGTCAGGAAGTAGATCTTGTCCTGGCCTTCCTTGGCGCGCGCCAGGTAATCGGCCAGGGCGACGCTCTGCTCGCCGCTGTCGTCGTGGGTGGAGGCGAAGCGCAGCAGGCCGGCGATCTTCTCCTTGTTGGCGAAGTCTTCGGCCGGGCCTTCTTTCATGACTTGGCCGAAGTTCTTCCAGAAGCCCTTGTACTCCTCGGGCTTGTCCTTCGCCAGCTTCTCCAGCATGTCCAGCACGCGCTTGGTCAGCGCAGTCTTCATCGAGTCGATGATCGGATCTTTCTGCAGGATCTCGCGGGAGACGTTCAGCGACAGGTCGTTGGAATCGACAACACCCTTGATGAAGCGCAGGTACAACGGCAGGAACGACTCGGCCTGGTCCATGATGAACACACGCTGCACGTACAGCTTCAGGCCACGAGGTGCTTCGCGCTGGTACAGGTCGAACGGCGCACGGGCCGGCACATACAGCAGCGAACTGTACTCGAGCTTGCCCTCGACCTTGTTATGGCTCCAGGACAGCGGGTTCTCGAAGTCATGGCCGATGTGCTTGTAGAACTCCTGGTACTCCTCGTCCTTCACCTCGGTGCGCGGGCGGGTCCACAGGGCGCTGGCGCGGTTGACGGTCTCCCACTCCTGCGCTGGCTGCTCCTCGCCTTCGGCGGCCGCAGGCTGTTCCTTCGGCAGTTCGATCGGCAGGGCAATGTGGTCGGAGTACTTCTTGACGATGTTGCGCAGGCGCCAGCCATCGGCGAACTCGTCCTCGCCCTTCTTCAGGTGCAGGACAATACGGGTGCCACGCTCTGGCTTGTCGACGGTGGCAACTTCGAACTCGCCCTCGCCTTTCGACGACCAGTGCACGCCTTCGCCAGCCGGCAACCCGGCGCGACGGCTGAACACATCGACCTTGTCGGCGACGATGAACGCGGAGTAGAAGCCCACGCCGAACTGGCCGATCAGGTGCGAATCCTTCTTCTGGTCACCGGTAAGGTTCTTCATGAAGTCGGCGGTGCCGGACTTGGCGATGGTACCCAGGTGCGAGATGACGTCTTCGCGGCTCATGCCGATGCCGTTGTCCTCGAGGGTCACGGTATTGGCGGCCTTGTCGAAGCTCACGCGGATCTTCAGCTCGGCGTCGCCCTCGAGCAGCTCGGGCTTGGCCAGGGCCTCGAAACGCAGCTTGTCGGCGGCGTCGGAGGCATTGGAGATCAGCTCGCGCAGGAAGATCTCCTTGTTCGAATACAGGGAATGGATCATGAGGTGCAGCAGTTGCTTCACCTCGGTCTGGAAGCCCAGGGTTTCTTTTTGAGTCTCCACACTCATGGTCTTCAAACTCCAATCTGTTGGTTGGTGACGCCTGGCGGACAAAAAGGCCTGCTTTCAATGGCGGATGACCAGCAGATGGGGGCATGGCCGACTATTTCAAGGGCTTTTCAGGTTCTATCTTGAAATGCGCCCGCGCCGTGGCGATGGGGGCCTCGCGATCCCCCTGCCAGGCGGTGATGGCGACATTGGTCACGCGCCGGCCCTGGCGCCACAGCTGGCACTGCGCATAGGTGTCGCGAAAGTGCCCGGCACGCAGGTAGTCGATGGAGAAATCGATGATCTTGGGGATGCTCGCGCTTTCGCTGTAGATCAACAGGTACAGCGCCGCAGACAGCTCCATGAAACCGGCGATCACGCCACCATGAATGGCCGGCAGCAACGGGTTGCCGATGTTGTCCGGGTTGGCCGGCAGGCGGAACAACAGGTCGTCGCCCTGGCGCTCGCACTCAATGCCGATCAACCCGGCATAGGGAATCAGCGCCAGCAAGGGCTGGTAGTCACCGCGTGCATGGGCGGCGTTCAATTGCTGACGGACGTCTGCGGGAATCATTCGCGCGGCTCCTTCAGGCTGTTGCCGAACCGAATGCCACCTTTGACCTCGGCCCCCAGGCGCATGAAGGTACCCACCACCTGGCAGATCGGCTGATCAGGGTCGTCCTGATAGGCGCTGCCACGGGTGAAGATCACATCGCGGGTGACCCGGTAGCACTTGGCGTGGCCATAGATGTCCTTGCCTGCTTCGGCCGGGTGCATGTAGTCGATGCGCAGGTCCAGGGTCGGGCATACCTCGAAGCGCGGCAGCGCGCACAGGGTGGCCATGCCGCAGGTGGTGTCCATCAGGGTGGTCAAGGCGCCCCCGTGCACGGCCCCGGTCTGCGGGTTGCCGACAATGGCCGGCGACCAGGGCAGTACCAGGGTCATGCCCTGCGCGTCGGCATGGTGCACGCGCATCTGCAGTAACTGGCAATGTTTCAAGGCTGAGAGAAAACGCTCGGCCATTGCCGTCAATGGAGTCTCGTTCATTGTCCACCGCTGCATAAATTCGGTAAAAAGTCTATATAGGTCGGGCAGTTATATATCTGTAACCTTTGTGGAACTTATCCGCCCGGGGTGAACTCGAAGGAACAAGTAAAGTTATTCCACCCAGGAGATACACCCCATGCGTAAACCTTTTGCTTTTGCTCTGATGCTGGCCGCTGCCATGGGCCTGGCTGCTTGCGACAAGGCGAGCGAAGACAAAGCCCAGGACGCACAGCAACACGCCGAGCAAGCCCAGGAAAAAATGGGCGAAGCTCAGGATAAGATGAACGAAGCCGCCAAGGAAAACGCCGAAGCCGCCAAAGATCAGGCCGAAGCGCAGCAGAAAGCCGCCGAGGAAGCCGCTCCGGCCGCGCCAACTGCCCCAGCCGAGCCGGCCAAGCAGTAATCGCCCCGAACGAAAAAACCCGACTTGCGTCGGGTTTTTTTATGCCTGTCACTTTTGATTGAAACGTTTCAGTTGGTCGCCCCCGAAGTGTCCCTGGGCAACTCGGTGGGGACATTTTCCGTTGGCGTGAACACCATGACTTCCAGCACACGAGAATGGAATTCACGGCGATAAAGAATAAACACCACGGCCACGCTCATGACCATGAACAACCAGGGGCTGATGAACCAGCACAACATGACCATGCCGAAGTAATAGGAACGCAGCCCAAGGTTGAACTGGTTGGCCGCCAGCGACAGCACCCCCGCCGCTCGCGAGGCGAATGCCCTGCGCTCCTGCTCGCTGACTTGACGCTCGCCGATCATCGGCGCCGACCCTACCAGTACCGCGGCGAAGTTGTATTGGCGCATGCACCAGCTGAAGGTGAAGAAGGCATAGACGAAGACCATCGCCAGGCATAGCAGCTTGATCTCCGACATGCCCTGGGAGGCCTGCTGCACCAACGGCAGGTCGGCCAGCAGCGACAAGGCGCGGTCGGACGCACCGAGCACGGTGAGAATGCCAGCCAGGATGATCAGCGTGCTGGACGCGAAGAACGAAGCATTGCGCTCGAGGTTGCCGATCACGCTGGCGTCGGCGATGCGGTTGTCGCGCAGCAGCATGCGACGCATCCAGTCCTCGCGATACAGGTGCAGCACACTGGCCAGGCAGGCCGTGTCGCGGCCCTTCCAGATGGCGTAGCGGGTATAGCCACCCCAGCAGATGGCGAACCATAGCGCGGCCAGCAGGTTGCCCAGGTTGTTTTGGATGAAGGTCATGCAGTTATCCCACAAAAGAGAAACAGACCGGTTTTCGACGCCGGGTAGCGCCAAAAGACACGCCGTCGAGTAAAAATCGCAAGGCACAGGCAACAAAAAACCCCGCTCCTCAAGGGAAGCGGGGTTTCGATATCCACCGTTGGTGGGCGCCCTTCGGCTTGTGGCCAGCGCCCTGCCCTTCAGGCTTCAATCCATCAAGCCAACGCCTCGCGTGGCTTGCCCAGCATACGATCGCAAACCACGGCGGCGGCCAGGGTGACCACCGAAGGCACCAGCCAGGCCATGCCTTCGTTGCTGAACGGCAAGTGAGCCAAGGCGTCAGGCAGCACATGGGCAAAGCTGCTGCCCTTGATCGCGTCGACAACACCGAACACCAGCGACACCAGCATGACCGGCGCCAGGATGCGGGTTGGCGAGTTCCACAGGTCCTTCACGAAGCTCAGGCCCACCACCACGATGCAAGGCGGGTAGATCGCCGTCAGCACGGGAATCGAGAACATGATCAGCTTGGTCAGGCCCAGGTTCGAGATCACCAGCGAGAAGCCAGCCAGGATCACCACCAGGGCGCGGTACGACAGCGGCAGGATCTGGCTGAAGTACTCGGCGCAGGCGCAGGTCAGGCCAACGGCGGTCACCAGGCAGGCCAGTGCGATCAGCACGGCCAGGAAGCCGCTGCCCAGCGAACCGAAGGTGTGCTGCACATAGGCATGCAAGACCATCGCGCCGTTGGTAGCGTCGGCTGCGATGTCATGGCTGCCCGCACCAAGGCGGAACAGGCTGACATACACCAGCACCAGGCCCACGCCTGCAATCAGGCCAGCGATGATGGCATAGCGGGTGATCAGCTTCGGCGACTCGACCCCACGCGAGCGGATGGCGTTGACGATGACGATACCGAAGACCAGGGCCCCCAGTGTGTCCATGGTCAGGTAGCCATCGGAGAAGCCTTTGGAGAACGCGGCGGCGGCGTAGGCCGGCTGAGCTTCGCCAATCGTGCCGGCCGGCAATGCGAACGCCGCGATGCCCAGCACCGCCAAGGCGATGATCTTCAACGGCGCGAGGAAACGGCCCACGGTGTCGAGCAGCTTGCCCGGGTACATGGACACGGCCAGCACCACGGCGAAGTACACCACGCTGTAGATGAGCAGCGCGGTCGGGCTTTCACCGGTCAGCGGTGCAACACCCACTTCGAACGACACGGTCGCGGTACGCGGGGTGGCGAACAGCGGGCCGACCGACAGGTAGCACACAGCTGCCAGCAGGCCACCGAAGAACTTGCCGATCGGGCTGCTCAGCGCGTCCATGCCACCACCGACCTTGGCCAGGGCGACCACGGTGATGACCGGCAGGCCCACGGCGGTGACCAGGAAGCCAAGCGCCGCCATCCACACGTGCGGACCGGATTGCAGGCCGACGATGGGCGGGAAGATGATGTTGCCGGCGCCTACGAAAAGCGCAAACGTCATAAAGCCAAGCGCCAGGATATCCTGGCCTTTTAACACTTTCATTTAAGGAAATACCACACTGCTGAAATCGGGAGTCGGAGGGGATTTCCCACAGGATTAAGGGAAATGCTGCCCGGCTTGGTAAGCCAGACCCGTTTAGCGTGTCGTTCCCTTTTGGGGTACGGGCACAGAGTGAACGCGTAGCCTACCTGTTTTGCCCGACAAACGCACTGGCCCAGTGCTGCTTGTCCGATGTGCGTATGTGTTTGTCGTCTTGTTGAATGTGCCAGGCGACAGTTTATTGCGCATTTGGGTGAATGTCTGGTTGAAAACCCTGATTGAGGTGATCGAATTTTCCTAGGCGTGGGAGCGGCCTTGTGTCGCGAAAGGGCCGCAGAGCGGCCCCAGGGTTCCAACGTCGATGCAACTGCCGCAGGGGCCGTTACGCGGCCCTTTCGCGACACAAGGCCGCTCCCACAAAAAAGCGCGAAGCAAAACGACAAAGGCCACCCGAAGGTGGCCTTTGTGCGCGTGGGGGGTACTACGTGTTACTTACTTCTTGACTTCCCAGCCAGTCAGCTCGGCCAGGGCCTTGCCGATGTCAGCCAGGGAACGCACGGTTTTCACACCGGCGTCCTGCAGGGCGGCGAACTTCTCGTCCGCAGTACCCTTGCCACCAGAGATGATGGCGCCAGCGTGGCCCATGCGCTTGCCAGCAGGTGCGGTAACACCGGCGATGTAAGACACGACAGGCTTGGTCACGTTGGCCTTGATGTAGGCCGCGGCTTCTTCTTCAGCGGAACCGCCGATCTCACCGATCATGACGATCGCTTCGGTCTTCGGGTCTTCCTGGAACAGCTTCAGGATGTCGATGAAGTTGGAGCCCGGGATCGGGTCACCGCCGATGCCGACGCAGGTCGACTGGCCGAAGCCGGCGTCGGTGGTCTGCTTCACAGCTTCGTAGGTCAGGGTGCCGGAACGCGAAACGATACCGACCTTGCCTGGCAGGTGGATGTGGCCTGGCATGATGCCGATCTTGCACTCGCCCGGGGTGATGACACCTGGGCAGTTAGGGCCGATCAGGGTCACGCCCAGCTCGTCGCACTTGACCTTGGCGTCCAGCATGTCGAGGGTAGGGATACCCTCGGTGATGCAGACGATCAGCTTGATGCCACCGAAGGCGGCTTCCAGGATGGAGTCCTTGCAGAAAGGAGCCGGTACGTAGATGACCGACGCGTCAGCGCCGGTGGCTTCTACAGCTTCTTTCACGGTGTTGAACACCGGCAGGCCCAGGTGGGTGGTGCCACCCTTGCCTGGGGTGACGCCGCCGACCATCTTGGTGCCGTAGGCAATGGCTTGTTCGGAGTGGAAAGTACCCTGCGAGCCGGTGAAGCCCTGGCAGATGACTTTGGTGTCTTTATTGATCAGGACGCTCATTACTTGCCCTCCGCAGCTTTGACAACTTGTTGAGCAGCGTCGGTCAGGCTGGTTGCCGCAATGATGTTCAAACCGCTTTCTGCCAGTACTTTAGCGCCCAGTTCGGCGTTGTTGCCTTCGAGGCGAACGACGACCGGAACCTTGACGCCGACTTCTTTCACAGCGCCGATGATGCCTTCGGCAATCATGTCGCAGCGAACGATGCCGCCGAAGATGTTGACCAGGACGGCCGCGACATTGCTGTCGGACAGAATGATCTTGAACGCTTCGGTAACGCGCTCTTTGGTAGCGCCGCCGCCCACGTCGAGGAAGTTGGCTGGCTTGCCACCGTGCAGGTTGACGATGTCCATGGTACCCATGGCCAGGCCGGCACCGTTGACCATGCAGCCGATGTTGCCTTCGAGGGCAACGTAGTTCAGTTCGAACTTGGCGGCGTGGGCTTCACGGGCGTCGTCCTGCGACGGGTCGTGGAAGGTCTTCAGCTTAGGCTGACGGTACATGGCGTTGGCGTCGATGTTGATCTTGGCATCGAGGCAGTGCAGGTCGCCGTCGGCCTTGATCACCAGCGGGTTCACTTCCAGCAGGGCCAGGTCGTGATCCTTGAACAGCTTGGCCAGGCCTACGAAGATCTTGGCGAACTGTTGTACTTGCTTGCCTTCCAGACCCAGCTGGAACGCCAGTTCACGACCTTGGAACGGCTGAGCGCCGACCAGCGGATCGATGGTGGCCTTGAGGATCTTCTCAGGAGTCTCGTGAGCGACCTTCTCGATGTCCACGCCACCTTCGGTGGAAGCCATGAACACGATGCGGCGGCTCGAACGGTCCACTACAGCGCCCAGGTACAGCTCTTTGGCGATGTCAGTGCAGGATTCGACCAGGATCTTGGAAACTGGCTGACCATTGGCGTCGGTCTGGTAGGTTACCAGGTTCTTGCCCAGCCACTGTGCAGCGAACGCCTTGGCGTCTTCCTTGCTGCGAACCAGCTTTACGCCGCCCGCTTTACCGCGACCACCGGCGTGGACCTGGGCTTTGACGACCCACTCCGAACCGCCGATCTTGTCGCAGGCTTCTGCCGCTTGCTCAGGGGTATCGACTGCGAAACCCTTGGAAACTGGCAGGCCGTATTCAGCGAACAGCTGCTTACCCTGATACTCGTGAAGATTCATGCTTTTTACCGTCTTCGTTAGGTACTGCGCTTCGGCGCTGCGCCATTACTGGCGCCGCACCACCTGTGACCGTTGACCCCGGGTTTTCCCGTGTGATCCGGTCCGGCGGACGTTCCGCGGTGAGTCTTGCACGCAAGACCCACGACGGGCAGACCGCCGTGGTTTCTTATAATTAACGCTTCTTACGGTTGGCGACGTGAATGGCACCGCCATTCACCGCCAGCGCTGCTTCATGCAGCGCTTCGGACAGGGTCGGATGGCTGAAGACCATCATGCCCAGGTCCTCGGCACTGGTGCCGAATTCCATTGCGATCGCGCCCTGCTGCACCAGCTCCGCAGCCGATGGGCCGATCACGTGAACGCCCAGTACGCGGTCGGTCTTGGCGTCGGCGATGACCTTGACGAAACCGCCGGTATCGTTGGCTGCCATCGCACGGCCGCTGGCCGCGAACGGGAAGGTGCCCACGTTAACCTCAACGCCTTCGGCTTTCAACGCCTGTTCGGTCTTGCCGACCCACGCGATTTCCGGGTGGGTGTAGATGACCGACGGGATCAGGTCGTAGTTCATCTGGGCTTTGTGGCCCTTGATGCGCTCGACGACCATGATGCCCTCTTCCGAGGCCTTGTGCGCCAGCATCATGCCACGCACCACGTCACCGATGGCGTAGACGCCCGGTACGCTGGTGGCGCAGTGATCGTCGACGAAGATGTAGCCGCGCTCGTCGATGGTCACGCCGCTGTCGGCGGCCAGCAGGTCGGTGGTCACCGGACGACGGCCGACCGCGACGATCAGCTTGTCGAAGGTGATCTTCTGCTCGCCTTCGGCGTTGGTGTAGGTGACTTCGACTTCGTTACCGTTGACTTTCGAGCCGGTGACGCGAGCGCCCAGCTTGATGTCCAGGCCTTGCTTGGTCAGGGTTTTCTGGGCTTCTTTCGACACAGCGGTGTCGGCAGCCATCAGGAAGGTGTCCAGGGCTTCCAGGACGGTGACTTCGGCACCCAGGCGAGCCCAGACCGAACCCAGTTCCAGGCCGATCACGCCAGCGCCGATGACGCCCAGGCGCTTGGGAACCGATTGGAATTCCAGGGCGCCGGTGGAGTCGACGATGACGTTCTGGTCGACCGGAGCCGGCGGAATGTCGATCGGACGCGAGCCGGAGGCCAGGATCACGTTCTCGGCTTCGATGATTTCAGTGGTGCCGTCAGCCTTGGTGACTTCGACTTTCTTGCCGGCCAGCAGCTTGCCGTGGCCCTGGATCGAAGTGACGCCGTTGGCCTTGAACAGGGTGGCGACGCCACCGGTCAGGTTCTTGACGATGCCAGCCTTGCGGCCAACCATCGCAGCCACGTCCATCTTCACTTCGCCAGTGGAGATGCCGTGCACGTTGAAGCTCTCTTTGGCTTCCTTGTACTTCCAGGAGCTGTCCAGCAGGGCCTTGGAAGGAATGCAACCCACGTTCAGGCAGGTACCGCCCAGGGCCAGCTTGCCCTCGGCGTCGGTGTATTTCTCGATGCAGGCGGTGCTGAAGCCGAGCTGTGCGGCCTTGATCGCGGCCACGTAGCCGCCAGGACCTGCACCAATCACTACCACGTCGAATTTCTGGGTCATAAACGATTCCTTTTTAGCTTCAAGCTACGAGCGGCAAGCCGCCAGGCGCACGTGCTTCGGGAGAAGCGCGGCGCCCGCGGCTTGCGCTGCGATTTAGATGTCCAGCAGCAGGCGAGACGGATCTTCCAGCAGGTTCTTGATGGTCACCAGGAAGGTTACCGCTTCCTTGCCGTCGATCAGGCGGTGGTCGTAGGACAGCGCCAGGTACATCATCGGGCGGATCACCACTTGGCCATTGATGGCCATCGGGCGCTGGATGATGTTGTGCATACCCAGGATCGCGGCCTGCGGCGGGTTGACGATCGGGGTCGACATCATCGAGCCGAAGGTACCACCGTTGGTGATGGTGAAGGTACCGCCAGTCATCTCTTCGATGGCCAGCTTGCCGTCACGGGCCTTCTTGCCGAAGGTGGCGATGCCGTTCTCGATCTCGGCCAGCGACATCGATTCGGCGTTGCGCAGTACCGGAACCACCAGGCCGCGGTCGCTGGAAACAGCGACGCCGACGTCAGCGAAACCGTGGTAGACGATGTCGTTGCCGTCGATCGAGGCGTTGACCGCCGGGAAGCGCTTCAGCGCTTCGGTGGCCGCCTTGACGAAGAACGACATGAAGCCCAGGCGCACGCCGTTGTGGGTCTTCTCGAACAGGTCCTTGTACTTCGAACGCAGGGCCATGACTTCGGTCATGTCGACTTCGTTGAAGGTGGTCAGCATGGCCATGTTCGACTGGGCTTCGACCAGACGCTCGGCGATCTTGGCGCGCAGACGAGTCATCGGTACGCGCTTCTCGGTGCGGTCGCCAGCGGCAACGACAACCGGAGCGGCGGCAGCAGCGGCAGGCTTGGCGGCCGGAGCAGGTGCCGATTTCTTGTTGGCGACAGCAGCGACGACGTCTTCCTTGGTGATGCGACCGCCCTTGCCGGTGCCGGCAACGGTAGCCAGGTCGATACCGTTCTCTTCAGCCAGCTTGCGCGCGGCTGGAGCGGCGACCGGGTCGTCTTCGCCAGCGTCGGCGGCAGCGGCAGCCGGCGCAGCAGCGGCCGGAGCGGCCGCAGGAGCCGCGGCGGCGGCGCCACCTTCAACGATCGAGCCCAGGACTTCGTCGGACAGGACGGTGTCGCCCTCGCCCTTGACGATGGCGCCCAGCACGCCGTCGGCGGTGGCCAGGACTTCCAGGACGACCTTGTCGGTCTCGATGTCGACGATCAGCTCGTCACGCTTGACGGCGTCGCCCGGCTGCTTGTGCCAGGTGGCAACGGTGCCATCGGCAACCGATTCCGGGAAGGTTGGGGCTTTGATCTCGATAGCCATTATCTGTGTTTCCTTAAATTCGGTTTCAGGTGCGCGAAGGCGTTAGACAGTGAACGCGTCTTGCAGCAGTTTTTCCTGCTGTTCGGCGTGCTTCGATGCGTAACCACAGGCTGGCGCGGCGGAAGCGTCGCGGCCGGCGTATTCCAGGACCAGCGCCTTGTTGTGGCGGCCCAGGATACGGCGCATGTGGTGCTGGCTGCTGTACCAGGCGCCCTGGTTCATCGGCTCTTCCTGACACCAGACCGCATGCTTGAGGTTGGTGTACGGGGCGAGGATTTCGACCAGGTCGTCCTCAGGGAACGGATACAGCTGCTCGATACGCACGATGGCGATGTCTTCGCGGCCTTCGGCACGGCGTTTTTCCAGCAGGTCGTAGTAGACCTTGCCGCTGGCCAGCACCAGGCGCTCGACCTTGGCCGGATCCAGGGTGTCGATTTCCGGGATCACGGTCTGGAACGAGCCTTCGGCCAAGTCTTCCAAGGTCGAGATGGCCAGCTTGTGGCGCAGCAGCGACTTCGGTGTCAGCACGACCAGCGGCTTGCGCAGTGGGCGGATCACCTGGCGACGCAGCAGGTGGTAGATCTGTGCCGGGGTGGTCGGTACGCAAACCTGGATGTTGTGCTCGGCGCACAGTTGCAGGTAACGCTCCAGACGTGCGGAGGAGTGCTCCGGCCCCTGCCCTTCATAACCGTGCGGCAGCAGCATGGTCAGACCGCACAGACGGCCCCACTTGTGCTCGCCGCTGGTGATGAACTGGTCGATCACCACTTGCGCACCGTTGGCGAAGTCGCCGAACTGGGCTTCCCAGATCACCAGCGCGTTCGGCGTGGTGGTGGAGTAGCCGTATTCGAAGGCCAGTACCGCTTCCTCGGACAGGAACGAATCGTACAGGTCGAAACGTGGCTGGCCTGGGAACAGGTTCTGCAGCGGGATGTAGGTGCTGGCGTCCTTCTGGTTGTGCAGCACCGCGTGACGGTGCGAGAAGGTGCCACGGCCGATGTCCTGGCCGGTCATGCGGATCGGGTGACCTTCGAACTGCAGCGTGGCGTAGGCCATGGTCTCCGCGTAACCCCAGTTGATCGGCAAGCCACCGGCCTGCATCTTCTGGCGGTCTTCGTAGATCTTCGCCACCTGGCGCTGGACGACGAAGCCTTCCGGCAGTTCCAGCAGCTTGGCCGAGAGGTCCTGAAGGGTCTTGAGGTCGAAGCGGGTGTCGTGGCGCGCGGTCCAGGCGTGACCCAGGTACGGACGCCAGTCGACGAACAGCTCGCGGTTGGGTTCCTTGACCAGGCTCTTCACTACGTGCAGGCCGTTGTCCAGCGCGTTGCGGTACTCGTCGATCTTGGCCTGGGCGCGCTCGGCATCGATGCGACCGGCCTGGATCAGCGCGTCGGCGTACAGCTCGCGGGTGGTGCGCTGCTTGCTGATCTGCTGGTACATCAGCGGCTGGGTGCCGTTGGGTTCGTCGGCCTCGTTGTGGCCGCGACGACGGTAGCAGACCAGGTCGATGACCACGTCACGCTTGAACTGCATGCGGTAGTCGACGGCCAGCTGGGTGACGAACAGCACCGCTTCCGGATCGTCGCCGTTCACGTGCAGGATCGGCGCCTGGATCATCTTGGCGACGTCGGTGGCGTACTCGGTGGAGCGCGCGTCCAACGGGTTGCTGATGGTGAAACCGACTTGGTTGTTGATCACGATGTGCACGGTGCCGCCGGTCTTGAAACCGCGGGTCTGCGACATCTGGAAGGTTTCCATGACCACGCCCTGGCCGGCGAACGCAGCGTCACCGTGGATCGAGATCGGCAGGACCTTGTCACCCACGGTGTCGTTGCGACGGTCCTGACGGGCGCGAACCGAACCTTCCACCACTGGCGAGACGATTTCCAGGTGGGAGGGGTTGAACGCCATGGCCAGGTGAACTTCGCCACCGGGGGTCATCACGTTGGAGGAGAAGCCCTGGTGATACTTCACGTCACCGGAGCCCAGCTCATTCATCTTCTTGCCTTCGAACTCGTCGAACAGCTCGCGCGGGTTCTTGCCGAAGGTGTTGACGAGCACGTTCAGGCGGCCACGGTGGGCCATGCCGATCACGACTTCCTTGGTGCCGTAGGAGCCGGAGCGCTGGATCATTTCGTCCAGCATCGGGATCAGGCTTTCGCCCCCCTCCAGACCGAAGCGCTTGGTGCCTGGGTACTTGGTGCCCAGGTACTTCTCCAGGCCCTCACCGGCCGTGACGCGCTCGAGCAGATGGGTCTGCACATCGGCGGAGAATTCCGGACGGCCACGCACGCTTTCCAGGCGCTGCTGGAACCAGCTGCGCTGCTCGGAATCGACGATGTGGGTGAACTCGGCGCCAATGGTGCGACAATATGTCTTCTGCAGCGCTTCGAAGATTTCGCGTAGGCTCGCTTCCTCTTTGCCGATGAACAGGTCGCCGGCACGGAAGGTCGTATCAAGATCGGCATTGGTCAAGCCGTAGTGATTGATCGACAGGTCTACAGGCGCAGGACGCTGCCACAACCCCAACGGGTCGAGCTTGGCAGCCTGATGGCCGCGCATACGATAGGCCTGGATCAGTCGCAGCACTTCAACCTGCTTCTTCTCGTGTTCACTGCTCACGCTCCCGGCGGAAACCGGTTGGGCGCGGCGCTGGTTCTTTGCCAGCAGTACGAAATGGTCGCGGATCGTCGAGTGCGATACATCGGTAGCGGTGCTGCCGTCGGCGGGCAACTTCTGGAAGTAAGTGCGCCACTCTTCTGGCACAGCGTTAGGGTCGTGCAGGTAGAGCTCATAAAGCTCTTCCACATATGCAGCGTTACCACCTGAAAGGTGGGCGCTATCCCACATGCGCTGCATCACGCTTTCTTGCATGCTTGGTCACCCTCGGTTAGGGGACTGATCGGCGAGAGCCACAGCAAACCTGGAAAA
Organism: Pseudomonas entomophila L48; assembly: GCF_000026105.1. Classification (NCBI taxonomy): domain Bacteria; kingdom Pseudomonadati; phylum Pseudomonadota; class Gammaproteobacteria; order Pseudomonadales; family Pseudomonadaceae; genus Pseudomonas; species Pseudomonas entomophila. The sequence continues at coordinate 3,927,988 of NC_008027.1, forward strand.
GTCCGAACACAGCGACTGAACCACGCCACCTGGATCCTGCTGATTTTCCGGGTACCAGCCCGGAAGCCCCTGCTGGTCTCATATCTTCATAGGTAATGAGCGCGGGCTTTGTGGGCCCTTGCTCGGGTTTTACCGCAGTGCGGACTCAGCGCCCGCACCTCGGCTTACTGCAGGTACAACGTTTGAATCAGGTGCCGCTTTGCAGCAGCATGTTACGTACGTGGCCGATTGCCTTGGTCGGGTTCAGACCCTTCGGGCAGACGTTCACGCAGTTCATGATCCCGCGGCAGCGGAATACGCTGAACGGGTCATCCAGGGACGCCAGGCGCTCCTGGGTCTTGGTGTCACGGCTGTCGGCCAGGAAACGATAGGCCTGCAGCAAGGCGGCGGGGCCCAGGAACTTGTCCGGGTTCCACCAGAACGATGGGCAGGAGGTCGAGCAGCAGGCGCACAGGATGCACTCGTACAGACCGTCCAGCTTGTCGCGATCTTCCGGCGACTGCAGACGCTCGATGGCCGGGGCCGGCGTGTCGTTCTGCAGGAATGGCTTCACCTTCTCGTACTGCTTGTAGAAGATGCTCATATCGACGACCAGGTCACGGATAACCGGCAGACCTGGCAGCGGGCGCAGGATCAACTTGTTACCTTTTACGACAGCGGACAGCGGCGTGATGCACGCCAGGCCGTTCTTGCCGTTGATGTTCATGCCGTCGGAACCGCACACGCCTTCACGGCAGGAGCGACGGTACGAGAAGCCCTCGTCCTGCTCCTTGATCAGCGCCAGCACGTCCAGGACCATCAGATCCTTGCCGCCAGTGTCGACCTGGAAGGTCTGCATCTTGGGGGCCGAATCGGTGTCCGGGTTGTAACGATAAACTTCGACTTGCAACATAGCGGCCACCCTTAGTAAGTCCGGACTTTTGGTTCGAAGGCAGGAACTGTCTTCGGCGCAAAGTTGACGCCACGCTTGGCGACGCGCTTCTCACCCGGGTAGTACAGGGTGTGGCACAGCCAGTTCTCGTCGTCACGGTCTTCGAAGTCTTCACGGGCGTGCGCGCCGCGGGACTCTTTACGGGCTTCAGCGGCAATCGCGGTCGCTTCGGCGACTTCCAGCAGGTTCTGCAGCTCCAGCGCTTCGATACGCGCGGTGTTGAAGGCCTGGGACTTGTCGTTGATCTTGACGTTGGCGATGCGATCACGCAGGCCGGCCAGCTGCTCGATACCCTTCTGCATGTATTCGCCGGTACGGAATACACCGAAGTAGTTCTGCATGCAGCTCTGCAGCTCGCGCTTGAGGCTGGCGACGTCTTCGCCGGTGGTGCGCTCGTTGAGCTTGTTCAGGCGGTTCAGGGCTACTTCGACGTCGGTGTCGCTGGCATCGCGGTACTCGACGCCGTCGCTCAGCGCCTTCTCCAGGTGCAGGCCGGCGGCACGGCCGAAGACCACCAGGTCGAGCAGCGAGTTGCCGCCCAGGCGGTTGGCACCGTGAACCGATACGCACGCCACTTCACCCACGGCGAACAGACCCGGGATGATGTGGTCGTTGCCTTCGGCGTCCATGGTGATGGCCTGGCCATGAATGTTGGTGGCAACGCCGCCCATCATGTAGTGGCAGGTCGGGATGACCGGCACCGGCGCGACCACAGGGTCGACGTGGGCGAAGGTCTTCGACAGCTCGCAGATACCTGGCAGGCGGCTGTGCAGCACTTCCTCGCCCAGGTGGTCCAGCTTCAGCAGCACGTGGTCCTTGTTCGGGCCCACGCCGTTGCCGGCGATGATCTCTTTGACCATGGAACGGGCAACCACGTCGCGGCCGGCCAGGTCTTTCGCGTTTGGCGCGTAACGCTCCATGAAGCGCTCGCCGTGGGCGTTGATCAGGTAGCCACCCTCACCGCGGCAGCCTTCGGTAACCAGTACACCGGCGCCGGCGATACCGGTCGGGTGGAACTGCCACATCTCGATGTCCTGCACCGGCACGCCGGCACGCAGGGCCATGCCGACACCGTCGCCGGTGTTGATCAGGGCGTTGGTGGTGGAGGCGTAGATACGGCCGGCACCGCCAGTGGCCAGTACGGTGGCCTTGGACTTGATGTACATGGTTTCGCCGGTTTCGATGCAGATCGCGATCACACCGACGAAGGCGCCGTCCTGGTTCTTGACCAAGTCAACGGCGTAGTACTCGTTGAGGAAGGTGGTACCCGCTTTCAGGTTACCCTGATAGAGAGTGTGCAGCAGCGCGTGACCGGTACGGTCGGAAGCGGCGCAGGTACGGGCGGCCTGGCCACCTTTACCGAAGTCCTTGGACTGGCCACCGAACGGACGCTGGTAGATACGGCCGGTTTCGGTACGCGAGAACGGCAGGCCCATGTGGTCCAGTTCGAAGACCGCGGCCGGGCCTTCCTGACACATGTATTCAATAGCGTCCTGGTCACCGATGTAGTCGGAACCCTTGACGGTATCGTACATGTGCCAGCGCCAGTCGTCGTTCGGGTCGGCCGAAGCGATGGCGCAGGTGATGCCGCCCTGGGCGGAAACGGTGTGCGAACGGGTCGGGAACACCTTGGTGACTACGGCAGTCTTGTGGCCGCCTTGAGCCAGTTGCAGCGCTGCGCGCATGCCTGCCCCGCCGCCACCGATGATGATGGCGTCGAAGGAAATGGTTGGAATGTTAGCCATGAATCAGATACCCCAGAGAATCTGCACACCCCAGACGAAGTAAGCGAACATTGCTACGCCGCATACCGCCTGGAACAGGAAACGAATTGCAGTCGCCGACTTGCCGAACGACATCGGCGTCAGGTAGTCGGTGGCAATGGTCCACATGCCGACCCAGGCGTGGGCGCCCAGGGCAACGAGGGCCAGCAGACTGAAGATACGCATCGCGTTGTTGGAGAACAGACCGTGCCACTGGGCGTAATCGATGCCCGGGTGCGCGGCGAGGTAGCCGATCAGGAAAATGAAGTAAGCCGCGAGAACGACCGCCGAGACGCGCTGCGCCATCCAGTCGTAGAGGCCCGAACGCGAGAGGTTCGTGACGTTAGTTACCATACCCAAACTCCTGCCAGAACGATCAGCACCACGGAGATGACGATCACGATTTTCGAGCCCAGCTTGCCGCCTTCCAGCGTCTCACCGATGCCCATGTCCATGATCAGGTGGCGCACACCTGCCACGAGGTGATACAGCAGGCCGGACAGCAGGCCCCAGGTCACCAGTTTGGCCAGCGGACTGGTCAGACACGCCTTCACCTCGGCAAAGCCTTCCTCGCTACCCAGCGATTTGCCCAATGCGTACAGCATGATGGCAAGGCCGAGGAACAGGATGACGCCGGAGATACGGTGAAGAATGGACGTGTACGCGGTGATCGGGAGTTTGATGGTCCTTAGGTCTAGGTTTACAGGTCGTTGGCTTTTCACGGCTTTTTTCACACTGAAGAGCCCCTAGCTAACAGGGCAAAGTTGTTGGTAAGTGTACTGGTCAGGTACCCACCACCCAGGAGAGCGACGACACCCAGCAGGACGGGCTTGAAAGCCCCTGGGAGTCGGCTGCCGAGTATAGACAGTTAGGCTGCTCATGACAACGTGAGGGACTCGCCCGAATAGCGCATTGCCTTTAATGAACAAAAGGCGTAAATGGGCGGGAATTTCGCGAAAAACCAGGCTCCAGAGGCTGTTTCAACCAGCCTTTAGGCAAATTGACATTCGAATTTATCCCTCTATAGTGGTGCGGGCCCTGCGTGGGGGGTCTGTCTGATGATTTCAAGCATTAATAGGAGGCCACATGGCTGACAAAAAAGCGCAGTTGGTCATCGAGGGCAATGCCCCCGTCGAGCTGCCCATTTTAACCGGCACCGTTGGTCCCGATGTTATCGACGTCCGCGGGTTGGGGGCATCCGGCCACTTCACCTTCGACCCCGGCTTCATGGCGACCGCCTCGTGCGAGTCGAAGATCACCTACATCGACGGTGACAAGGGCATCCTGCTGCATCGCGGCTACCCCATCGAGCAACTGGCCGAGCAATCGGACTACCTCGAAACCTGCTACCTGCTGCTGAACGGCGAACTCCCCAACGCCGAACAGAAAGCCCAGTTCGTCAGCACCGTGAAGAACCACACCATGGTTCACGAGCAGCTGAAATCCTTCTTCAACGGCTTCCGTCGCGATGCTCACCCGATGGCGGTGATGTGCGGCGTGGTCGGCGCGCTGTCGGCGTTCTATCACGACTCGCTGGACATCAATAACGCGCAGCACCGCGAAATCTCCGCCGTGCGCCTGGTCGCGAAAATGCCGACCCTGGCGGCGATGGTCTACAAGTACTCCATGGGCCAACCCATGATGTACCCGCGCAACGACCTGTCGTATGCGGAAAACTTCCTGCACATGATGTTCAACACCCCGTGCGAGATCAAACCGATCAGCCCGGTGCTGGCCAAGGCGATGGACCGGATCTTCATCCTCCACGCCGACCACGAGCAGAACGCCTCCACCTCCACCGTGCGCCTGGCAGGCTCCTCGGGTGCCAACCCGTTCGCCTGTATCGCCGCCGGCATCGCCGCACTGTGGGGCCCGGCCCACGGCGGTGCGAACGAAGCCGTACTGACCATGCTCGATGAAATTGGCGATGTCTCGAACATCGACAAGTACATCGCCAAGGCCAAGGACAAGAACGACCCGTTCAAGCTCATGGGCTTCGGTCACCGCGTGTACAAGAACCGCGACCCGCGCGCCACCGTGATGAAGAAGACCTGCGACGAAGTCCTGGGCGAGCTGGGCATCAAGAACGACCCGCAGCTCGAACTGGCCATGCGCCTGGAAGAGATCGCCCTCACCGATCCGTACTTCATCGAGCGCTCGCTGTACCCGAACGTCGACTTCTATTCGGGCATCATCCTGAAGGCCATCGGCATTCCAACCAGCATGTTCACCGTAATCTTCGCCCTGGCGCGTACCGTGGGCTGGATCTCGCACTGGAAAGAAATGCTCTCCGGCCCGTACAAGATCGGCCGTCCACGCCAGCTGTACACCGGCTATGAGCAGCGTGACATCGTCGAGCTGAAAGACCGCAAGTAAGCGCCCGTCGCTGTAACGCAAAAGCCCCGGCAGTGATGCCGGGGCTTTTTCATTTCACCCTGTAGGAGCCGGCCTTGCCGGCGAACCAGGCGACGCGGTGAATGGCACCGGCCATGCCGGTGTTCGCCGGCAAGGCCGGCTCCTACAGGCCTGCAACCCTCACGGCTTCTCAGCCTTCTCGCGCAACCCCTTGAGGGTATTGAACGGCGCATCCACCACGAACTTGTTGGCCACCATCGCCGGCACGCTACCACCCGGCTCGGTGTGCACCTGGTAGATCACCTCGGTGCTTTCACCCTTGGGTACCAGCTTCCAGAAGCCCTGCACCTGAGCCACACGCACGAAACCATCGGTCTCGGGCAGGTACTTTGGCTGCTCCTCAAGCTTGCGCGTCAGGCTGCCGTCAGCTTCCTGGACCGTGGTCACGTGCAGGATCGAGTCACGCGGCGTCACCGGCCATGGCGTGTTGAACTGGGTGTAGGTCCAGCTCTGGTCGCCTTCCTGCTTGAGCAGTTTCTGCGACTTGCACTCGTGAATCCAGGCACAGGCCCCCGCCACATCTTCCTGCAGCGCCCTGACCTTGGCCAACGGCGCCTTGATCACGGTCACGCCACGGTAGGCCTTGTACTTGGAGCCCGGCACTTCGCTCAGCGAGACCTTGATGCCCTCCTCGTCCTTGGCCACCTGCCAGTTCTCGGCCCAGGCGCTCGGCGCCAGCAGGACACCCATGCCACACAGCAGTACGATACGCTTGATCGATCTCATCATCTTTTTCCTTGTTGTCGAAGATCCAACCTGTCACGCCGCCGTCATTTGCTCCAGCCACCCGATGATGCGAATGGCGTCGTCACGATCATTGCCACAGATATCCACTTCCGCCTTGAAGCCACCGCACACCTTCGGCCGCTCGGGCCTGCCGAACAGTTCGCAGAGGTTTTCGACATTCAGGTGCAGGCAGCGCTCGCCCGCCGGCTTGCCCTGGGGCATGCCGGGGATCGGCGAACTGATGGACGGGGCGATGCAGCAGGCACCACAGCCCTCGCGGCATTTCATGACAACAGGACTCCCAGGAGCAAAACGGGACGAACGTCCCTGGATACTAACCGCTCAAACATACGTTTGAAATTGCCGAACGGATGAATTCACCCGTGACCCGGCAGTCAGTTGCGAAATTCGAAATCGATTGCGGCACCTTCCACGTCGTGGCGCGCGTCGTTGCGAAGCTGCAATTGCATTTCGTTGCTGATCAGCCGGCCATTGAGCTGGAACGGGCTGTCGTCGGACTCGGGCTTGGTCGGAAACATGGACGGCAGCAGCGCCTTGCGCGGCGGCGGCGGCACATCGCCGACATCGGGCTTGAGCTGACGAACCATGTCGACCGGCAGACTCAGGTCCAGCTTGGGCGCCGGCAGCGGCTTGGCGACAGCCTTGCTGACTGACTTGGGCTTCGCTTTGGGCTTTGGCTTCACGGCAGGCTTCGTGGCAGGCTTTGCCGGTTTGGCGACCTTGCCCGTCGCAGCCTGCGCCTTGGCCGCAGGCTCCGCAGCCTGGGCCATGCCCACTGACAACCAGGGCAATACGCAGCACAGGATGAGGGCAAACGGTCGAAGCGCTTTCATAGATACCGGGAACAGGCTGGAAAAGCGCGTATGCTCGCTGTTCCACGCGCGTCTGACAAGACTACAAAAGTGAGGCCGTCGATTCCCTGCACAATTGACTGGCCAGCAACCCTAGCGCAACCACCGCGCGCTCGGCCTCTTTGTTCCACGGGAAGCCGCAATTGAGACGAATACAGTGGTTGAACTGTTCGGTGTTGCTGAAGATCAGGCCCGGCGCAATGCTGATACCCTGCTCCAACGCTCGAACATGCAGTTCTTGCGTATTGACCCGCCCAGGCAAGCTGACCCAAAGAATGAAACCACCTGTTGGTCGCGTCATCTGCGTACCTTCCGGGAAGTGCTGCTGCACGGCCAACTGGTAGGCACTGAGGTTCTTACGGTACTCCTGGCGGATAAACCGCAGATGGCGATCATAGCCACCGTTCTCCAGATAGGCCGCCACCCCCATCTGGGTCACGCTACAGGCTGAATGCGTGGTGAAAGTCTGCAATCGCTGAATTTCATCCTGGTATCGCCCGGCAATCATCCAGCCAACCCGCACGCCTGGTGAAAGCGTCTTGGAAAAGCTCGAACAATAGATCACCCGGTCCAGGCGATCGAACGCCTTGAGTGCCTTGGTCCGGCCTTGCTCGAACATCAGCTCGCCATAGATGTCGTCCTCGACGATCTGGATGTCGAAGTCCGAGGCCAGGCGCAACAGTTGCTTCTGCCGCTCCTCGGGCATGGTGCCGCCCAGCGGATTGCTGAGGCGCGCGGTCAGGACCAGCGCCTTGATCGACCACTGGTTGGCCGCCAACTGCAAAGCCTCGAGGCTGATGCCGGTGGAGGGGTCACTGGGAATCTCGATGACCTTCAAGCCCAGCAGGTCGGCAAGTTGCAGCAACCCATAGTAAGTCGGCGACTCGGCGGCGATCAGGTCTCCTGGCCGGGTCAGCACCCGCAACGACATTTGCAGGGCATCGACACAGCCGTGAGTGACCACCACCTCGCGCGGATCGACCAGCACGCCTGCGTCGCGCATGCGTATCGCGATCTGCCGACGCAGCGGTTCGAAGCCTGGGCTGAACATGTAGCTGAAGGCACGCGGGCTATGGAACCGGGTGACCTTGGCCAATTGCTGGTGCAAGGCGCGCACCGGCAGGTAGTCCACATGGGGAACTGCTGCGCCAAAGGGGAACACACCATCACGACGCGCCTCGACCAGCACCTGCTGGATGATGCTGGCCCGCGTGACCAACCCTGGGCGTTCGACCCGGGCGATATCCGGAGTCTGGGCGGTCAGCGCCGGGGTCTGGTGCACGTAGTAGCCCGACTGCGGCCGCGCCCGGATCAGCCCCTGGTCCTCGAGGTTGGCATAGGCCTGCAGCACGGTGGCATGGCTGACATTCAGCTGCGCGCTCATCTTGCGCACCGAGGGCACGCGCTCACCGGGCTGGTAGACACCGCGACGGATATCATCGGCCAGTTGCTGGGCAATGCGCTGGTACAGCAGCAGATTGGTCATGGCATGTTCTCGAAGCGCGGACGGGATCGTTGTTCTTGTGCGACTCACTGCGGAGCCAGAATACCGTAACAGTTGAGAAGTGTACTGGGACAGATCGGAGAATAGTCAACAATACAGTTGCGTGACAGTGAAAAAGTGAGCGACTACGTCGAAGCGCCGACGAACGCGCAAAATGGCTTTGGCTTTGGCTTTGGCTTTGGCTTTGGCTTTGGCTTTGGCTTTGGCTTTGGCTTTGGTGATCAGGAGGTTAGCCGCACCGTCAGCTAGCGACAGCTGCGCCCGCCCAGGCGCCGCCCGTAACTTCGCGATTTCAGGAGGCTGAGCGCAGGCGTCTGGAGGGCCAGGTGCGCAGCACCCTTCGGCGTTAGCCGAAGGCGCGAGATGTAGACTTGCGCAGCAAGTCGTAGGCCGCGCGGGCCTGGAAGGCGCCGGAGCGAAGGGACCCGGAGCGTAGCGGAGGGCCGTATGAATGGAGCGCATGTACGGGTCACCCACATGGGTTACACAAAAGTTCACTCACATAGGTGACAACACCTTGAGTGTTACATAACCATCAGTGGCATCCCGCACATCGACCCGGCCAAGAATGATGGGACCGAAAATAACATCCCAAACGCCATCCCCGACCTGCTCCAGGCCAATGGTCTGGTGCTTGAGCACATAACCTACGTAGATCCTCAAGCCACGGCGGTTGATGATGCCGCAGCTATCCGCTGGCAAGCTCTCGATATGGCTGGGATAGGTCATCTCGGGGAGTTTTTCAGGGAATGGGCGTGGCGAGGGTTGGTAGCAAGACGCCGGTGTTTTCTGCTTCAACGCTTCATGCAAGCGCTCGTGATTATAGTGCTGCCGAAAGCGATCAAAGTGCCATTGTTGAGCCTCCCAGGCCACTGCCGGCGGCGATGGCAGCGTGCTCTTGAGCGTTCGATGCATGCGTTCGTGGCGGCCATTTTGCTCAGGCCGACCAGGCGCAATGCGCTCGGGAATGATGCCTAGACGCAGCCACCAGATCGACAACTGGGAAAGTCCCGCACGCCCCTTGCTGGCAAACGGCACACCGTTATCGGTACGAATCCGCTCAGGCAGGCCATTCTCCCGGAACACTTGGGTGAAAACGGCCTGCGTTTCCAGAAGATTGGTGTTGGGCATGCTGTGGCAGGCGAGCAGGAAGCGACTGGCGTGATCCATGATCGTCAGCGGATAGCACCAGACGCCTGCACCTGTCAGAAATTGGCCTTTGTAGTCCGCACTGAACAGTTGGTTAGGCAACTCTGCCTTCTCCAGGGGCTTGGGATAGACCGCTACCCGCTGACGTAAGCGGCGTGGTTTGACCAACTCGGCCTTCTTGAGGATGTTGTAGATCGCTGTCTTCGAGGGCGGCGCCTGATCAGGGAAACGCTCCTGCAGCGCCGCCTGGATCTTTTTCGGACCCGGTTCCGTTTCGCCTCGACTGCGCAGTTCGATGATAGCTTCGCGAACTGCAGCGGGTACAACCCAGTCCTGGGTCAACCGGCGGCGGCTGCGTTCTTCCAGCCCCGAAGGCCCCTCTTTCTCATATCGCTCGACCCATTTGTAGCCGGTCTTTCGGCTGATCTCGTAGGCCTGGCACAGGGCACTGAAACTGGGTGCCCCCTGCAGGTAATCCGCGATGAAAAGCATTTTCAGGTCCATAGGTTTCAGCTCTCGCCAAGGCATGGTCAGATCCTCGAAAACCGACCCTGCCAGTTAAAGACTGTTACCTATGTGCATGAACTGATTTGTAACCCATGTGGGTGAGTCATACCCGCAGCGTTTTTTGGTTACTTTTTGTCGCGTTTGACAAAAAGTGACCCGCCGTAAGGGCGGAAAGGTGACTGCGAGTCGCTATAGCAAATGGATATGCACATGGCTGTAGAGACCTACTTGGTTTTGACTTTGACTTTGACTTTGAATTTGACTTTGACTTTGACTTTGACTTTGACTTTGACTTCCAGAGTATTGGCCTGAAGTCTGCGAGCATATCCATTGACGATAGAGACGCTGACTCACCTTTTCGCCTTTACGGCGACCTTCTTTTGCACGCGGGCAAAAGAAGGCAAAAACCGCTGGCTCCGTTCATACGGCCCCTACGCTTCGCTCCGGGGTTCCCTCACTCCGGCCTTGCTCCCGCGTGGACGCACTGAAGGGCCATCCATGGCCCATCAGTGCTCGACGGGCATCCATGCCCGTCGCCCCGCTACGCAAGTCCTACGTTCGGCCTCCTGAAGTCGCATTTGGCGGCGCCTGAACTATCGCGCACTTAGAAGCAAGATCAAGATCAAGATCAAGATCAAGATCAAGATCAAGATCAAGATCAAGATCAAGATCAAGATCAAGAAATCTAAAGTTACTTTTCAGACTGGTAGTTATCTATTGATTATTCCAGCCCATTCACGGGCAAACCCGTTCCCACAGGATGTGCGTAGTTTCTGTGGGAACGGGCTTGCCCGCAAATGAAAAGCCTGGACTCAACGCGCCGGAGCGAGCTTGCCCTTGTCATCGGAAAAGACGATCTCAACCCGACGGTTCTGCGCCCTGCCCCGCTCCGAGGCATTGGCCTCAACCGGATACTGGTCACCATACCCCTCAACCTGGATACGCTTCTCATCAACCCCCAGGTCGACCAGCATGTCAGCAACCGCCTGGGCACGATCACGGGACAGTTTAAGATTATCTTCCGGGTTGCCAGTGCTGTCGGTGTAACCCTCGATACGCACCACGCGACGCGGATTGAGTTGCAGGAACTGCACCAGCTTGAGTGCGGTACGGCTCGCCGAGTTCTTGAGGTCAGCCTCACCGGTGTCGAACAGCACATCACCCAGGGTCATCACCAACCCACGGTCAGTCTGCTCGGAAGCCAACGCAACAATCTGCGCCTCGACCCATTTACCCTGCTGCTGAACACTGGCGAGCTTGGCTTCACGCAACCCCAACTGCAGGCGCTGACGCTCAAGATCGAGCTTGGCCAGACGCTCCTGGTTCAGCGCCAGCTTGGCATGCTCACTGGCAATTTCGCTGTAGCGCTGGCTCAGATAGGCATAGTGACGCACGTCGCTGCCCGTGCCGATATAACCGGCCAGGCGCTCCGCACGCCCCAGCGACTCACCCGCGCGAATCACATCGCGCGGTGCGCTGCGCAGCACATTGGAATCGTCCTTGACCTTCTGGAACGCTGCGCTGGCGTCATCCAGCGCCGACTCGCTGCGCTGGCTGGCGCAGCCCTGCAATCCGACCAGCGCCAGCAAGGCCAGCGCAGCCATGGGCTTCAGGCAATTCATGGCTGCACCTCCAGTTGCTTGCGCAGACGCTTGATACGCGACTGCATCAACTGCAGCTGCTCCTCGCTCTTCTGGGTCAACACGCGCGCCTCGGCCAGGCGGGCATCGAGCTCGGCCTGCTCGGCGCGCATGCGCGCATCCCGGTAGCTCTCGGTGGTCATGTTGACCTTGGCGCGCGTCAGTTTGTCTTCGGCCAGCTTGTACTCCGGCACCTGCTCAGTGGCGCCGACTGCCTTGGCCTGCTCCAGCGCCTGCTCGGAAAGCCGCAGTTGCTCGTTGGGCGCCGGGTCGTTGGCGCAGCCGGCCAGGCCGAACACGACCAGGGCAAGAATAAGAGGTTGGATTCTCACGCAATCTTCCTACTGTTTAGGGTCGTCCAGCGGCGCCTGCATCTGCGCCTTCCAGCGCTCGACATTGCGCTGCAGCACGGCCTCGGTCGCCCCGGAGATCGGCAATTCTGTCAGTTTTTTTGCCAGTTGTCCGCGTAACCAGCTGTCGTTGCAAGCCGAGTTGTGCGACACCGCCAGGTAAAGGCCCGGGCGGTCCACCGGCAGCCCCCGGGCGACCAGGTCATTACCCACCCCCAGGCTCTGGGCCATGGCCATGCCGGAATACCGCCCCGCCAGCACATAGTCGACCTGGCCAAGCACCAGTTTCTGGAATGCCTGCGTGAGATTCTGCGCCGGCTCCAGCTTCAGTTGGGCCTTGGCGAACGCTTCGAATGCCGGCGTCAACCGAGCCTTTTCCGACAGACTTCCCTGGTAGCGGGCCAGATCCGCCGGCCCCTCGAACGCAAGCGTCGCGTCATGCCGGGTCCATACCAGGTACTCGTTGAGCTGCAGTGCCGGGTGGATATAGTCCAGTGCAGTCAGCTGGGCAACCTGCATGGGGGTGTCGAGCAACAGGTCCATGCGCCCACTGCGCACCTCCTCCAGCGCCTGGTCACGCCTTCCGGCATGCAGCACCTCCACCTTCACCCCCAACTCGCTCGCCGCCTGGCGCAGCAGGTCGACGTTGGCGCCAATCAGGTGCTTCGGATCGTTCGGGTCCTGCCAGGAATACGGCGGCGCATCCGGGCTGCCCGTGGCCACCAGCCGCTCGCATTTGCCCACCGCCCACACCGAGGTCGACAGCAGTGCCAGCGCACAGGCCAGCATCCCCTTGCTCGAGCGCAACGCCATGCAACACTCCTTGCATCCATAAAAAAAGCCCGGCCCTCAACAAGAGGGCCGGGCTTCTTTATAAGTGAAGCCGCCGGATCAGACCAGCTTTTCCAACTCCGGAACCGCTTCGAACAGGTCGGCGACCAGGCCGTAGTCGGCCACCTGGAAGATCGGCGCCTCCTCGTCCTTGTTGATCGCAACGATCACTTTCGAGTCCTTCATACCGGCCAGGTGCTGGATCGCGCCGGAGATACCGACGGCGATGTACAGCTGCGGCGCGACGATCTTGCCGGTCTGGCCGACCTGCATGTCGTTCGGCACGAAGCCTGCGTCGACTGCGGCGCGCGAGGCACCAACGGCGGCGCCGAGCTTGTCGGCCAGGGCGTACAGGTGCTTGAAGTTGTCACCGTTGCCCATGCCGCGACCGCCGGAAACGACGATCTTGGCGGCGGTCAGCTCAGGGCGGTCGGACTTGGCCAGCTCTTCGTTGACGAAGGCCGACTTGCCGGCATCGTGAGCAGCAGCGACCGCTTCGACGGCGGCCGAGCCACCTTCGGCGGCCACGGCGTCGAAGCCGGTGGTACGCACGGTGATGACCTTGACCGCGGCGCTCGATTGCACGGTGGCGATGGCGTTACCGGCGTAGATCGGGCGCTTGAAGGTGTCGGCGGATTCGACCGAGATGATCTCGGAAATCTGGTCGACGTCCAGCAGCGCGGCAACGCGCGGCAGGATGTTCTTGCCGTTGGTGGTGGCCGGAGCCAGCACGTGGCTGTAACCCTTGGCCAGCTCGGCTACCAGCGGCGCGACGTTTTCCGGCAGGGCGTGGGCGTAGGCAGCGTTGTCCGCGACCAGCACCTTGGCCACGCCAGCGATCTTGGCAGCGGATTCAGCGACGCCACCGACGTTCTGGCCAGCGACCAGCACGTGCACATCACCGCCAATCTTGGCGGCGGCAGCGACAGTGTTCAGGGTGGCCGGGGCTACGGCACCGTTTTCGTGTTCAGCGACAACCAGGATAGTCATTTAGATTACCTTCGCTTCGTTCTTCAGCTTCTCGACCAGTTCGGCCACCGACTTGACCTTGATACCGGCGCTGCGGGCAGCAGGCGCTTCGACCTTGAGGGTCTTGCTGGTGGAGGCGAGGGAAACGCCCAGCGCGTCTGGAGTAACGGTCTCCAGCGGCTTCTTCTTGGCCTTCATGATGTTCGGCAGCGACGCGTAGCGTGGCTCGTTCAGGCGCAGGTCGGTGGTGACGATGGCTGGCAGGTTCAGCGCAACGGTCTGCAGGCCGCCATCGATTTCACGGGTGACATTGACCTTGTCGCCGGCGACTTCGACCTTGGAGGCGAAGGTGCCTTGGGCGTAGCCGGTCAGCGCGGCCAGCATCTGGCCAGTCTGGTTGTTGTCGCTGTCGATGGCTTGCTTGCCGAGGATGACCAGCTGCGGCTGCTCTTTATCGACAACGGCTTTCAGGGCCTTGGCTACGGCCAGGGAGCTCAGCTCGTCGGCGGCTTCGACCAGGATGGCGCGGTCGGCGCCCAGGGCCAGGGCGGTACGCAGTTGTTCCTGCGCGGCGGTCGGGCCGATGCTGACGACGACGATTTCGCTCGCCACGCCCTTTTCTTTCAGGCGGACGGCTTCTTCCACGGCGATTTCGCAGAAGGGGTTCATGGACATCTTGACGTTTGCAAGGTCAACGCCGGAGTTGTCCGCCTTGACGCGAACCTTGACGTTGTAGTCGACCACTCGTTTGACAGCTACAAGAACCTTCATGGATTCCTCGTTACTCTCCGGTGAAAAGAAGATCGCCTGGGGGCTGCCCGGCGAATGCGCGTGGGTACAAGGGCACCTCTAAAAACGTTCCGGGGCGGGAAAATTTCAAGTGACCGATCAGTCCTGTCACGACCTTGGGTTCGAAAACCCTCGGGTCATTTCCTGTCGTGGCGTGTAGACTCCACTACAAAGCCTGATTCGGCCCGCAAACCCTGCTCCACGCCTGGTCTTTAGGGGTGCACCTGCGCCCGACGGTCAGCCTACGGCGAGCGTAAAAGCGCTCGTATCTTGACCGTAACACCCAATCCGGTCAATACGGCAAATTGGCCACCCTCCAGCCGCGTACCTTTGATTTTACTGGGCTCCGGCAAATTCAAACAAACGTTTGTATTGGACCCGCCAAGTGGTGTAGATATAATGCGCGGCCAAGACAAGACGGTGTAGTCCGTCATCCACGAAGCTACAGCAGCCGCACGCCGTGCATGACCGTCAAGCACCCATAAGACAAGCAACAGCGATGAGCCTTGAGTAGGAGAGAACCAGTGGAACGCGAATACATGGAATTCGACGTGGTCATCGTCGGCGCAGGCCCGGCGGGCCTGTCCGCCGCCTGCCGCCTGAAGCAGAAGGCCGCCGAAGCCGGTAGCGAGATCAGCGTCTGCGTGGTCGAGAAAGGCTCCGAAGTCGGCGCCCACATCCTCTCCGGCGCGGTGTTCGAGCCCCGCGCCCTGAACGAACTGTTCCCCGACTGGAAGGAGCTCGGCGCGCCGCTGAACACCGAAGTGAAACGCGACGACATCTATGTGCTCAAGGATGCCGGCAGCTCGACCAAGGTCCCGGACCTGTTCGTACCCAAGACCATGCACAACCAGGGCAACTACATCATCTCCCTGGGCAACCTGTGCCGCTGGCTGGCCCAGCAGGCCGAAAACCTCGGCGTGGAAATCTACCCGGGCTTTGCCGCGCAAGAAGCGCTGTTCGATGAAAACGGCGTGGTCCGTGGCATCGTCACCGGTGACCTGGGCGTCGACCGCGAAGGTCAGCCGAAGGATGGCCTGTACACCCCGGGCATGGAACTGCGTGCCAAGTACACCCTGTTCGCCGAAGGCTGCCGCGGCCATATCGGCAAGCAGCTGATCAAGCGCTTCGACCTGGACAACGAATCCGACGTCCAGCACTACGGCATCGGTCTCAAGGAAATCTGGGAAATCGACCCGGCCAAGCACGAGCAAGGCCTGGTGGTGCACACCGCCGGCTGGCCGCTGGACGTGATGAGCAAGGACAACACCGGTGGTTCGTTCCTCTATCACCTGGAGAACAACCAGGTGGTGGTCGGCCTGATCGTCGACCTCTCCTACGCCAACCCGTACCTGTCGCCATTCGACGAGTTCCAGCGCCTCAAGCACCACCCGGTGATGGCCCAGTACCTCGAAGGCGGCAAGCGCATCAGCTATGGCGCCCGCGCCATCTGCAAAGGCGGCCTGAACTCGCTGCCGAAGATGGTCTTCAATGGCGGCGCGCTGATCGGCTGCGACCTCGGCACCCTGAACTTCTCCAAGATCAAGGGCAGCCATACCGCGATGAAATCCGGCATGCTCGCCGCCGAGGCGGTGGCTGACGCATTGATCGCCGGCAGCGAAGGCGGTGACCAGCTCAACGGCTATGTCAGCGCCTTCAAGGCCAGCTGGCTGCATGAAGAGCTGTTCGCCAGCCGCAACTTCGGCCCGGCCCTGCACAAGTTCGGCCCGTTGCTCGGTGGCGCGTTCAACTACATCGACCAGAACTGGTTCGGCGGCAAGCTGCCGTTCACCCTGCACGACACCAAGCCGGACTACGCTTGCCTCAAACTCGCGGCCGACTCGCAGAAGATCGACTACCCGAAGCCGGACGGCAAGCTCAGCTTCGACAAGCTCAGCTCGGTATTCCTCTCCAGCACCAACCATGAAGAGGAACAACCCTGCCACCTGAAGCTAACCGACCCGAACATCCCGATCGCCAGCAACCTGCCGCTGTACGACGAGCCGGCGCAGCGCTACTGCCCGGCCGGCGTGTACGAAGTGGTCACCCAGGAAGACGGCAACAAGCGCTTCCAGATCAACGCGCAGAACTGCGTGCACTGCAAGACCTGCGACATCAAGGACCCGGCCCAGAATATCACCTGGGTCACCCCTGAAGGCGCCGGCGGGCCGAACTACCCGAACATGTAAGCCCTGCCCTGGCGGCAAGAAAAAGCCCCCTGGCCGTGAGGCCCGGGGGCTTTTTCATGATTGATGGCGTCAGGCAGTTCTGACTTCCTCGAACAACCCAGGATGGCGGTCGAGCAACTTGAACAGCTTGATCAGTGCCAGCGGCGGTTACGGCCTCATTTGTCACCACACATGATCGGCATCGACTCCGCACCGAACACCAACGGTTCCCGACGCCCGAAATACAGTGCCGTCAGCAGCCCCACCACGCCCATGGCCAGACAAAAACCGACACACACCCACGGGCTCCAAGGCATCAGCGCAATCAACGCCAGCGGCGTGGTGCTCGCCCACAGCGCGTAGGCGACGTTATAGGTGAAGGAAATCCCCGAAACCCTGATCTCGGCCGGGAACAAACCGACCATCACCGACGGCACCACCCCCACCACGCCACAGGACAATCCAGCCAGGGCATAGGCCAGCCAGGTAATGCCCCACTGCCCTACTAGGCTTGCATAGAGTGCACCAACACCCAACGGCAGCAGCAGGCTGTAGATCATCAGCGCGCGCCAGGCGCCGATACGATCGACCAGCAAACCGGCCAGCACGCAACCGATGTTGAGAAAGACGATGCCCACGCTGCTCAGGGCGAACGTGTGCCCAGCGCTCATGGCGAAACGCTGCTGCATCACCGTGGGCGTGATCACCACCAGCACCACCACCGCCGACGTCAGCACGCAGGTCAGCAGCGCAGCGGGAATCAACGAGCGGCGATGTTCGCCCAGCACCCTGCGCAATGGAAACGTCACCGGACGTTCCTGGCGCTCGCGCAACGCCAGGAACACCGGCGTCTCGCTGAGCCAGCGGCGCAGCCAGACACCGATCACACCGAACACGCCCCCCAGCAGGAACGGATAGCGCCAGGCGTAGTCGAGGATTTCCTGGGGCGTGTAGAGCTGCGCCAGCAGGGTCGCGGTCAGCGCCCCGAGCAGGTAGCCGAAGGTCAACCCGGCTTGCAGGAAGCCCAGCGCGTAGCCACGCCGCCCAGCCGGAGCGTGCTCGGCGACGAAGGTCCAGGCGCTGGGCACCTCCCCGCCCACGGCGGCGCCCTGGAGAATGCGCAGGGCCAGCAGGATCAGCGGCGCGGCGTAGCCGATGTCGGCGTAGGTCGGCATCACACCGATCAACAGGCAGGGCAGCGCCATCATCAGGATGCTCAGGCTGAACACCCGCTTGCGCCCCAGGTGGTCGGCGAAGTGGGCCATCAGGATCCCACCCAGCGGCCGCGCCAGGTACCCCGTGACGAAGATCCCGAAGCTCTGCAGCAGGCGCAGCCACTCCGGCATCTCGGGCGGGAAGAACAGCTGGCTGAGGGTCAGGGCGAAGAACACGAAGATGATGAAATCGTAGATTTCCAGGGCGCCGCCCAGCGCCGCCAGGCCCAAGGTCCGGTGGTCGCCGCGGCTGAACCGGGGCGCGCGGGCGGTATCGATGGCAGTCATGGCAGGTTCCGCAACTTGGCAAAAGGCCAGAGGATAGCAAATGCCGAGGGCGCGGGATTGCTGATGGGTTCAAGAAGAGCGGCTGAACACCGTCTGGGCGAAGTTCATCCGTCGCTTGGGGTAACCGTTGCCGCCGGCCAGGCTCGGCGGCAACGGTATTTCACCGACCTTCAGCGGCATGTCGATGATCGCCATGAACGTCTCCATGGCCTGGTTGTCGGGCACCCCGGGCAGACTGACGCTCACGGCCTGGCGCTCGCCCGCCGGCACGGCCGGGATCTTCAGCTTCAGGGAGTGGTAGAGCAAGGCATGCTGGATCTGCGCGCTGACCCGGCAAAAGCGCGCCAGGTCGACACCCGCATGGCTGGCCAGTTCGATGTTGCCAACCAGCAGATTGAAAGGCTGCAGGGCACTGTGCACCAGGCGCTGCAGGTCCTCGAAGCTCTCCACGGGGGCAATACGGTAGTAGCCCAGGCCATTGAGCAATTTTTCCAGCTGCAGGCGCTGGTCAGGGTGCTCATCCGCGATGAGGATGCGCAAGGTCTTGTTTGGCATCGTCCGGGCCCAGGCAGCAAGGTTATGAAAGTGGCTCCATGACCAAACTGCGCCCGTGAAGGCAAACGTCAGGCGCAGCGCCTGAGCGGGGTCTTTATTGATAGTTGTCTTGAAACATCCAGAAATCAAGTTGCCACTACAGGAAATTTTCACCCGTACTTCACGGCATGTTCAGGATTCCCAGAGGCGCATGCGCACGCGGCAGTGCTTCATGGCATTGACAATGTGCTTTTCCACCAGGCTGCGGGAGATGCCCAGGCGCTCGGCGATCTGCTGGTGCGACAGGCCATCGATCTTGCGCAGCAGGAAGCTGTCGCGGCATTGCGCGCTCAGCTCACCCAGTGCGCGCTGCATCAGGGCCAGGCGCTGGTCAAGTTGCATGCTCTGCACAGGGGCCGGGCTGTGCCAGCGCTCATCGCTGTCGAGCACTTCCAGCGGCTCGACCTGGCGGATCTGATGGCGGCGATGGCGATCGACCACCAGGTTCAGGGCGGTGCGATAAAGGAAGGCGCGCGGATGCTCGATCTGCTCGCCTTCGGTGCGCTCCAGCACCCGTAGATAGGCGTCATGGGCCACATCCTCCGCGGCCTGGCGATTGCCCAGGCGTGCGGAGAGGAAACTCACCAATTCGCGATAGTAATGTTCCACGACGGCACCTGGCGTTCCCCTGCACACGCACTGACCTGCAGGGCTGCGGGTCTGGATGATATCAGCGTGCGATCTTACAAATTATAATTATTCTCAGCAACACGGAGTTCAGCCACCGTCCTGGTTAAATCGCCTTGCCTGGCATTCGTTTAACTGGCACCCCCGGGAACGTGCCCCTGCCGTCCTCGGCCACTCCCCTCGGCTGGAAGTCCGCATGACTCGCACATCCAACACTCGCCGCCTGGCCTGCGCCACACTGGGCCTGCTTGGCCTGGGCTGCCTGCTGGCCTGGAAAGCCCTGCCCTTCGGCGGTGCCACCGTCAGTACCGTGCCGGTGACCCGCGCCGACATAGAGAGCAGCGTCACTGCACTGGGCACCCTGCAACCCAGGCGCTACGTCGATGTCGGCGCCCAGGCGTCCGGGCAGATCCGCAAGCTGCATGCCGAAGCCGGCGATGAAGTGCGCCAAGGCCAACTGCTGGTCGAGATAGACCCCTCCACCCAGCAGGCCAAGCTGGATGCCGGGCGTTTCTCGATCGAAAACCTCAAGGCCCAGCTTGCCGAGCAACGCGCCCAGTTCGTCCTCGCCCAGCAGCAGTACCAGCGCCAGCATGACCTGGCCGCCGCCGGTGCCACGCGCCAGGAAGACCTGCAGGCAGCCCAGGCACAACTGAAAGTGACCCAGGCGCGCATCGACATGTACCAGGCCCAGATCCGTCAGGCCCAGGCCAGCTTGCGCAGCGACGAGGCGGAGTTGGGCTACACCCGCATCTATGCCCCCATGGACGGCACCGTGGTGGCGGTGGACGCCCGCGAGGGGCAAACCCTCAATGCCCAGCAGCAGACGCCGTTGATCCTGCGCATCGCCAAACTGTCGCCCATGACCGTCTGGGCCCAGGTCTCCGAGGCGGACATCGGCAAGGTCAAGCCCGGCATGACGGCCTACTTCACCACGCTGGCCGGCGGCAAGCGGCGCTGGAGCAGCACCGTCAGGCAGATCCTGCCGATCCCGCCCAAGCCGCTGGAACAATCCAGCCAGGGCAGCGGCAGCCCGGCCAGCGCCACGGCCGGCACCAGTGGCAGCAAGGTGGTGCAGTACACCGTGCTGCTGGATGTCGAGAACCCCGATGGTGCCTTGATGGCCGAGATGACCACCCAGGTGTTCTTCGTCGCCGGCCAGGCCAACCAGGTGCTCAGCGCCCCGCTGGCGGCGCTCGACGAAACCCCCGGCGGCGAGCTGCGCCTGGCCCAGGTGCTCAACGCCGATGGCAAGATCGAGGCGCGCCAGGTGCGCACCGGGCTGAGCGACCGGCTGCGGGTGCAGATCCTAGACGGCCTGCGCGAAGGCGAACGCCTGATCATCGGCGCGCCCACCGCCAGCGGAGGCTGACATGAGCGCTCCCCTGATCGAGCTGTGCGATATCCGCAAGGCATATGGCGGCATCGACTCGCCCAAGGTGGAAGTGCTGCGCGGCATCAGCCTGAGCATCCACCCCGGCGAGTTCGTCGCCATCGTCGGCGCCTCGGGTTCCGGCAAGTCCACGCTGATGAACATCCTCGGCTGCCTCGACCGCCCCACGTCCGGCAGCTACCGTTTCGCCGGCCGTGATGTGGCGGAGCTGGACAGCGACGAACTGGCCTGGCTGCGCCGCGAAGCGTTCGGCTTCGTGTTCCAGGGTTACCACTTGATCCCCTCGGGCTCGGCCCAGGAGAACGTCGAGATGCCGGCGATCTATGCCGGCACGCCGCCCGCCGAGCGCCACGCCCGTGCCCTTGCCCTGCTCGACCGCCTGGGCCTGGCCAGCCGCACGGGCAACCGTCCGCACCAGCTTTCCGGTGGCCAGCAACAGCGTGTATCGATTGCCCGAGCCTTGATGAACGGCGGCCATATCATTCTCGCCGACGAACCCACCGGCGCCCTGGACAGCCACAGCGGCGCCGAGGTCATGGCCCTGCTCGACGAACTGGCCAGCCAGGGCCACGTGATCATCCTCATCACCCACGACCGGGAAGTGGCGGCGCGCGCGCAGCGCATCATCGAGATTCGCGATGGGCAGATGGTCAGCGATTCAGCTGCCTCACAACCTTCACCGGCGCAACCCGAGCAGTTGCAGGCCAACGACCTGCGCCAACGCCTGGACCGCGGCGCCATCCTCAAGGGCGCCTGGAAGGGCGAGATGATCGAGGCCTTGCAGGCCGCCTGGCGGGTCATGTGGATCAACCGCTTCCGCACCGCCCTGACCCTGCTCGGCATCATCATCGGCGTGGCCTCGGTGGTGGTCATGCTGGCGGTGGGCGAAGGCAGCAAGCGCCAAGTGATGGCGCAGATGGCCGCGTTCGGCTCCAACATCCTCTACCTCAATGGCAAGCGCGCCACCGCCCAGGAACCTGGCGGCATCGTCACCCTCGACGACGTAGCGGCGATCGGCGAACTGCCGCAAGTGCTGCATGTCATGCCGGTGATCGGTGGCCAGCTGATGGTGCGCCAAGGCAACAGCAGCCAGAAGTTCTACGTGGGTGGCAACAACACCTGGTTCCCCGCCATCTTCAACTGGCCGGTGGTCGAAGGCACATTCTTCAGCGAGGCCGACGAAGCCAGCGGCGCCGCGGTGGCAGTGATCGGCCAGAAGGTGCGCAGCAAGATGTTCGGCGAAGGCAGCAACCCGCTGGGGCAATACCTGTTGATTGGCAACGTGCCGTTCCAGGTGGTCGGCATCCTCGCGGCCAAGGGCGCCAGCTCCGGCAGCGAGGACAGCGACGAGCGCATCGTCGTGCCCTACTCCGCCGCCTCGATTCGCCTGTTCGGCAGCCACGACCCGGAATACGTGGCTATCGCCGCCATCGACTCGCGCCGGGTCAACGAGACCGAAGCCGCCATCGACCGCCTGCTGCGCCAGCGCCACCAGGGCAAGCACGACTTCGACCTGACCAACGACGCGGCACTGATCCAGGCCGAGGCCCGCACCCAGAACAGCCTGTCGCTGATGCTCGGGGCGATTGCCGCGATCTCGCTGCTGGTCGGTGGCATCGGGGTGATGAACATCATGCTCATGACCGTGCGCGAACGCACCCGTGAGATCGGCATCCGCATGGCCACCGGCGCCCGCCAGCGCGACATCCTGCGCCAGTTCCTCACCGAGGCGGTGATGCTGTCGATGGTCGGCGGCGTCACCGGCATCGTCATCGCCCTGCTGGTTGGCGGCGGATTGCTGCTGGCCGATATCGCCGTGGCCTTCGCCCTGCCCGCCATCCTCGGCGCCTTCGCCTGTGCGGTGATCACCGGCGTGGTGTTCGGCTTCATGCCGGCACGCAAGGCCGCCCGCCTCGACCCGGTCAAAGCCCTTACCAGCGAATAGCCCATGACGATTCCCAGCCGTATCAGCCTGTTGAGCCTCAGCCTTTGCCTCGCCGCTTGCAGCACCCCGCCGCCACCTGCGGCGGACATCGACGCGCCGCCCACCTGGCAAGGCATGACCGACCCGACGCAGCCCTTGCCGGACCGGCAATGGTGGCAGGCGTTCGCCAGCAACGAGCTGGATCGCCTGGTGGAGCGTGCCCGCCAGAACAGCCACGACCTTGCTGCCGCAGCGGCGCGGGTGCGCCAGGCGCAAGCCAGTGCGGTGATTGCCGGGGCGCCGCTGTTGCCCGAGGTGCAGTCTGGCCTGGATGGCTCACGCCAGCGCTTGTTGCGTGGCGAAGGCAACGACCAGCTCGACGCCAGCAGCCGCGAGCGCACCAGCACCTCGTTCGGTGCTCGGTTAAGCGCCAGTTACGAAATCGATTTCTGGGGCGGCCTGCGCGCCGCCCGCGACAGCGCCCTGCGCAACCTCGACGCCAGCCGCTTCGATCGCCAGACCGTGGAGCTGACGCTGGTCGGTGCCGTGGCCGACAGCTACTTGCAGGGCCTGGCCCTGGAGGAGCAGTTGCGCATCGCCCGCCTTAACCTGGAAAACGCCCGGGATGTGCTCGGGCTGGTCGAGGCCCGTGAGCGCTCGGGCTCGGCCACGCGCCTGGAACTGGCCCAGCAACGCAGCCTGGTGGCAGCCCAGGAACGCCAAGTACCGCTGCTCGAGCAACGCCGGCAGGACAACCGGGTGACCTTGGCCACACTGCTGGGTGAACCGGTGCAAGCCCTGCCCACCAGCGCCGAGACAATCGACGCGCTGCGTTGGCCCGGCATCGGCAGCGGCGTACCCAGCGAACTGCTCGGGCGGCGCCCGGACATCGCCGCCGCCGAGGCGCGCCTGGCGGCAGCCAGCGCCAACGTCCAGGTGGCCAGGGCCGCCATGCTGCCGCGCCTGGTGCTGGGGGCGACCCTTGGCAGTGGCGCGCGCACCTTCGCCAACCTCGGCGACAGCCCCTACTACACCCTCACCGCCGGCCTCACCGCGCCTATCTTCAACAATGGTCGCTTGAGCGCGGCCCGGGACCTTGCCGGCGCCGAACAAGAAGAGCTGCTTGAGAAGTACCGGACCAGCATTCTTGCGGGCTTCGCCGATGTGGAAAAAGCCCTGAACGCCATCGATGGCGTGGAGCGCCAGCGCCAATGGCAGGACCAGGAAGTGGAGCAGGCACGCCTGGCCTTCGACTTGGCCCAGCGACGCTATGCAGCCGGGGCCGAGACCCTGCTGACGGTCCTCGAGACCCAGCGCACGCTCTACCTGGCGCAGGACCAGCAGGCGCAACTGCGCCTGGCGCGATTGCAGGGGAGCGTGGCGTTGTACAAGGCGCTGGGGGGAGGATGGCAGGCGTCGAAGGCGTGAGAATCCGCAGCGCCCTCCTGTGAGGGCCTCGCCTTCTTGTAGAGCAATGTTCGCCGGCAAGCCGGCTCCTACTGGGATCTGTAGGAGCCGGCTTGCCGGCGAATGGGCCCTCAGGAAAGGATGTTCTTCATCGACAGGTGCCGCGCATACCACGGCCGCTGCGGTACCTTGCGCAGGAAGCCGTCGATCTTGTCGTCCTCGCCAAAGGTGATGCGCAAGGCCAGTTTCATGGTCTCGACGTCCATCTCCACCGACTTGCCCGGGCGCGTGCCCGGCTGAGTGCTGCAACCGTGGGTGTCCGGCCCCAGCCAGGGGTCGTCGACCTCCACCCAGTGCCCCGGCGCGAACCAAGGCACGCCATTGACGTCCTGGCGCCGCACCTGGCCCGGATGGAAGCGCTCGTGAGCGCGGAACCAGTCATCGATGCGGTCGTCGATCCAGCCATGGAACCCCCAGAACACCGGGTTGACATGCGAGGAGAACGGGTCGCCGAGGAAATCGTTCTCACGTTCGAACCAGCGCGCGGCGAAATCCGCCTGGTCGCGGGCGAACGGCACCGGCGCGGCATTGTTCGGGTCGCGCGGCACCGACGCCCAGCACATGTGCAACCAGTCGTGCAGGGTCATCTCCAGCTCCGAACCGAAAGCCCCCAGCGATAGCTTCGACAAGTACACCGGGTCCTGGTACTGCGACTCCCAGACCTGGAAGTTGCCGCAAAAAGTCTCGTTGGCCTTGATTGCCGATACCCACTGGCCATAGGCATCGTCGCCCGGCGCCTGCCAGGCCGGCGGCACGCAATAGCCATCGTGGTTGTCGTGGTAACGGGCAAAGCCCTGGCGATCGAACTCGACGTTCGGTTGCGGCAGCGGAAAGCGCGGCCAGGAAGGCAAATCCTGCAAGGTACGCGCGTACATCAGCATGTGCCGGTGCATGAACAGGAAGTCGATGCCGGAACCATTGCGGTGCTTGCGCGGGCCACGGGCGTCACGCTCGCGATCCCTTGGGCCGGGCTGCCAGCCCAGGCCGCGCAGGGCATTCTGTTTCTGCGCCGACAGGCGATGCCATTTGTCCCGGGTCGCGTGCCACAGCTGGTGGAACAGACGGTGTTCGGCGCCAATCACCCAGGCCTGCATCTGCGGGGTATAGGGCAGCCGCTCGCGGGCCTCGGGGAACAGACGCTTGACCGCGACGAAGCGGTTGTCCAACAGGGGCATGGTCAGCGGGCGGTCCAGGCGCTGCAGGCGCCCGCTCAAGGTACCCGTGCCCGCGTTGGCGAAACGGCCCCACACCTCGTCCAGGCTGGCCACGCACTCGTAGACCGAACGGCCGCGCGTGTCGACCAGGCGCCAGCGCACTTCACGCGAGCTGGCGCCGACCAGGTCGCCCAGCACACGGTAGGCGGGCTCCCCGTCACCGCGCAGACGCTCACCGGTATCGATGTAACCGCGCAAGCCGCGCCCCTTGGTGGCCACATCGAAAAACACTTCCAGGCCCTTGGCGGGCAACCCCTCTATGCCGGCGTCGACGCCTTCGAGGCGCAGGTCCCAGACACCACGCAAGCGATCCGCCAGCACCTGGCCGGAATAATCGGCCAGCTCGACGCTCGCCTCACCGGGCGTGACGATGTCGTCCTCCGGGTCATGGGTCAGCTTCTTGTGCGCGTAGTAGGCAGCCGTACCCGTGGCGCCCGCCACGGCCAGGCCCGCGATGAATCCTCGTCGAGAAATTGTCATTGCGCCTCAGTCCATTCCCGCCATGCTGCGGTGTCTATCCAAGCTAGGACGTAGGCTGGGGCTGAAAATTTAGCGTCAGCCGGGCAAGCCTAATTCAAGCCCGCGCGGACTCGTCTGATCAGTACCCCCTACCGACAGAGGTACGACCATGACCTCCCTGCTCTCCCGGTTGACTCGCCCCACCAAGGCGACCCCCTACCGGATCTTCGATGTCGACCTGAAAGCCATCGAGCCCCTGAGCCCGTCCCTGTGCCGCTTCGTCTTCGGCGGCCCGGAAGTGGCGCAGATGACCACCCTGGCTGCGGACCAGCGCATCAAGCTGTTCTTCCCAACGCCCGCCGGGCAACCGCCACGCCTGCCCAAGGACGGCCAATGGCAACAGGCAAGGCGCGACCTGGCGCCGCAGGACACACCACCGATGCGCACCTACACCATCCGCGCCCTGCGCCGTGAGGCTGGCGAGGTGGACGTGGACTTCGTGTTGCATGGCGTGAACGGGCCGGCGTCGGCCTGGGCGACCCAGGCCAAGGTCGGCGACCGGCTGCAGATGGTCGCGCCGAACCTGGCCTATACCGAAGATCCGGGGGGTTACGAATGGAAGCCTCCACGCAGCGCCCAGCGCATCCTGCTGATTGGCGACGAAACCGCGCTGCCGGCCATCGCCGGCATCCTCGAGCAACTGGCGCAGGATGCTGCAGACCTGCCCGTGGAGGCGTTCATCGAGGTGCCGCTGGAAGAGGACTGCCTCTCCTTGCGCCACAGCCCCGCCACTCGCCTGCACTGGCTGCCCCGCGACCTGCTGCGCTGCACGCACGGCCACGGCATGCAGCATGCGGTGCGTGAACTGGCCAGCCTGCCCGTCATCCGCGCCAACGCTTCGGTGGAACTGGAGGATGTGGACATCGACCAGCGCATTCTCTGGGAGCTGGCGAGTGGCGAGAGTGGCGACTTCTACGCCTGGATCGCCGGCGAGTCGGCGACGGTGATGGACATCCGCCGCTTCTTGATCAAGGAGCGCGGGCTACCCCGGGAAAACCTGACATTGATGGGCTACTGGCGCGACGGCCGCACATTCGATTGATGCGCCGCTTCCTGTAGGAGCCAGCTTGCTGGCGAACCGCGGTGTGACGGTTCGCCAGCAAGCTGGCTCCTACAGGGAAGGGTGTGCGGCGTCAGCCGACTGCGGCCGCCACGGCCTCGGCGAACCGCCCGGCAACATCGTCGATCTGCTCGGCACTGATGATCAACGGCGGCAGGAAGCGCACCACCGCACCATGCCGGCCGCCCAGCTCGAGAATCAAGCCACGGCGCAGGCATTCGCGCTGCACCTTCGGCGCCAGGGTCCGGCACGCCGGCGGATGACCCAGCGCATCGGCCTCGCCCGCCGGGTCGACCAGTTCGACCCCCAGCATCAACCCGCGCCCACGGATATCACCCAATTGCGGATAGTCCCGCTGCAAGCGCTGCAGATGCCCACGCAGACGCAGCCCCATGGCCTCGGCATGCTCACAGAGGCGGTGTTCGACCAGGTAGTTCATCACCGCCGACCCCGCCGCCATGGCCATCTGGTTACCCCGGAAGGTGCCCGCGTGGGCACCCGGCGACCATGTGTCGAGCCAGTCGCGGTAGACCATCACCGCCAGCGGCAGGCTGCCACCGATGGCCTTGGACAAGGTGACCACATCCGGCACGATCCCGGCGTGCTCGAAGGCAAACATCTTCCCGGTACGGGCGAAACCGCTCTGGATCTCGTCGACTATCAGCGCCACGCCGGCCTGCTCGGTGATCCGGCGCAGTCCGCGCAGCCACTCGATATCAGCCGGGATCACCCCGCCCTCGCCCTGCACCACCTCGACAATCACCGCCGCCGGCAAGGCCACGCCGGCCTCGGGGTCGTTCAGCAGGTTCTCCAGGTAATGCAGGTTGGCGCGCACGCCGGCCTCGCCACCCAGGCCGAACGGGCAACGGTAGTCGTAGGGGTAAGGCAGGAACTGCACGCCGTTGCTCAGCAACGCGCCCAGCGGCTTCTTCGGCCCCAGGCTGCCCATCAGGCTCAGGGCGCCCTGGGTCATGCCGTGGTAACCGCCCTGGAACGCCAGCACGGTGCTGCGCCCGGTGGCAGTGCGCACCAGCTTGAGCGCCGCTTCCACGGCATCGGTACCAGTGGGGCCGCAGAACTGGATCTTCGCTTCGCGGCGCAGGGCCTCGGGCAGCAGGCCGAACAGGTCCTGGACGAACTGGTCCTTGACCGGCGTCGTCAGGTCGAGGGTGTGCAGCGGCAGCTCATCGGCCAGCACGCGCTGGATCGCCTCGACCACCACCGGGTGATTGTGGCCCAGGGCCAGAGTGCCGGCGCCGGCCAGGCAGTCGATGAACTGACGGCCCTCGACGTCTTCCACATGGATGCCACGGGCGCGTTTGAGTGCCAGCGGGATACGCCGGGGGTAGCTGCGGGCGTTGGACTCCTGTTGCTGCTGGCGCAGCAGCAGCGGCGAGTCCGCGAATTCGTACAGGGCCTGGGGCGCGGAGGCCGGCAGCGCCTGGGCAAGGCTGGAAACGGTCGACATCGGAAAAGTCCTCGCAAGCAAGCGAAAGTGCCCGCCACGCGCCCTTTAACCGGATGTGTGTCGGGTGGTCATCGCTTGGAAAACGCTTCAGCGAGGGAAGGATTTAGCCGCTGGCGTGGGATTTGTGACGCCTTTGCCCACCTGGTGCCCGCCCATACCTGTAGGAGCCGGCTTGCCGGCGAATGGGCCAGAGCAAGCAGCACCGCTCAAGCGCCCGAACGCGCCGGCACCTGCAACCTCACCCGCAAACCATCGGCCTGGCTGTCGAAGCGCAGGCTACCCGCGCAACGTTGGACAATCGCCTGGACAATCGCCAACCCCAGCCCACACCCGCCACTCTGGCCATTGCGCCAGAAACGCTCGGTCAAATGCTGCAAGTCCTCCTGCGCGATCCCCGGCCCATGGTCGCGCACCAGGAAGTCCACCTGCCCATCCAACGCCTGCACCTCCAACTCCACCGCCGCATCGCCACCATGGCGCAGGGCGTTGTCCAGCAGGTTGCGCAAGGCCGCCACCGCCAGTGGCGCCGGCATCCCCAGGTAGACCTTGGCGGCATCCTCCGGCAAGCGCAGAAGAATGCGCCGGTTGTCGCCCCCACCGGCATCCTGGATCGCCTGCAGCGCCACCTGCTCGGCACTGCACTGCACGCCATCGTCGAACGACAGGCTGCCCTCGACCCGCGCCAGCATCAGCAACTGCTCCAGCGTGCGGTGCATCCGATCAGTCCCCTGCTCGGCATGCTCCAGGGCCTGCTCGCGCACCGCGCCGTCGGTCATCCGCGCCACCTGCAGGTGGGTCTTGATCGCGGTCAGCGGGCTGCGCAGTTCGTGGGCGGCATCGTCGGTGAGCCGACGCTCGCGCTCGATGGTCTGGGCGATGCGCAGGAACAGCTGGTTCTGCGTATCGAGCAACGGTTGCAGCTCGCTGGGCAGGCCGGCCACCTGCAACGGCTCGACACTGTCGGCGCGCCGCCTGCGCAAGGCGTCGCGCATGCGGTTGAGCGGCTCCAGGCCCTTGCCCAGGCCGATCCACAGCAACCCCAAGCTACCCAGCAGCGCCATCAGCACCGGTGCCGACGCCGCCAGCAGGATCGACTGGTTCAGCGCCTCGCGTTCCTGGTGACGGTCGGCGGTGGTGATGCGCACATCGCCATGGTTGTAGGTGAAGGTTCGCCAGGAGGCGCCGTCGATGGTCTGGTCGCGAAAGCCGCTGCGCTGGTCGTCCATCGTGCCGTCATGCTTGTGGTTGCTGGCCAGGATCTCACCGCGCAGGGAACTCACCTGGCAGGCCATGCCATCCGGCACGCTGAACTGGTCCGCAGAAAAATGCGCATCCTGTCCCTTGGCCGTCAAAGGTTGCGGCAACTGGTCGATCAGCCCGGCCACCATGCGTGCCGACGCCACCAGGCGCTGGTCGAGGGAGAACATCATCTGCTGGCGCAGGTCGCGCAGCATCCACGCCGCCGCCAGCACCCAGATTACGATGAAGGCGCTGCCGAGGATCAGCGACAGGCGAACGCGCAAGCTCACGACGATGCCTCCTCAGGAGCCTGCGCCGGCCCCAGGCGATAGCCCAGGCCACGCACGGTCTCGACGATGCCGTTGCCCAGCTTGCGCCGTAGATGGTGGATATGCACGTTGAGGGCGTTGCTCTCGACTTCGTCGCTGAAACCGTACACGCAGTCTTTCAACTGCTCGCTGGACAGCACCCGCCCCGGGTTCTGCAGCAACGCCTGGAGCAACGCCTGCTCGCGCCGCGACAGGTCTACCGGCGCGCCAGCCAAGGTGGCCACGCAACTGCTCGGGTCGTAGCACAGCGGCCCATGCTCGATCACATTGACCGCCCGCCCCGCCACCCGGCGCAGCAAGGTGTGCAGGCGCGCCGCCAGTTCGCGCAGGTCGAAGGGTTTGAGCAGATAGTCATCGGCCCCCGCCTGCAAGCCATCGACCCGATCGGTGACTGCGTCGCGCGCGGTCAGCACCAGCACCGGCAACGTCTCGCCCTGCTGACGCAGGCGGCGCAGCAGTTTCAGGCCATCTTCGTCGGGCAGCCCCAGGTCGAGGATCATCACGTCGAACTGCGCGGCCTGGAGCATCTGCCGCGCCTGCGACGCGCTCGCCACCCGGTCCACGGTCAGGCCCTGGGCCGAGAGCCCGGCGCAGATGCCGCTGGCGATCAGGTCGTCGTCCTCGCAGAGCAGAACGTGCATGGGGAAGTCTCCTGGGGTGGGGAAGCTGGCATTGCACAGGATGGTGATTAAGGGGGGATTATGAGCCTTGGCGCGGGATTCGTCGTGGGCAGGTGGCGGATCGACGGTTGGTGGGTGGCTCGTTAAGCTGGGCGATTTCAGGGACAGGCTTTTCACGGTATTGGTGAGCAGCCTCCGATATTGCTCGAAGGCAGGGCATGCCGGGACCGCTTTGCGGTCCTTTCGCGACACAAGGCCGCTCCCACAGGAATATGCGATCCCCTGTGGGAGCGGCCTTGTGTCGCGATTGGGCTGCAAAGCAGCCCCGGCGAATTCAAATTGAGCAAAAACGCCAAGGGCCTTCAAAGGGCTGGCTTTCAGGGAGGGGTCATCAAATGAGCGATATCTATCAAGGCAGCTGCCTGTGCACGGCGGTACGCTATGAATTGCAGACCGCGCCAAAGGCGGTCAGCCATTGCCATTGCAGCCAGTGCCGCAAGGGCCACGGCGCGCTGTTCGCCACTTACGGTAGCGTGCCTCGCGGCGCACTGCGGATACTGGAAGGGGCTGACTATCTCACCGAATACCCCTCTTCCGAGTCGGTACTGCGCGCATTCTGCGCACGGTGCGGCTCCTCCTTGTTCTGGTCCCGCTCGCAGGGCGAGTTCGCCGACTGGATTTCCGTGGCGTTGGCTACGCTCGATACACCGTTCACGCCGCAGAAGCACAAACACATCCATCTCGACTCAGCGGTTCACGGGTACCCACACACCTGAGCGCAAATCACCGGACAAGGATGAACGACATGGTTTCGCTGACTCACGAGCGTGTATTGGCAATCGCACTGGAAAACGCCACCAATCGCGCATTACTCGCACTATTGCCTAAGCTGGACCTGCCCAATTGCATGCTCACGGCGGGCTGCCTGTTCCAGACATTCTGGAACGTCCGCTCGGGTCGAGCAGCCGAATGGGGCATCAAGGACTACGACATCGCCTACTTCGATGAAGACCTGTCGTGGGAGGCCGAGGACCGGGTGATCGCCCGGGTGCGTGACGCTTGCCGGCACCTTGGGGTCAATGTGGAAGTGCGCAACCAGGCCAGGGTTCATCTCTGGTATGAAGCCAAGTTCGGGGCGCACTATCCGCAGCTGAAGTCGGTGACCGAGGGGATAGACCGCTACCTCATCAACTCCACTTGCCTGGGCGTGGATGTCGTTACGGGTGAGCTGTACAGCACCTATGGCCTCGAAGACCTGCAGAACGATGTGCTGAGCATGAATGCCCGGAACCCGCAGCCGGTGCTGTTCAGGCGCAAGGCCGACAGCTATCGGGAGCGGTGGCCTTGGTTGAAGGTCGCTGGCTAGGCGAGTGCCTGGTGCCGCCAATATCCCTTCGCCGCCAGCGCTTCGCACAGATAGGCCAGCGCTCGCTGGAAGACGGGATGACACTCCGCGTAGGGCAACTGATCGAGTGGTGCCCAGAAGAAATCGAAAACATGGCCATGGTCGTCCAGGGTCTGGTGAGACCACTGCTCGGGCAGTGCCGCATGCACCTGACACAGGTGGAACGACCAGACCTGATCAAGGTGTCCGGATACCCAGCAGCCCAAGTCATCCATGATCGTTGCGCCATGGATACCCGACTCCTCCGCCAACTCGCGCACAGCCGCCTCACGCGGCGCTTCGCCCTGTTCGAGGGTGCCTTTCACCAATTGCACCCCGGCCAGGGGATGGCGGAACAGAAGGATTCGCGGCTGCGGTGTGGATGAGAGCACTACGGCACAGGCTTTGTTTGGCAGCATGGCGATGTCCTTTTCGAGAATGACCGCTGGTTATCTTACCTTTGCAGGCCGTAGAGAAGACTCCCCAAGTGAAGTGACCACGGTTTATACCTGGCGAAAATCAGATTTAACCGCTTTCTTGTAGTCCATTTCCCAAACATACTGCTGCCGCCTTTTTCCCGTTGCGGCAGCCCAGGCAGGGCTCTAGTCTCGGCGAGTCGCTGGTGTTCAGCGACCGGCTTTGACAGGCCGCGACGGTATTAAGCATGCGGCTAGCCCTCGATGGCGGCTGTACGTGCGGGCACGCTCGCGTGCGCCGGAACTTTGCTTATTCCGCCGGTCTGTCAACCCGCGTACAGCTGCCACCCTTCTGTTTGACAGCAGACAGGTGGCTGCCCTCAAAGGAATAAGAAGATGCTAAAGATCGTCCCCGATCCACCCCACAACCACCACTCCCTCGAAGACACCATCATCCAGGCCACCGAGTACGCCCTGTGCGCGCAGACCGTGGCGCATCAGGCTGTTCTACTGCATCCCAAGTCGCCCGTGTCGATTCTGGTCATGGCTGCGATGCATGAAATGGAGGCGCTGCGGGTGCTGCTTGAGTCGGCGTTGATTCAGGTGCAGATGCCGCAGGTGGAGCCTCGGACGTTGCATTAAGTCGGTATGTATGGAAAAGGTAGTGTGATAGAGAATTCATCGAAGATACTTGCTTGTTACTGTACAATCGACTGTTCTGGAGCATTAACGAAAACGCACCCAAGCCACACATATGTAGGGCCTGGGCGCTTTTTTGCGTCAAAATTTTGGCTGAGGATGCAGGCCGCCAATTTATCAGACCAATTAATCCGCAATATCAGAACTTTGATATCACAGAATAAACTCACACTCACGACAAGGTAGTTTATTGTTTTACCCACAACCAACCGCACATGCTAATGATGCGGAAACATATGAGTGAAATTCGATGAGCTTCGCGCCTTTTGAAACTCTCTAATTTGAAAATCAGAAATCTGCTCATAATCGGAATATGCCGTTTCCATATAGGTGGCTGACCACTCCCAAGAAACCTGTAGAAAACCACCCTTATCCATATGCTTTAAAAGCGAATACTTTTCAACATAGTACTTTAAGCCATGCCCATCACGCATAAGGCAATTAAAGTAAAGCACCTTTAATTCATCATCAGAAATCTGCGCCCTTAAAATATTACAATATTGGCGCCGCTGAAAATACTCCATACGAAGCTGCCGCTTCGACTTTTTACCTTTCTCAGAACCTTCCTCATGCACTTCCAATTTAAAATTATCGATCAACTTTAGAATTTGATACATATTCCTAAAGTATTGTGAGAGCAATATCTTGCAATCATTGCCAATTACAATTTTTACTGACTCAATCAACTTACCTAGACCATCAGCATTCAACCGCTCTTGCTGCGCCCTGTGCTCCACCCAACTATCAAACCCCAACAAATCAGATCGCTTAACTTTTAACGCAGCTTCACTTTCATTTACCAAATCAAGTACGCCATCAACTACAATCTTGAAAAGATCTCCCTCCCCCTTATTACGGGCACGCATCCTTTCCGCCAGCCGACCATGCACATCTAGCAATCGAAAAAGTACAGATTCAAAATTCTGCCGCTCAAATACAGCCGTCTGCTTGTCCTGAATGCGATTCGCAATACGAGTCTCTTCTTTTGCCTCCTTAAGCTCCTTGCTTTGCATTTTTATTGTAAATAAAACTGCAATCAGCGCCATAAAACTAAGAAGTGGATTCAATACTCCACCAAAGAAGTCTCCTATTTGCCCCATGTACCCGAGCTGAGTAACATTCGCAAACCCCAGGAATGGAAAATCAACATTAACGGCAATCTTCAACCACAAAATAAAAGCAACAAAAAGGATCAAGAAAACACTAACCGCTAGAAATGTCGGCCCGAATCGCATCCACGAGCATTTATCGTAGATACTCATCCAGATCTTGCGAAAGAAAATAGATATCCTTTCATTACGAAGCTGCTTCCTATACTCGGCGCCCAACCTTTTTTCAAGCAACACAATAACTCCTGTAATTTAGCTTCAGCTGGCGATCGATAATACGTCCAATAAAAATCAATGCATGCTACCCAAAAGCCACTACCCAGTCCATATCTGCACGCATCCGCAGATGCTTCAACCCGTAGCTGACATAACGCACCCAATATTTGACATTCGTCTCACTCTTCCACCACAGAGCCAGGCAATACCTGCACGCCACAGCAACCCTACACGCTCACCCGGCTACTGATCCATTCTGTACCTTTGAGATCCGCCGCCTGGCCCGTGAGGCCGGGTGCGAGTTCGCCGTCAGCAAATACACGCAGAAAACCCGCACGGCCCCTTCTTCAGCCCAAAAGCTGAGGGCATACGATATGAGCAAGCACATCCTCGACAATCGGACCCTGCCCCTCCTCCAGGTCCAGGTCAGCCTTTACCCTCATGCACCGCTCTACTCCGCAGCGTGATGTGCCGTCGTTCCGCCTGAAGGTTGAGCGCAGCCAATTCGATGCGCTCTTCTCCGTCGAGCAGGGAAGCGAACGCCACACGCTGATCCTGCCGAACGAAAAAAGAAGCACCTCAAACTGGCTAATTTCATCGAGGCGATTATTAATGAACCCTTCGAACCAAGCAGCCCAGCCGATCTACCGGCACTTCCACACGCAAGCCGACGCTTCGGCACCTTTGAAACAGAGCAACGGCAGCAGGTGTTCGAGCCAGGCCAAGTCGCTCCCGAGCTAGCCGATTTCAAAGCGCCTATAAATGCCACTATCTAGCTTCAGACCGAGTCCTTACGCCACCAGCCAGCAAGGGTTCATAGCACTCAACTGCATGCGACGCCATAGCGGGCGACTGCAACACTCCCACACACTACCTCTTACAGAAATCTCAGCTGAAGGCCTTGTGATATCACGAAATTTGAAGGATGATCGAACGCTTATGTTTGCCAGAAGGAACTCCTTAATGAAAAGTATCGCTTTTTTCAACAACAAGGGAGGAGTGGGGAAAACAACCCTCCTGTGCAACCTTGCCGCTCACTTCGCCTTACAAGAAGGAAAGAAAGTACTAATCATTGATGCCGACCCTCAAAGCAACGCCACTGCTTACCTACTGCCAAACGCCCAAATTCAGAATATTTATTCTGACCAGACACTCCCAAATCTTTATGAGTATTACGAACCAATTGCACGTGGCAAGGGGTTCCCCGAGCAGCAACCACTTATAGTTAAGTCCCCAAGATTCGGAGTCGATTTAGTACCTGGACATCCAAGATTTGCGCTTCGGGAAGACCTGCTAGCTAAAGACTGGGGAGACACGCTTATTGGCGATGATCGAGGCCTACAAACCACCTTTACCTTCGCCCACCTATTAAATAAATCAGCCAAACACTACGATTATGTATTCATAGATATGGGACCGTCGCTAGGCGCAATAAATCGATCAATCTTACTTGCCGCCGACCACTTCTTAACACCCATGTCAGCCGACCTTTTTAGCCTGATGGCTATCGAAAATATAATCCTTTCGTTAAAAACCTGGCGCGATGAACTTTCTGCCGGCCTAGACTTCTTCGAAAGAAAGAATAAATATAGATACGAGCAAGATAGCTCCGAGATCAAGTGGAAGATATCATTCCTTGGATATGTTATGCAGCAATACAAAGCCAAAAGCGTGCGAGGCGAGCTACGGGCAGTTGCATCTTACGACAAAATAATACAAAAATTCCCTGCTGACATTTCCGAACTTGAGATGGCATTTGGCCTGAAGAGCCCTGAAACAGCTGACCTTGGAAAGTTTCCGTCTCTCTACAGCCTCGTGCCAATGTCTCAAACTGCTAACGCGCCTATTTTCTCATTGGGATCGAGTGATGGCGTGGTCGGTGCTCATTTTGCAAAAGTTGACGAATCAAAATACATGTTTGCCGAAATTGCAAACAGAGTGAAGGCCCGCTTAGCATTGGCGGAGAACTTCAAATGATCAACTGGCCAGAAACGCTACTGAAAGACATCGAATCTAGACGCGTAGTTATTTTCTTGGGCTCAGGAGTCTCGAGAAACTCAACAGGAGAAGACAACAACACAAGGCCAAAAACTTGGGAAAGCTTCTTGACAAATGCTGCCACCAACGCCGGCATCTTGGATGTTGTAAATCCCTTCCTAGCCACGAAAGACTACCTAACCGCACTAGATTTAATACGAAATCACTGCTCGCGAGACGCTTATGCTGAGCTTGTAAAAAAGGAGTATCTTGACCCAAGATACTCAGAAGCCCCGATTCATGAGGCAATTTACAAACTTGACAGCAACATTGTCCTAACACCTAACTTTGACAAAATATACGACGTCTACGCAAGCGCCAAATCTCGCGGCACGACCACCATCAAACAATACTACGAACTAGACCTTGCAAGATACATACGAGGCGATCGCCGAGTAATTGTAAAGATTCACGGATCCGTTGACTCTCCAGAAAACATGATCTTCGGAAGAAGAGATTATGCCGAAGCACGGGTAAAGCACAGCTGGTTCTACGACATCCTAAAATCATTGATACTCACCCATACATTCCTATTTATAGGGTGCGGTACAGACGACCCAGACATTCGACTATTACTTGAAGACGCCAAATTTAGTGCAGGCTTTGCGCGCGAGCACTATTTTATCTCAGCAAAAGGTTCCATAAGCACAGGCTTCAAAGAAATTTTGGAAAGCACCATGAATCTCCGTGTGCTCGAATATGACTATGAGGATTTAATCGGAGACCATTCAGATCTCACCGCCTCCTTAGAAGCGCTTGCTGATTCGCTAAGCTGGAACTCATAAGAACGTCTGCCGAGACTGAGCGCAAAATTCGCTGGCGCATAGGCTATGCTATGCCGCCAGCGCTACCTCTGTTTGCCAACACATGAGTATGGTGGGTGTTCAGTCCCAGAGGGTCATGGTGCATCCTCAACTCCTCATGAGGAGGATGCATTTTGGAAGGACGTATTCATGACTCAGCCTACACGACGCCGCGAATCCGAGCCGAGCTCCAAGCGTCGAAAGAATCGAATCGAAAGCTCGCTGCCTGCTACCGGCTGAGCGTGAAGTCCGTCATTGAATGGCGTTCACTAACCACTACACAGAATGCTCGGATGGGACCTGCCAAACCATGGTAAGCGATTCAACAAAGATGGCTCTTGAATGAAGGAGATATCCCGGCAAAGACATTCTGGACCGTAGATTGGCTCCAAGCCAGCACTGCAAAAGTTCTGACTTGCCGCGAAGTGCCTACTGCTGCGAAAGCAGCTCAGCAGGGCAGCTCCAAGTGTGTACTTTCTCTTCCTCACCCAGAGAAACCACTCTCAGACAGCCGTCAACAGGTGGGTTCTTGTCGAGGGCGGTTTCGATGTAGGTGATTGCAGCCGGCCCCTTGTCAATCTGCTCCTGACATCCCTGCGCTTCCTTCACGTAGGCATTCAACACGTCTTCTGGTTTTTGCGTTCGGATAGTTCCTGCCACTGTCAACCAGTACTCTTGAGCTTTGTATCCTGCACCACGACACTGGGACAGCGGAGACAGGATACCGAACGCGTCCGCTTCAGATTTGAGAGCCAGCATCTTTTTACTCTGGGCAACCAACTCCGGCCCTACCGGTAGAGCAGAGAGGACTCGAATTTCACCGACATAGACTGTCGTTTTCAGGAGATAGGCAATCGCGTCCCCGCGTTGCTCCTGGTATTGACCAATCTCTTTTTTGTTGTCGCCGGTGACCTTGTAGCCCTTGTCATTGCAACCGACTAAAATCGATGCTGCCAAGAGGACGGCAGCGCCCCCAAAAACAGGACGTTGAAGCTTCTTCACATTCCCTACCTTTTTCTGGTTATCCCTAAGCTCAAGGTGATGCCCTTGAGGCGGCTCATCGTACAAGACACCACTATCACGAACCAAACCCAGCTCACTCTAGTTACTGCATGGACGTACGCCTGACAGGCGTTCAGCGCGATCAGTCCTCAATCACCTTAATCGGTGATGGCGATAATTCACCGAGCATGCGCTCGACCAAATTGGGCGCTTACGGCTCCATCCTCTACATCTCTGCTGCCGGTGAACGCTCGCACGCCACCGTCATCCAAGGTGGCAATGGTTTCGGCGTCAAATTGGGCCGCCCGCGCAGATTAGCAGTGGCCACCGGCTGTTTAGGCGACACTGCGCTCTGAAATATCGTTGACTTCCTTCAAAGATGCTCACTTGCCTCTGACGAAAATCAGACTTAACCACTTCCTTGTAGTCCATTTCCCAAACATACTTCTGCGGCCTTTTTTCCGTTGCGGTCGCCCTGGCGGGGCTCTAGTCTCGGCCTGTCGTTGCACATCAACGACACAGCTTTGACAGGCTGTGACGGTACAATCACGCTGGCAGTCTCCGTTTAATGGTGGCTGTACGTGTGGGCACGCTTGCGTGCGCCGGAACTTTTGTGTGATTTACCGCCGGTCTGTCAACCCACGTACAGCTGCCACCCTTCTGTTTGACAGCAGGCTGGTGGTGGCACCGTCAACGGTAAATCACCATGCTAAAGATTGTTCCCGATCCACCCCACAACCACCACTCCCTCGAAGACACCATCATCCAGGCCACCGAGTACGCCCTGTGCGCGCAGACCGTGGCGCATCAGGCTGTTCTACTGCATCCCAAGTCGCCCGTGTCGATTCTGGTCATGGCCGCGATGCATGAAATGGAGGCGCTGCGGGTGCTGCTCGAGTCGGCGTTGATTCAGGTGCAGATGCCGCAGGTGGAGCCTCGGCCGTTGCATTGAGCCGGTATGTCGTGAGTTGCCTGGAGGGCCCTGTTCGCCGGCAAGCCGGCTCCTACCTGGGGCGCGAATCGCCTGTAGGAGCCGGCTTGCCGGCGAATGGGCCAGGCCAGGCACCAAGCCTTTCAGGGAGATTGAGCCATGAGCACAGACGACACCACGCCCCACACCACCGTGGGCAAGACCAAGTTCTACCAGGGTGAAAAGCATACCGACCCGCTGTTCTGCATCGAACCCGGCATCCCTTGCCAGCACGCACGGGAACAGGCCTCGGAGTTGATGGGCTGCGTGTGCGACCTGACCATTACCGGGATCATGGAAGACAAGCCTCAGCTGATCTGGGCGTCGTATTACCTGAGCGCGCTGGCCAAGGCGCTGATGGATGATGCGGAGTTGGGGATGAAGCATTAAAGGGCCGCCCTCTCGAGCGTTTGAAGAAGGCGTTGCAGCGCCTGTCAGAGCGAGCATGCCGGGGCAGAGCTCGTTCTCCAGGCGCGACAGGAAGTCAATTATGAGTCTGGATGCCAGGTGTTGCCGTGGTGTGCACGCACTCCGTCGGACCATGAGAACTTAGGGCACGGCCCCAGGTCTGATCAGCACCCCAACCCCTCGCCCCTCGGAGGCGTACAAAACCATGAAACATAAACTGGTGGCCATCTTCGCTTGTACATTGGCGCTTGGCGCTACTGCGTTGTTGCCTGCGGATGTCTCACCCATTGGCTCAGCCTATGCCAAAGGCGGTGGCGGTGGCGGTGGCGGTGGCGGTGGCGGTCATGGTGGTGGGAACAGTGGCGGCCACGGCGGCGGCATGGGTGGGCACGATGGTGGCCGTTCCGGCTTTGGTGGTGATCACGCAGGCAAGGCCAGTCGCGATCACGGCGTCAGCGGCAACCGATACGGCAGCCTGCGCAATGATGACAATGGCCATGGCGCCGTTACCTCAGGCGTAGCCCACTCCAAGGATACCCGCGGCCTGTCCAAATCCACCGCCGTCTCGCAGACAACCCCTGGGGATCATAACCAGAAGGGCCTGAGCAACGCGGTCCGGTCTTCGTCCAAGAACGATCGGTAAGCTCAGCATTCCCATGGTTCCAAGCCCAGCCTCGTGCTGGGCTTT
Source organism: Pseudomonas entomophila L48 (assembly GCF_000026105.1). NCBI lineage: Bacteria > Pseudomonadati > Pseudomonadota > Gammaproteobacteria > Pseudomonadales > Pseudomonadaceae > Pseudomonas > Pseudomonas entomophila. Next base: position 3,968,290 of record NC_008027.1, read on the forward strand.
TTGCATTAGCTTCAGAGCATTTATGGCGTCGGGGCGCCCAGCCGGGTAGCGCTTCGAATGTTGAAGCAGGCTGTTATGGAATGAATTGCCTGGTCGGGCCCTGTTCGCCGGCAAGCCGGCTCCTACGGGAGACAGGAATAGCGCCCTTGGCACCAGCCAGCACCTTATCGCCAATCAGACCGGACGAATCCCGCCATGCTTGGTAAACTGGCGGCCATCAACCTTTCCATCGCCTGCCAGCGGGACTCGCCGCCTGGCTTCGCTGAGTTCGTGCCCCAGACTTATGCAATCTCAAGCCGCTTCCTCCTTGCGCCCCGAGCCGTCCCGCCGCTTCAGCGTTGCGCCGATGATGGACTGGACAGACCGTCACTGTCGCTTCTTCCTGCGCCTGCTCTCCAAGCACGCCCTGCTCTACACCGAAATGGTCACCACCGGCGCCCTGCTGCACAACGACGCCCACCGTTTCCTGCGCCACGACGACAGCGAGCACCCGCTGGCCCTGCAACTGGGCGGCAGCGTGCCGGCGGACCTGGCGGCCTGCGCACGCCTGGCGCAGGAAGCCGGCTACGACGAGGTCAACCTCAACGTCGGCTGCCCCAGCGACCGGGTGCAGAACAACATGATCGGCGCCTGCCTGATGGGCCACCCGGCGCTGGTGGCCGATTGCGTCAAGGCCATGCAGGACGCCGTGAGCATTCCGGTCACGGTCAAGCACCGCATCGGCATCAACGGCCGCGACAGCTACGCCGAACTGTGCGACTTCGTCGGCCAGGTGCGCGATGCGGGATGCCGCAGCTTCACCGTGCATGCGCGTATCGCCATTCTTGAAGGCCTGTCACCCAAGGAGAACCGCGAGATACCGCCGCTGCGCTATGACGTGGCGGCGCAGTTGAAGGCGGACTTCCCGGACCTGGAACTGGTGCTCAACGGCGGGATCAAGACCCTCGAGGAGTGCCGCACGCACCTGGAGACCTTCGATGGCGTGATGCTGGGGCGCGAGGCGTATCACAACCCCTACCTGTTGGCCGAGGTCGACCAACAGCTGTTCGGCAGCAGCGAGCCAGTGATCAGCCGTGCCGAGGCGATGGCCAAGCTGCGCCCGTACATCGTCGCGCACATGGAAAGCGGCGGCGCGATGCATCACATCACCCGGCATATCCTTGGCCTCGGCCAGGGCTTCCCGGGGGCGCGGCGCTTCCGTCAGTTGCTGTCGGCGGACATCCACAAGACCGACACGCCGTTGGCGGTGCTGGACCAGGCTGCGGAGCTGCTGCAGGGGCGCTGAGCCTCCCTGGCTTGCACTGCTTCCTGTAAGAGCAATTGTCTTGTGCTGGCTGTAATGGCCCATTCGCCGGCAAGCCGGCTCCTACGGGTGCAGTCCTGATCTTGAGGCAGGCGCGGCCCCTGTGGGATGATCTCGCCGGGAACCTCTACCGCGCATTCGACTCGAACCCTCACCTTCCACGCAGCCCCACACGCATCAGGCCCGTTGCCGGGCCGCCGGGGCTCGGGTAATGTCGAGTCATTGCACAGGACAGAGCACGCCCATGACCTCCAAGCTGGAACAACTCAAGCAGTTCACCACCGTGGTCGCCGACACCGGCGACCTGGACGCCATCACCCGCCTCAAGCCGGTCGACGCCACCACCAACCCGTCGCTGCTGCTCAAGGCCGCCGCCATCCCGGGCTACGCCGACCTGCTCGAGCAGGTCAAGGCCGACACCAAAGGCAATGTCGACCTGGCCTGTGACAAGTTCGCGGTCTCGGTGGGCGCGGGTATCCTCAAGGTCATTCCAGGCCGGATTTCCACCGAAGTGGATGCGCGCCTGTCGTTCGACGAGCCGGCGCTACTGAAGAAGGCCCACCAGCTGATCGAGCTGTACGAAGCCGCCGGGATCAAGCGCGACCGCGTGCTGATCAAGCTGGCCTCCACCTGGGAAGGCATCCGCGCCGCCGAGAAGCTGGAGAAGGAAGGCATCCAGACCAACCTCACCCTGCTGTTCTCCTTCGCCCAGGCCCAGGCCTGCGCCGACGCCGGGGTGTTCCTGATCTCGCCGTTCGTGGGGCGTATCTACGACTGGTACAAGAAGAGCACCGGCAAGGAATACATCGGCGCCGAGGATCCGGGCGTGCAGTCAGTCACGCGCATCTACGACTACTACAAGGCCAACGGCTACAACACCGTGGTCATGGGCGCGAGCTTCCGCAACATCGGCCAGATCGAGCAACTGGCCGGCTGCGACCGCCTGACCATCAGCCCCGAGCTGCTGGTGCAGCTGTCCGATGACCAGGGCGAATTGCCACGCATCCTCAAGCCGGGCAATGCCGGCGAAGCGAAGCAGCAACTGAACGAAAGCCAGTTCCGCTGGGCGATGAACGAGGACGCCATGGCCACCGAGAAGCTGGCCGAGGGTATTCGCCAGTTCGCCCGGGACCAGGAGAAACTCGAAGCCTTGATGGCCGACAAAGCCTGATACATATTCGGGTTGATCGACGGGCGGTAAATGCAGAGCATTTCCCGCCCGTTTTCCGTTGGGGTGGCCGATGCCGCCACACCCAATAAAGCCGAGCCTTAGATGACTCTCAGTGCCACCCTCCCCCTTGTCCTCGCCGGCCCCGTACTTCGCCGCCTGGAACCCCAGCGCCTGGCCATCTGGCTGGTCGGCTCGCAACCATTGCGCCCAGAGTTCATCCTCGAACATGAGGGCATCATCGCCAATGTAGGCGTTGAAGTGATCCCAGTCGGCACGCACGCCTTCATCCACCTGCTGGACATTCACTTCGACAAACCACTGCCCAGCAATACGACCCTCGAATACGACCTGTGCCTGGACAACGGCCAAGGTATCGCCGACTGGGCAGCGCACCTGCTCTACCCCGGCGCCAGCCGCCCCAGCTTCGTGCTGCGCGACCGCCTCGACCAACTGCTCCACGGGTCCTGCCGCAAACCCCATCACCCGGCCGCTGACGGCCTGCTCTGCGCCGACCGCCTGCTTTTGGCGGGACCGCGACCGGAAGAGCGCCCGGCTATGCTGCTGATGACCGGCGACCAGGTCTATGCCGATGACGTTGCCGGCCCCATGCTGCGCGCCATCCACGAACTGATCGAGTGCCTGGGCCTGTTCGACGAGACGCTGGATGGCGCCTTGGTAGACAGTGGCGCCGCGCTCTACCGCCACCCGGCCTGCTACTACCACCGTGCCGACCTGCTACCGGCCCAGGAAAGCAACGAAACCCTGCGTGAGCGCTTCTTCGGCGGCAAGCGCAAGCCGATCTTCTCCTCCAGCAACGCCGACAACCACCTGGTGACCTTCGCCGAAGTCATGGCCATGTATCTGCTGGTCTGGTCGCCCGTACCTTGGGCGTTGGTGCATTTGGACATGCCGCCCGGCCTGACAGACAAACGCCAGGCCCGCTATTGCCACGAACTGCCGCTGATTGAGGCTTTCCGTGGAGGGCTCGGACAGGTGGCGCGGGTAATGGCCCACCTACCCTGCCTGATGATCTTCGACGACCACGACATCACCGACGACTGGAACCTCTCGGCGCAATGGGAGCAGACCGCCTACGGCCACCCGTTCTCCCGGCGCATCATCGGCAACGCCCTGCTGGGCTACCTGCTGTGCCAGGGCTGGGGCAACGACCCGGATGGCTGCGCGGCGCTGGTCGGGCGTTGCCGGCAGTTGGGCAAGGCGCGGGACGAACTGATCGGCGAACTGCTGCGTTTCCAGGGCTGGCAGTACGCGTTGCCCACGGAGCCGCCACTGCTGGTACTGGACACGCGTACCCGGCGCTGGCGCAGCGAAAACAGCCTGCAGAAGCCCTCCGGCCTGCTCGACTGGGAGGCCCTGTGCGAACTGCAACAGGCGCTGCTGGACCACCCTTCGGCGATCATCGTGTCACCTGCGCCGATCTTCGGGGTCAAGCTGATCGAGACCGTGCAACGGGTGTTCAGCGCGCTGGGCTACCCGCTGCTGGTGGATGCCGAGAACTGGATGGCCCATCGCGGCGCAGCGCAGGTGATCCTCAATATTTTCCGCCACTCGCGCACGCCGGGGCATTACGTGATCCTCTCCGGGGACGTGCATTACTCGTTTGTCTATGAGGTGCTGATCCGCCATCGCCAGCGCAGCCCGCACCTGTGGCAGGTGACCAGCAGCGGGATCAAGAACGAGTTTCCCCGGCGCCTGCTGGATGTGCTGGACCGGCTCAACCGTTGGCTGTATTCGCCGCGCTCGCCGCTCAACTGGTTCACCCAGCGCCGGCAGATGGAAGTGGTGCCGCGCACGCCCAGCCATAGCAAGGCGGGTGAGCGACTGTGGAACAGTGCGGGGTTGGGGTGGGTGTTCTTCGACGGCGAGGGGCGGCCGGAACGGGTGTATCAGCTGAACGCCGATGGGCGTGAGACAACCGAGTTTGCTCGGCGAATGGGTGTTGGCGGCTAGGGCTTACGGTGGCTTTCCGGGCCCAATCGCGGGTAAACCCGCTCCTACAGGGCTTTCATCGGCCTGCGAAGCGGTGTAACACCCGCAAATAGCAAGGGTCAGGAACGCTCTAGCGCACTCACCAGGTCATGGAAGGCTTCGCGGTTGGAGTCGTTCAGCCCCATCAGGATCTTGTGCGCCTCCAGCACCTTGGAGCGCACCACGTTCTCGTCCTGATCTTGCGACGGCAGGTCGGTCAGGCACTCCGGGCAGGGTATCGGGCGGTCGACGATGTTGAACACCTGGTCGAAGCCCATCGACTGCAGCAACCGGGAGATGTCCGGGTTGGTGGTGACCACGGTCGGCAGCAGGCCGACTTTCTGCCGGGACAGGATCGACAGCTTGGCCAGCAGGCCCAGCGTGGTGCTATCGATGCTTTCGGTCTCTGTCAGGTCGATGACGATGGCCGAGAAGTTCAGCGCGGTGAAAATCTTCTCGATCGTCGCATCCAGCGCCGAACACAGGGTCAGGCGCACTTCACCGACAAATTTCAGAACGAAGGTCCCGCTCTGTTCGGCGAACTGGATTCTACCGGTACTCATTCAAGGTTCCTGCTCAACACCAATAGGGCGATATCATCCGGCATCTCCCCAAGCGTAGCCAATTCGAAACGTTGGCGCAGCCCTTCCAGGCTGCCCCCTGCATCCTTGACGATCTCCGGCAAGGACGCTTCCTTATCTTTGAGTGTGTCCCCCGGCAAAAGGTCCAGAATGCCATCGGACATCAGGGTGAGGCTGAACTGCGGTGGCAACTCCAGCACCTGGTCCTGGTAGCTGGCCTCGTCGAACAGCCCCACCGGCAGGCCACGGCCCTCCAGATAGCGGGCCTGGCCTGGGGTGTACAGCACCGGCAGCGGCAAGTGGCCGCCCACGCTGTAGGTGAGCAGGCCGGCGTCCTCGTCGATGACGCCACCGACCATGGTCACATGCTTGCCCAGCTTGCAGTTGATCAGCCCGCGGTTGATGTGGCTGAGCACCTGCGAAGGCTTGAATTCGCGCATCTTGCCGCTGCGTTTGATTTCGAACAGCAGGCGCGTGGTCATGAACTTGAGCAGTACCGTGACAAACGCCGAGGATGCGCCGTGGCCGGACACGTCCGCCAGATAGAAGGCGATGCGCCGCTCGTCCACGCGGAAGTAATCGGCAAAGTCACCCGACAGGTACAACGACGGGATGATCTGGTGTTCGAACGCGTACCCACCGGCCTGCCAGGGGCTCTCCGGGAGCATGTTCATCTGCACCTGGCGCCCGGCGTTCTGGTCTTCCTGCAACAGGTGCAGGCTGGCCTCAAGCTCGCGGTTGGCTGCTTCGAGCTTGTCGCGATAGCGCTGGTTCTCAAGCACCAGGCGCGAACGGTCGAGTGCACGACGCACCGAATGCTCCAGTACGGCCAAGTCTTCCAGGGGCTTGATCAGGTAGTCGGCGGCGCCCAGGCGCAAGGCTTCGACCGCATCGCTCATGACACCGGCGCCGGACACCACGATCACCGGCAACTGCGGCGCGCGCTCGCTGACCCGGCGGATCAGTTCGAGGCCGCCCATCTGCGGCATGCGCAGATCGCAGATCACGAGGTCGGGCTGGTGTTCTTCGAAGACCTGGAGGCCCTGCTGACCGTTGGCGGCCTGGAGGACGCTGAAACCGCTGTCTTCCAGATAGGCGGCGAGGCTGGCACGGACCACGTCGTCGTCATCGATGATCAGCAGCGTTGCACTGGTTTTCTGCATGTGGGCGAACGGCGCCAGATTTGGGTTGGCGTAACGGCTGCGGATACCCCGTCAGACGCTACTGGAATGCTCTCTAGCCACTCTCTATTTGAGTTGTAGGACAAGAAGACTGGTCCGGCAAATAGCAGAGGTGCCCTGTAAGGCGCTGACGGTACTCCCATCCGCCTGGCGTTTCAAGCGTGGGAAGGTAGACTTCCCTGCACTTTACAGGGCAAATCACCTGGCGTTATAAGAAAGCCGACCCGTGCGACCCGATGAAAGGAAGCAGCCATGTCCCAGCCCCCCGTGAACTACAGCGAAAAACGCGATTTCATCCGCATGCGCATCGACACCGAGGTCAGCCTGCTGCATGCCGGCCAGGTGATCGCCGCCGTTTGCCTCGACCTGTCCAGCAGCGGCATGCAGGTGCAGGCACCGCAACGGTTCCAGGTGGGCGATCAGCTCGAGGTACGCATCGATTCCGACCACCCTGCACTCAAGGGCCTGCACGCCAGTACCGAGGTGGTGTGGATCGCCGACCAGTCCGGTGGCGAGCAGAAGCTCGGCTTGCGCATCCTGGCCATGCACTGAGCCCGACTGTGTTACAGGATGAAAAAAGGCGACCCGAAGGTCGCCTTTTTCACATCCAGCCGAATCAGAAGTCGTCTTCGACTGCGCCATCCTTGACCTTGAACTCGCGGTTCTGCAGGTAGGCGTTGCGCAGGAAGATGTACTTGTCACCCTGGATCAGCTTTTCAGCCTGCAGCAGGCTGGCGCGGGTGTCGATCACGTCCAGGGCGAAGATCGAATTGCGCGTGGGCACGTGGTCGATATAACGATAGGGTTCGGTGTAGGTGTCCGGGTACTTGGCCAGGCCGTCACGTACGGTGCTGGGGCCAAGCAGTGGGATGACCACGTACGGGCCGCTGGGCACGCCCCAGTAGCCGAGAGTCTGACCGAAGTCCTCGTCATTGCGCTGCAGGCCCATCTTGGTGCCGACGTCGAAGAAACCGCCCAGGCCGAAGGTGGTGTTGACGATCAGGCGCGCGGTGTCCACGCCAGCGGCGTGCGGCTTGAGCTGCAGCACGTTGTTGGCCAGGTTGGTGACATCCCCCAGGTTGCGGAAGATGTTGTGGATGCCATCTTCGAGGAACTGCGGGGTGACAGCCTGGTAGCCCTGGGCCAGCGGCTTGAGGGCATAGGTGTCCAACACATCGTTGAACTTGAAGATCGGTCGGTTGACCGCCTCCCAAGGGTCTTCTTCTGTGGCCGCCTGAGTAGCCGCCACAGGCGCCAGCAACAGGCTGGCGCAGACACAGGCCTGGGTGATTCGTTCGATCACTCCGGCACCGATCCTACGCATAGATGTTTCTCCATCGGATTTCACGGCGGCAACGGCCTTTGGCGCGCTGCTGAATTAGGCGCCAGTATAATGGCTTGCTGGCTTAGGGATAGTCTTACATATCTCTGTCAAGATTTTGTGAACATGTGCCACGGTCATAGAGTGGTCATAAAGGCGGGCTAGCCTGCGAGGTATTTCAGGGAAGTTGCCATGCAAGATGCCCTCGCTTTCACGGCCGTGCTGTTCGGATTGCGCGGCTGCCTGGTCCAGACTGTGGATGGCAAGCACCTGCCCGCTCCCGGCGCCCTGGACTCCCTCGAGCGCCTGCGCAAGCAGCAAGTACCCTGCATCTGGCTCGACGAGCTCGATGCCGCTCAAGGCCGGCAGCTCACCCGCGTCCTCCCCGACTGGTTGCCCGGCCATGTGGTCAACGGCTGCAAGTGGCCGGCACCCAACGCTTGCTGGCAAGCACTCATGACCCTCGAAAGCCAGCGGCTGGAAGGTTGCGTATTGGTCAGCGGCGAACCCCTGCTACTGCAATCGGCGCTCAATGCTGGGCTGTGGACAGTCGGCCTGGCAGCCTGCAGCCCCTCGTGCGACCAGACCTCCAGCCAATGGCAGAGCATGACACGACAAGAACAGGATCTGACCCGAGGCAAGGCGACCCTCGAACTGTTCGGCATGGGTGTGCATTCGGTGATCGACCACCTCGAGGCGCTCGACACCTGCCTGGCCGATATCGCCCAGCGCCGGCAAAAGGGCGAGAAACCCTGATACATCATGGTTGATGAGGGTCATGCAAAGCGTCGACAGGTGGATTACGCTAGGAGACAGGCAAGAACCTTTGGCGCTTCATCGAGGTCCATGCCTTGCCAAGCCATTGATGGAGTATGACCCATGCCCGCCCGCGAACTGCAAGAGCAACTCGATAGCCTGCGCGAGCAACTGGACCGCAATCCACCGCTCTCGCTGGAAGAGCGCGACCACCTGCACGAACTGATGCAGCAGATCGAAGCCCAGATCAAGCTCGAGGAGGCCACCCAAGACAATGACATTGTCGATGGCGTGAACCTGGCCATCGAACGCTTCGAGGCCGAACACCCCGACCTGACCGCCACCCTGCGCAGCATTGTCAATTCGCTGCACAGCATGGGTATCTGAGCCCTCTTAACACGATTGGGGCTGCGTTGCAGCCCATCGCCAGCAAGCGCCGCCCCCTGTAGGAGCCGGCTTTGCCGGCGATGGGCCGCTACGCGGCCCCAATTGTCTTATGTCTTACTGACGAACCAGGCGCAGGTTCTCAGGGCTGATCGCCCGGGTGCTGCGATAGGGGTTGATGTCCAACCCGCCACGCCGCACATAGCGCGCATATACCGTGAGGTATTCCGGCTGCAGCAGCTTTTTCAGGTCCAGGTAGATACGCTCGACGCACTGCTCGTGGAAATCAGCGTGCTGACGGAAACTGATCAGATAAGTCAAAAGGCTGGCATGGTCCAGCGCACGCCCCTTGTACTCGACCACCACGCTACCCCAGTCCGGCTGGCCGGTAACCGGGCAATTAGATTTCAGCAGATGGCTGTGCACCGTCTCTTCCACCACGCGCTCTGTCGAACAACGCAGAAGCTCGGGTTGCGGCTGCTCATAGTTGTCGATGGTCACGTCCAGCGCATCGATGCACTGGCCCGGCAGCGTGGTGACCCCTTGGGCCTCGACGTCGGCCAGGGTACTGACCTTGACCGCCACCACTTTGCCCGCCGCGGCGGAAAGATCCTTCGCCAGGCACGCCTGCAACTGCGCCACCGACTCGAACTTCGTCTGGTTCAGCGAATTGAGGTACAGCTTGAACGACTTGGACTCGATGATGTTCGGCGAATCGCACGGGATGGCGAATTCACCAATAGCCACCACCGGCTTGCCCGACGGCAGCAACCAGGACAGCTCGAAGCAGTTCCAGTAATCCACGCCCTGCCAGGGCAAGGCGTCACCGCTGACGCCCAGCTCGGCCCACTTGGCCAGGCGTGGAATCGGGAACAGCAGCGAGGGCGTGTAGGTGGCGATGTATTCGCTGGACTTGCCCAGCGGAGAGTGTTCGGCGGCGGGATGCATGGAAACTGACCTGAGGGTTTGAAATTGCCCCTAGTCTACCGGTTTTGCACCCCGCCTTGGGGCGCTTGTTACTCGATGGTCAGCGGCCCGACCATGCCGGCCTGGTAGTGCCCCGGCACGTTGCAGGCAAACTCGATGGGCGCGGACTTGCGGAAGGTCCAGGTCAGCTCGGCACGCTGGCCGGGCTGGACCAACACGGTGTTGCCTGCCCCATGAGCATGCCCACCCATGTCCATCTGACCGTGATCCATCTGCCCATGGTCCATGCCCTCATGGTTCATGCCGGCGGTGAACAGCTTGCCCTGCATGGCCACCATCTCTTTCTGGTGCTCGACATGCATGGCCTTGTCACCCAGGTTGAACTCGTGGGGCAGCTTGCCTTCGTTGATCAGCACGAAGCGCACGGTCTCGCCGGCCTTGACCTTGAGGCTCTTGGGCTCGAAGGCGATATCCCTGAGCACCACCTCGACGGTACGGCTGGCCTTGGCCGCCGGGGCCGGCTCACCGAAGGCGAAGTTCTTCGATTCGTCAGCGAAGGTGGGCAGGCTGAGCAGCGCGAGTGCGGCGGCGACAAACAGGTGTTTCATGAGTGGCTCCGAAGGGGGGCGGGGAGAATGTGGCCATTCTCGAAAAGGCTGGCTGGCAGCTGGCTGACAGGGAGATTACAACTTTGTCAGCTTGGGCGAGGCGGCGGATCGTCACGTATGATTTCAGGCACCGCCCTTGTGGGAGCGGGTTCACCCGCGAATATCGCTGTGAATGCCCCAACGTTTTCGCGGATGAATCCGCTCCTACAAGGCCCGCGTGAACCTTCAGAACTGTGAACACCCATGAAATTACTGATCGTCGAAGACCAGGCCAAGACCGGCCAATACCTGTGCCAGGGCCTGAGCGAGGCCGGTTTCGCCACGGAGCTGGCCACCGACGGCGACACCGGCCAGCACCTGGCGCTGACCGGTGACCACGACCTGTTGATCCTCGACGTGATGCTGCCGGGGCGCAACGGCTGGCAGATTCTCCAGAGCGTGCGCCAGGCCGGGCTGGACACGCCCGTGCTGTTCCTCACCGCCCGCGACGCGGTCGAGGACCGCGTGCACGGCCTCGAGCTGGGCGCCGACGACTATCTGGTCAAGCCTTTCGCCTTCTCCGAACTGCTGGCACGGGTGCGCAGCCTGCTGCGCCGGGGCGCCAACGCCAGCCAGGACACCCACCTAGCGCTTGCCGACCTGCGCCTGGACCTGATCCGCCGCCGTGCCGAGCGCAGCGGCCAGCGCATCGACCTGACCGCCAAGGAGTTCGCCCTGCTCGAACTGCTGCTGCGCCGCCAGGGCGAAGTGTTGCCCAAATCGCTGATTGCCTCGCAGGTGTGGGACATGAATTTCGACAGTGATACCAATGTGATCGAAGTGGCCATCCGCCGCCTGCGCCTGAAGATCGACGACAGCCATCCCACCAAGCTGATCCACACCGTGCGCGGCATGGGCTACGTGCTCGAGGAGCGGCAGGACTGATGCGCCGCCTGTCCCTCGGTGGCCGCCTGGCCCTGCTGTTCGCCGCCTGTACCGCGACCGTTTCGCTAAGCGCCGGGCTACTGTTCAATCGCGCCAGCGAACGCCATTTCGTCGAGCTCGACCAACAATTGCTCAGCGGCCGCCTGTCATTGATGCGCAGCCTGCTCGACGGCGTGGTCACCCCGGAACAACTGGACGCACGCCTGCCTGAGCTGAGCAACGAACTGAGCCATCAGTCCGACCTGGCCCTGCGCATACGCGGCGTCGATGGCACGAGCTGGTTCGACAGCCGCGAAGGCCTGCCGGACGACCTGCGCCAGGCCGGCCTGGCCACCCTGCATGCCAGCGGCGTCGACTACCGCAGCCTGAGCGTCCCGCTCAGCGAGAGCCAACCTGCGTCACCGCAGCTCACCCTGTTCCTCGACATCACCCACCACCAGCATTTCCTTCAAGGCATGCAGCGCCTGATCTGGCTCACCGTCGGCTTGTCGGCCTTGGCCACCGCGCTGCTGGGCGCCTGGGCCGCACGCCGGGGCCTGAAGCCGTTGCGACGGATGGGCAAGGTCGCCGCCAGCGTCAACGCCCGCTCGCTGACCACCCGCCTGCCCGTGGCACAGATGCCCGAAGAACTGGCGGAGCTGGCGAGTACAGTCAATGCCATGCTGCAGCGCCTGGACGACGCCTTCCAGCGCCTGTCGGCGTTTTCCGCCGATATTGCCCACGAGCTGCGCACACCGCTGTCCAACCTGCTCACCCACACCCAGGTCACCCTCACCCGGCCGCGCAGCCTAGAGGAGTACCGCGAGGCCCTGCATGGCAACCTGGAAGAACTACAGTGGATGGCCCAGCTGGTCAACGACATGCTCTACCTGGCCAAGGCCGACCACGGTTTGCTGATGCCCAATCGCCAACCGCTGGAGCTGGCCGTGGAGATCGATGCGCTGCTGGAGTATTACGCGCCCTTGGCCGAGGAGGCCGAGGTGCGGCTGTCGCGCAAGGGCGAAGCACGAACCGAGGGGGACCGGCACATGCTGCGCCGGGCGCTTTCCAACCTGCTGGACAATGCATTGCGCTTTACCCCGGTCGGTGGCGAGATCCACGTGACTCTGGAGCCAGGGTTGCGCGTCAGTGTCGCCAATACCGGGCCGGCCATTGCCCCGCACCTCATGGAGCGGCTGTTCGACCGATTCTATCGGGCAGATCCGGCTCGCCAGAAAGGCAGCAGCGAACATGCGGGACTGGGGCTGGCGATCACCCGCTCGATCGTGCAGGCGCACGGAGGCAGCATCAAGGTGGAGTGTGGGAACGGCTGGACGCGGTTCGTGATCGAATTGCCTGAGCGGCAGTGAAGAAGGGGCCGCCTTGCGGCCCATCGCCGGCAAGGCCGGCTCCTACAGGGACGGCTTTGCCGGCGAATGTTGCGTTACTCGTAACGCAGGGCCGTCGCCGGTTCTATCTGCGAGGCCCGGTAGGCCGGGTAGATGGTTGCCAGGAAGCTCATCACCAACCCTGCCACGCAGATGATGGCAACGTCCCCCCACTGCAGCTCGGACGGCAGGCTGCTGATGAAGTAGATGTCGGACGTGAAGATATGCTGGCCACTGACCCGCTCGATCCAGCCGACGATGGCGCTCACGTTGAACGCCGCAATCACGCCCAGCACACCACCGATCAGCGTGCCGACAATACCGATCAGGCTGCCCTGGACCATGAACGTGCCCATGATCTGCGCTGGCGTGGCACCGATGGTACGCAGGATGGCGATGTCCGCGCCCTTGTCGTTCACCACCATCACCAGGGTGGCGATGATGTTGAACGCCGCCACCGCGATGATCATCATCAGCAGCAGGCCGATCATGGTCTTTTCCATCTTCATGGCGCTGAACAGGCTGCCCTGGGTGTGCGACCAATCATCGGCGCGGTAGCCCTCGCCCAGGCCGGCGGCGATGGCCTTCGACACCTGCGGCGCGGCATACAGGTCTTGCAGCTTCAGGCGCACGCCCTGCACCTGGCCCGGCGCCCAGCGCTGCATCTCGCCGGCATCGGCGACATGAATGTAGGCCTGGGAGCCATCCAGTTCGGCGCCGACCTTGAAGATGCCGACCACAGTCAAACGCTGCATGCGTGGGGTGATGCCGCCTGGTTCCTTGCTGATCTCGGGGACGATCAGGGTCAGCTTGTCGCCGGTGTTCAGCCGGAAGCGCCGGGCCGTCAGCTCACCGATGACCACGCCGTACTCGCCAGGCACCAGGTCCTGCAGGCTACCCTGGACGATATGCTGGGTGACGATCGAAACCTTGCCCTCTTCAGCCGGGTCGATACCGGCCACCTGAATCGGCTGCATGGCACCTTTGTACGACAGCATGCCTTCCAGTTCGGTGAGCGGCGCTGCGGCCAGCACCGCCGGGCTACCCTCGGCGGCGCTGGCCACCTTGCGCCAGTCGTCCAGCGGCTGCTCGCCGAGGATGCTGGCATGGGGCACCAGGCCCAGCACGCGCGAGCTCATCTCACGCTGGAAGCCGTTCATCACCGACAGCACCACGATCATCGCCAGCACGCCAAGCGACAGGCCGATCATCGAGGTCATCGAGATGAACGAGATGAAGTGGTTGCGGCGCTTGGCACGGGTGTAGCGAGCACCGATGAACAAGGGCAAGGGTCTGAACATGTACGGCAACACCTAAGAAGAAAGTGAACCGGGGCGCGCTTCACGGCGCCCCGCGCAAGCGACTCAGATCGCCACCAGGTGCCCGTCTTCCAGGCGCAGCACACGGTCCATCTGGCGCGCCAGGTTGAGGTCGTGGGTCACTACCAGGAACGCGGTCTGCGAGTGGCTGGACAGCTCCTGCATCAGTTCCTGGATGCCTTGGGCGGTGTGGTGGTCGAGGTTGCCGGTGGGCTCGTCGAGCATCACCAGGCCCGGGCGGTTGACCAGGGCGCGGGCGATGGCCACACGCTGACGTTCACCACCGGACAGCTCGGCCGGCTTGTGATTCAGGCGGTGCCCCAGGCCGACCCGCTTGAGCAGCGCCTCGGCGCGCTCGCGGGCCTCTGGAATAGGCGTCTTGCCGATCAGCAGGGGCATGCAGGCGTTCTCCAGGGCGGTGAACTCCGGCAACAGGTGGTGGAACTGGTAGACGAAGCCCAGCGCGCGGTTGCGCAGCAGCCCACGCGCCCGCTCGCCCAGCGCCGACAACTCTTCGCCGGCCAGCCAGACGCTGCCTTGGGTCGGCGTATCCAGGCCACCCAGCAGGTTGAGCAAGGTACTCTTGCCCGAGCCGGAGCTGCCGACGATGGCCACCCGCTCACCCGGCTGCAGCTCCAGGTTCAAGCCGGACAGCACCTGCACCGACTCCGGGCCCTCTTCGTAACTCTTGCCCAGGTTGCGGCAACTCAACACGGCTTTATCACTCATGCGCGACTCACTCATAACGTAGCGCCTCTGCAGGCTGGGTGCGCGAGGCGCGCCAGGCCGGGTACAGGGTGGCGAAGAAACTCAGGACCAGCGCCGCGCCGCAGACCATCCACACGTCCTGGGCCTGGAGCTGCGAGGGCAGGTAATCGATGAAATACACGTCGGCGTTGAGGAACTTGTGCCCGATCAGCGTCTCGATGCCGGCGATCACCGCGCTCACGTTGAGCGCGCCGAGAATGCCCAGTACCGCGCCGATCAGGGTGCCGACCACGCCGATCACCGTGCCCTGGACCATGAAGATGGCCATGATCTGCGCGGGCGTCGCGCCCAGGGTGCGGAGGATGGCGATGTCGCCGCGCTTGTCGTTGACCACCATCACCAGGGTGGAAATGATGTTGAACGCCGCCACCGCCACGATCAGCAGCAACAGCAGCCCGATCATGGATTTCTCCATGCGAATCGCCTGGTACAGGTTGCCGTGGGTACGGGTCCAGTCACGCGGGTAGAACTGCTGCTCGCCCAGCTGCTGGGCGATATCCCAGGCCGCGCGCGGCGCCTGGAACAGGTCGTCGAACTTCAGGCGCAGGCCCTGGACCTGATCGGCTTTCCAGCGGTGCAGTCGCGACAGGTCGGAGAGGTTGGTCAACCCGAGATAGCCGTCGATCTCGCCAGCGCCAACGTGGAAGGTGCCGACCACGGTGAAGCGCTTCATGCGCGGGAACATGCCGGCCGGGGTGACACTCACCTCGGGGGCGACGAAGGTCAGCTTGTCGCCGATGCCCACGCCCAGCTTCTGCGCGGCCTTGTCGCCGATCATGATGCCCCACTCGCCCGGCGCCAGCTTGTCGAGGCTGCCGTCGAGCACGAACTTGTCGATGATCGACACCTCGCGTTCGCGGGCCGGGTCGACGCCGTTGAGCAGCACCTTCTGCACCTTGCCCTCGTGCGTCAGCAAACCCTGCATCTGGGTGAACGGCGCGACCGCCAGCACCTGCGGATTCTGCTTTACTTTAGAGGCAAGAGCCTGCCAGTCATCGATGGGCTGGCCGGTTTCCAGGGTGGCATGAGGGATCATCCCCAGCACGCGGGTACGCATCTCGTGGTCGAAACCGTTCATCACCGAGAGCACCACGATCATCACCACCACGCCCAGGGCGAGGCCGATCATCGAGGTGAGCGAAATGAACGAGACGAAGTGATTGCGACGCTTGGCACGGGTGTAGCGCGTACCAATGAATACGAAAAGAGGTCTGAACATGTCGGGGCTTGTTCGGATGAAAGGGAACGTCCTTGTGGCGAGGCGCCTACGGCGGCTTTACACTCGGACAACCGCCGTAACCTTGGGTTCGCCATGACGACATTAGACGAAGAAGATCGCCGCGAATACTACCGCATCGAAGATCGGATCGCACTTCAAATCAGCCCCCTGAGCGCGGCCGAAGCCCTTGAAACAGAACTGTTGCAAGATGATTCGCCGCTGTTCAACCTGCTCAGCGAACTGCACCTGTCCGACTTCGAGTCGCAGCACCTGCTGCGCCAGCTGAGCGAGAAGGACCGTACCCTGGCCGCGTTCCTGCGCGCCCAGAACAAACGCCTCGACCTGCTCAGCGCGGTGGTCGCGCAAACATTGATTGGCGAGATCGGCCAGCCACAACCGGTGATCATCTCCGAGGGCGGCATCGAGTTCGCCCAGCCACAGAAAATCGCCCCGGGCACCCGGGTAAAAGTGAAGATGGTACTGATGCCCCGCGCCCACGGCTTGCTGCTGCGCGGCCGGGTCACCCACTGCGACCTGCGCCCCGACGGTGACTACGAGGTCGGCACGGAATTCATCGACATGACCGACGCCCAGCGCCAACTGCTGGCCCGCTACATCCTGCAGCGCCAGCAACAGCAGCGGCGCCAGGCACTGGAACAGAACGACCCCGCCTCCTGAGCCCCAACTCTCTGATTTGAAGGAACGAACGTGACCCTTATCTACGGCCACCGCGGCGCCAAGGGCGAAGCGCCCGAGAACACCCTGAACAGTTTCCGCCAGTGCCTGTCGCACGGCGTGAACCGTTGCGAACTCGACCTGCACCTGTCGGCTGACAACGAGCTGATGGTGATCCACGACCCGACCCTCAAGCGCACCACCGGCCGGCGCGGCAAGGTGGCCGAGCGCACGGCAGATGAACTGGTCAGCTACGACGCACGCAAGGGCGGCCCGGGGCATGTGCAGCCCTGCCCCATCCCACGCCTTGAGGAACTGTTCGAGAAATGCGCCTTCGAGCACTGGCAGCTGGAGGTCAAGAGCGCCTCGCGCACCCGCGCCGCCAGCACCGTGCTGGCAATCCGCGAACTGGCCCAGCAATACGGCCTGCTGGACAAGGTCACCATCACCTCCAGCTCACGGGAAGTGCTGGGCGCCGCCCTGGAGCTGGTGCCGGATGTCGCCCGCGGCCTGGTGGCCGAGTACGCCTGGCTCGACCCACTGAAAGTGGCACAGAACTATGAGTGCCAGATGCTGGCGCTGAACTGGACGCTGTGCACCCCCGAGCGCCTGATCAAGGCGCAGCGCCAGGGGTTGCACGTGTCGGTGTGGACGGTCAACGAGCCGGCACTGATGCGCCGGCTCGCCGACTTTGGCGTGGACAGCCTGATTACAGACTTTCCCGGTTTGGCCAAGACCACCCTCGGGCAGGGCTGAAATCGGTCTCCCCGACCGGCTCAGGCCACCGGTCGGAGCCGCTCAAAAAAGCCGGTTCAGGCCGTCGTAGGCAGCTACCCGATAGGCTTCGGCCATGGTCGGGTAGTTGAACGTGGTGTTGACGAAGTACTTCAGGTTGTTCTGCTCACCCGGCTGGTTCATGATCGCCTGGCCGATGTGGACGATCTCCGAGGCCTGGTAGCCGAAGCAGTGAACACCCAGGATCTCCAGGGTTTCGCGGTGGAACAGGATCTTCAGCATGCCCTGCGGCTCGCCGGCGATCTGCGCCCGCGCCATGCTCTTGAAGAAGGCCTTGCCCACCTCGTATGGCACCTTGGCCTGGGTGAGCTCCTGCTCGTTCTTGCCGATCGAGCTGATTTCCGGAATGGTGTAGATGCCGGTGGGCACGTCATCGACGAAGCGCCAGCTGCCATTGTCGACGATGCTGCCGGCCGCCGAGCGACCCTGGTCGTGGGCAGCACTGGCCAGGCTCGGCCAGCCGATCACGTCACCGGCACCGTAGATGTTCGGCACGCTGGTGCGGTAGGCCTGGTCAACTTCGATCTGGCCACGGCTGTTGACCTTGATGCCAATGTTCTCCAGGCCCAGCCGGTCGGTGTTGCCGGTACGGCCGTTACACCACAGCAGGGCGTCGGCCTTGATCTTCTTGCCCGACTTCAGGTGCAGGACCACACCATTGTCCAGCCCCTCGACCCGCTCGTACTCCTCATTGTGGCGCACGGTGATGTTGTTGTTGCTGAAGTGGTAGCTCAGCGCCTGGGAGATCTCCGAATCCAGGAAGCTCAGCAACTGGCCGCGGTTGTCGACCAGCTCCACCAGCACGCCCAGGCCACTGAAGATCGAGGCGTATTCGCAACCGATCACCCCAGCACCGTAGACGATCAGCTTACGCGGCGTGTGGCTGAGGCTGAGGATGGTGTCGCTGTCGTAGACGCGTGGGTGGTGGAAGTCGATATCGGCCGGGCGGTACGGGCGCGAGCCAGTGGCGATGATGATGTGCTTGGCCACCAGTTTTTCGACCACGCCATTGGGGCAGACCACTTCGACGGTCTGCTCGTCGGCAAAGCTGCCGGTGCCGAAGAACACGTCGACCCGGTTGCGCGCGTAGTAGCCGGTGCGCGAGGCGACCTGCTTGCTGATGACCTTCTCGGCGCTCTTGAGCACGTCGGGGAAGGAGAACCAGCGCGGCTCACCGATGGCACGGAACATCGGGTTGGTGTTGAACTGCATGATCTGCCGCACCGAGTGACGCAGTGCCTTGGACGGAATGGTGCCCAGGTGGGTGCAGTTGCCGCCGACCTGGCGACGGCTGTCGACCATCGCCACCTTGCGCCCTGCTTTGGCGGCGTTCATTGCCGCGCCTTCTCCGGCCGGGCCGGAACCCAGCACCACTACGTCGTAGTTGTAGACAGCCATGCGTACTCCTTCAGAACTGGCCCGCCGGCCGGATGGCCGCGGGGCGCGATCATGTCGCCGGGGCGCCATGAGAAAATTCGGGTGCAGTCTAATCAAGCGTGAACGCCGCGCACATTAACCCTTGGTCGCGTCGTAGGCCACTTTTGCCTGCACTACATGTGGTTCCACCGTGTCCCTGGCGGCGATCATCCATGCCTTGCCTTTCACTCGCCTTTCACTGCCCTGTCGAACGCGGGCGTGGAACGGGAGACGAAGCCACCTTCGGCTCGCGACACCAGCACCGCTGCCAGATCGTGGGCGACGGCGAAGTCCCAGCCGCGCTCTGGCCCGAGGATCAGCAGCAACGTCGAGTAACCGTCTGCCTGGAGCGCTGAAACGTCGAGCACCGTCACTGCCGCCAGGTCATGCTCGACCGGGTGCCCGAGACGGGCATCGAAGGTGTGCGAATAGCGCCGGCCATTGTCCTCGAAATAATGGCGATAGTCACCCGAGGTCGACACCGCCAGCCCGTGCACGGGAATGACCTGGCGGGCAATCTGGCGATCCTCGCGCGGCAGTTCCAGCGCCACGCGCCAGGGGCTGCCGTCGGGCTTACGGCCCACCGCCTTGAGCTCGCCGGTGGCTTCGGCCAGGAAGCTGTCGATGCCCATGGCCTGCAGGCGTTCGGTGATCAGGTCGACGGCATGGCCGGCGGCGATGCTGTTGAAGTCCAGCTCGACCGGGGCGTCCTTGCACAGTGTGCCCGCCTCCATGCGCAAATGCTGATAGCCCACCCGCTGGCGGGCACGGGCCAGCGCCTGGGGGTCCGGCACCTGCATCTCCCGTGACTGCGGACCGAAGCCCCAGAGATCGAGCAATGGTTCGACAGTGAGGTCGTAGGCACCTTGGCTTTGTTCGGACAAATGCTGGCCGAAGGTGACCAGTTCGCGCAGATCGCTGTCGATGGGCAGGCATTGGTTGGCCGGCAGTTGGTTGAAGTGGCTGACGGTAGAGTCGCCGCGATAGGTGGAGTAATGCGCGTCGATGGACTGGAGGGTGTCCTCGACCGCGGCTTGCACCTGCTCGGGCGCGGGGCCACCAGGCTGGCGGACGTACTGGATGCTGTAGCTGCTGCCCATGGTCGGGCCGCCGAAGTGCTCAAGGGTGGGGGCTGGCTCGCAGGCTGCAAGCAACGACAGGCAAAACAGAAGAACGGTGCGCAACATGGCTTTCTCGGTTAACCGGGCTCTGTAGGAGCGGCCTTGTGCCGCGAAAGGGCCGCAAAGCGGCCCCGGCGATCTTTGCATGAACGCCGGGACCCAGGGGCTGCTACGCAGCCCTTTCGCGGCACAAGGCCGCTCCTACAAAGACCGCGCGGAGCCAACAAGCAAAAAAAACGGGAACCCAAAGGTTCCCGTTTCTTCAACACATTACAAGCGGATCAGCGTGGAAACGCTGGCGGGTTCACACCGGCCATCTCTTCCATCACGCGAACGACCTGGCAGCTGTAGCCGAACTCGTTGTCGTACCAGACGTACAGGACAACACGGTTGTCGTTGCAGATAGTCGCTTCGGCGTCGACCACACCGGCATGGCGGGAACCGACGAAGTCAGTGGAAACCACTTCCTGGGAGCTGACGTAGTCGATCTGCTTGTGCAGGTCCGAGTGCATGGCGGTCTGGCGCAGGTACTCGTTCAGCTCTTCGCGGTTGGTGGCCTTCTCCAGGTTCAGGTTCAGGATGGCCATCGACACGTTTGGCGTTGGTACACGGATCGCGTTGCCGGTCAGCTTGCCCTTGAGCACTGGCAGTGCCTTGGCGGCGGCGGTGGCGGCACCGGTCTCGGTGATGACCATGTTCAGCGGCGCGGCGCGGCCACGGCGGCTGCCCTTGTGGAAGTTGTCGATCAGGTTCTGGTCGTTGGTGAACGAGTGAACGGTCTCGACGTGGCCGTTGATGATGCCGTACTGGTCGTTGATGGCCTTGAGCACCGGCACGATGGCGTTGGTGGTGCAGGAGGCGGCCGAAACGATCTTGTCGTCGGCGGTGATGTCACCGTGGTTGATGCCGTGCACGATGTTCTTCAGCGCGCCTTTGCCAGGTGCGGTCAGGATCACGCGAGCGGCGCCCGGGCAGGCCAGGTGCTGGCCGAGGCCATCGGCGTCACGCCATACACCGGTGTTGTCGACGATCAGGGCATCCTTGATGCCGTACTGGGTGTAGTCGACTTCGCTCGGGCTCTTGGCGTAGATCACCTGGATCAGGTTGCCGTTGGCGGTGATGGTGTTGTTTTCTTCGTCGATGACGATGGTGCCGTCGAACGGACCGTGCACCGAGTCACGACGCAGCAGGCTGGCGCGCTTGGTCAGGTCGTTCTCGGCACCCTTGCGCACGACGATGGCGCGCAGGCGCAGGCCGTCGCCACCACCGGTCTTTTCGATCAGGATGCGCGCCAGCAGGCGGCCGATGCGGCCGAAACCGTACAGGACGACGTCGGTGCCCTTGCGTGCGGAAGCGTTCTGCTGACCCACCACGTCGGCCAGTTCGTCACGGACGAACTGCTCGGCGCTGCGGCCATTGCCTTCGGCCTTGAACTTGCCGGCCAGCTTGCCCAGGTCGACCGAAGCGGCGCCCAGTTTCAGCTCGCTCATGGCCTTGAGCAGGGGGAACGTCTCGTGGACGGACAGCTCGGTTTCGTCGGCCTGGCGGTGACGGGCAAAGCGGTGGGCTTTGAGAATCGAGATAACCGAACGGTTGATCAGGCTGCGGCCATAGATCGAGCTCACCACGTTGTTGTTGCGGTAGAGCTGACCGATAAGCGGGATCATCGCTTCAGCCAGGGCTTCACGGTCGATCCACTCACCAAGACACTGGTCGGGCTTCTGAGTCACGGTAACCTTCCACATGTAGGGGAACAAAAAAGGGGCTACATTATGACGCCCCTCGGCGTATCGGGCAATGAGCGCCTGTCGTCGACCGCAACACCCGTCGTCACGCCCTTTCGAGCCTGACAGCGAGCCCGCTCACCGGTACAATCGACCTCTTTGCCGCAACGCTTGGAGCCCGATCTCCCGTGTCAGTTCTGCGCCTTCCGCACATGTCGGCCACGGCCGGCAAACAAACCTGGGGCAACCTGCCCGGTGCCGCCTTGAGCCTGGCCATCGCCGAGGCCGCCAGCACCGCCGGTCGCTTCACCCTGCTGCTGACCGCCGACAGCCAGGCCGCCGACCGCCTGGAGCAGGAACTGCGCTTCTTTGCCCCGGAACTGCCGGTGCTGCCCTTCCCCGACTGGGAAACCCTGCCCTACGACCTGTTCTCGCCGCACCAGGACATCATCTCCCAGCGCATCGCCAGCCTCTACCGTCTGCCGGAGCTCGACCACGGCATTCTTGTAGTGCCTGTGACCACCGCCCTGCACCGCCTCGCCCCCACGCGCTTCCTGCTGGGCGGCAGCCTGGTGCTGGACGTGGGCCAGAAGATCGATGTCGAACAGATGCGCACGCGCCTGGAGGCCAGCGGCTACCGCTGTGTCGACACCGTCTACGAGCATGGCGAGTTCGCCGTGCGTGGCGCACTGATCGACCTGTACCCCATGGGCAGCAAGCAGCCGTACCGCATCGACCTGTTCGACGACGAGATCGAGACGCTGCGCACCTTCGACCCGGAAACGCAGCGCTCGATCGACAAAGTCGATTCGGTGCGCCTGCTGCCGGCGCGCGAATTCCCCATGCAGAAGGACGAGGTGACCCGCTTCAAGGCCCGCTTCCGCGAGCGTTTCGATGTCGACTTCCGCCGCAGCGCAATCTTCCAGGACTTGACCAGCGGCATCATCCCGGCCGGCATCGAGTACTACCTGCCGTTGTTCTTCGAGGAAACCGCCACGCTGTTCGACTACCTGCCGGCGGATACCCAGGTGTTCTCGTTGCCCGGCGTCGAGCAGGCCGCCGAACACTTCTGGAACGACGTGCGCGGGCGCTACGAAGAACGCCGCGGCGACCTGACCCGCCCGCTGCTGCCGCCCGCCGAACTGTTCCTGCCGGTCGAGGACTGCTTTGCCCGCCTGAAACAATGGCCACGGGTGGTGGTCAGCAGCGAAGACGTGGACCCTGGCGTCGGCCGCGAGCGTTTCCCGGCCCGCGCCCTGCCCAACCTGGCCATCGAGGCCAAGGCCAACCAGCCGCTGGCGGAGCTTGCGAATTTCCTCGACCAGTTCCCCGGCCGCGTGCTGTTCACGGCGGAATCGGCGGGCCGGCGCGAAGTGCTGCTGGAACTGCTCGAGCGCCTGAAACTGCGCCCGCAGACCGTCGACGGCTGGGCCGACTTCGTCACTGGCAACGAGCGCCTGGCGATCACCATCGCCCCGCTCGACGACGGCCTGCTGCTGGACGATCCGGCCATCGCCCTGGTCGCCGAGAGCCCGCTGTTCGGCCAGCGCGTGATGCAGCGCAGGCGCCGCGAGAAACGCGGCGAGGCCGCCAACGACGCGGTGATCAAGAACCTCACCGAACTGCGCGAAGGCGCGCCGGTGGTGCATATCGATCATGGCGTGGGCCGCTATCTGGGCCTGGCGACACTGGAGATCGATGGCCAGGCCGCCGAATTCCTCACCCTCGAATATGCCGAGGGCGCCAAGCTCTACGTGCCCGTGGCCAACCTCCACCTGATCGCCCGCTACACCGGTAGCGACGATGCCCTCGCGCCCCTGCACCGCCTGGGCTCCGAAGCCTGGCAGAAAGCCAAGCGCAAGGCCGCCGAGCAGGTGCGCGATGTCGCCGCCGAACTGCTCGACATCTACGCCCGCCGCGCCGCGCGCAAAGGCTACGCCTTCGCCGACCCGGCCGCCGACTATGCCACCTTCAGCGCCGGCTTCCCGTTCGAAGAGACCCCCGACCAGCAGGCCGCCATCGAAGCGGTGCGGGCCGACATGCTCGCCGGCCAGCCCATGGACCGCCTGGTCTGCGGTGACGTCGGCTTCGGCAAGACCGAAGTGGCCATGCGCGCCGCCTTCATCGCCGTGCACAGCGGCCGCCAGGTGGCAGTGCTGGTGCCCACCACGCTGCTCGCCCAGCAGCACTACAACAGCTTCCGCGACCGTTTCGCCGACTGGCCGGTGACCGTCGAGGTGATGAGCCGTTTCAAGTCTGCCAAGGAAGTCGCCACTGCGGCGGCGGAACTGGCCGAAGGCAAGATCGACATCCTCATCGGCACCCACAAGCTGCTGCAGGACGATGTGCGCTTCAAGGACCTGGGCCTGGCGATCATCGACGAGGAACACCGCTTCGGGGTGCGCCAGAAGGAGCAGCTCAAGGCCCTGCGCAGCGAGGTGGACATCCTCACCCTGACCGCGACCCCGATCCCGCGCACCCTGAACATGGCGGTGTCGGGCATGCGCGACCTGTCGATCATCGCCACGCCCCCGGCGCGGCGCCTGTCGGTGCGCACCTTCGTCATGGAGCAGAACAAGAGTACGGTCAAGGAAGCCCTGCTGCGCGAACTATTGCGCGGCGGCCAGGTGTACTACCTGCACAACGACGTCAAGACCATCGAAAAGTGCGCCGCCGAGCTTGCCGAACTGGTACCCGAGGCGCGCATCGGCATCGGCCACGGGCAGATGCGCGAGCGCGAACTCGAACAGGTGATGAGCGACTTCTACCACAAGCGCTTCAACGTGCTGATCGCCTCGACCATCATCGAGACCGGCATCGACGTGCCCAGCGCCAACACCATCGTCATCGAACGCGCCGACAAGTTCGGCCTGGCGCAACTGCACCAGTTGCGCGGCCGGGTCGGGCGTAGCCACCACCAAGCCTATGCCTACCTGCTGACACCGCCGCGCCAGCAGATCAGCGCCGACGCCGAAAAACGCCTGGAAGCCATCGCCAACACCCAGGACCTTGGTGCAGGCTTTGTCCTGGCCACCAACGACCTCGAAATCCGCGGCGCCGGCGAGCTGCTCGGCGAAGGCCAGAGCGGGCAGATCCAGGCGGTGGGCTTCACCCTGTACATGGAAATGCTCGAGCGCGCGGTCAAGGCCATCCGCAAGGGCAACCAACCCAACCTCGAGCAACCGCTCGGTGGCGGCCCGGAGATCAACCTGCGCCTGCCGGCGCTGATCCCCGAGGACTACCTGCCCGACGTGCATGCGCGCCTGATCCTCTACAAGCGCATCGCCTCGGCGGCCGACGAAGAGGGCCTCAAGGACCTGCAGGTAGAAATGATCGACCGCTTCGGCCTGCTGCCGGAGCCAACCAAGAACCTGATGCGCCTGACCTCGCTCAAACTGCTGGCGGAAAAGCTCGGCATCAAGAAAGTCGATGCCGGCCCCAACGGCGGCAAGCTGGAGTTCGAGGCCGAGACCCCGGTCGACCCGCTGACCCTGATCAAGCTGATCCAGGGCCAGCCCAAACGCTACAAGTTCGAAGGCGCAACCCAGTTCCGCTTCCTGGTGCCGATGGAACGCCCGGACGAACGTTTCAACACACTCGAAGCGCTGTTCGAGCGCCTGACCCCACAAACAAACTAAGGAAGCTCCATGCGTGCCATTCGTAGCCTGACCCTGTTGCTGGCGCTGTTCGCACCTGCCGCCTTCGCCGCAGGCCCCTATCAGGTCGAAATGATCCTCGTGCGGCAGAACGCCGTGCCGGCCGTGACCAGCCCGTTCGCCCCGGAAGACTGGAGCAACGGTGCCCCACGCCTGGAAAAAGCCGCCGAACGCCCAACGGGGTTGGATGACGAGATCACCCGCCTGCAGGCTACCCCGAGCTACACCGTGCTCCTGCACAAAGCCTGGCAACAGGACGGTGACAAGATCGCCCTGGGCGCTGGCGAAGAACAGTTCGGCCACTTCCCCATCGAAGGCAACCTGAGTATCGGCGAAGACCGCTTCATCAGTGTCGACGCCAACCTCTGGGTCAACGAACTGGACGGCAACGGCAGCGTGCTGCGCAGCGAGCAGTTCAAGCAAAGCAACAGCAACATGAAGGCCGGGCAGCTGACCTTCCTCGATGGCGGGCACCTGGCCGTACTGCTCAAGGTGACCCCTGCCGGCATGCGCAAGATGCCGCTGCCGGATCCGGAGATGATGGAGCAGTAAGGTGAGTGACGGTGATGTGCTGCAATTGCTCAGGGAGCATCCCGACTGGGTTGACTTCATCGATGCCGGTGCCCTGACCCGCGGACGTGCCTACGCCGCCCAGGGCCACGCCCGAACCCTGTCGCTGCACGGCAACACCGTCGAGGCGACCTGCCAGGGCTCGGGAGGCCAGCGCTACCACCAAGCCATCCACCTGGTGCTCAACGGCGCCGACCTGCGTGTGTTCGGAAGGTGCAGCTGCCCCGTCGGCATCAATTGCAAACACTGCATGGCGGCGCTGTTCCACCTGCTGGACAACGCAAGCGATCTGCAAGCGCCACTACCCCAGGAACAGGCAGCACTGTCCTTGCCACCCGATCTCGACCAATGGGTCGAGGCACTCGAGGCGCCAGCCCTGCCCACCGCTCACCGTGAACCGGTGCGCAAAGGCCCAGCCATTTACTTTCGAGTCCAGAGCGACCACGAGCATTACCGCCTGGAAGCCGTCAAAGGCACCCGGCAAGCGGACGGCACCTTGAAATTCAGCCGGGTGACAGCACTGCCCGAACTGATCTACTACACCCCACGCTACGTTACGGAAGATGATGTTCGACTGCTGCGCCTGATCGACACCTGCACCCGGGGGGCGCTCCCTGTGGTGAAACTGGAGGGCAAGCAGGGCGCGGAACTGCTGGGTTACGCCCTGGCCAGCGGCAAGCTGCTGTACGAGCAGGAGCAAACGCCCCTGGTTTCCGGCCCCCCCCTGCACGCAGAGTTCCGCTGGGTCAGGCTGGGCAGCGGCAGTTACCAAGGCGCCTGGCATCATGAAGACCAGGTTGCGCTGCAGGTAGTCCCCACCGACCCGCTGTTCTATGTAGACCCGCGCAATCATCACCTCGGCAAGTTGCTGCACGACCTCGACCCCTTCATTGCCCACCAGCTTGCGCGGGCGCCCTTGGTACCCGAACACCTGATTGTCCCCTTGAGTCATCGATTGAACGCCTTGAACCGCCAAGTCCCCACGCCAACCGCCGTCAGCAGCGAGCAGATCGAAAGCATCGCCCCCCGTGGGCGACTGACCCTCGGCAGCCTCGAGTTCAGTGCCTACACGCCAAAGACCGGGCGCATGCAGCGCCAGCTGCAGCACCGCGCCGCCCTGTCGTTCGACTACGACGGCCTGCGTGCCAGCAGCAGTGACGACAAGCCACTGACGCGCCTGGTGGGCAGCACCAGCCAGCGCATCCGCCGCCAGCCCCAGGCTGAACAGGCGTTGCGCAAGGTACTGCGCGACTTTGGCTTCAAGCCCGCCACCCGCCAGAGCAAGGCCCTGCCCGACAGCGCTGGCGAGATGCACCAGTTGCCCGATGACGAAGCCTGGTTGCGCTTCGCCCGCGAAGGCCTGCCGCGCCTTCGCGACGCCGGCTGGGCAATCGACGTGCACCGCGACTTCGCCTTCAACCTGCACGAGGTCGATGACTGGTACGCCACCATCGAGGAGGCGCCAGGGCATGAATGGTTCGACCTGGAGCTGGGCATCGTCGTCGATGGCCAACGCCACAGCCTGCTGCCCATCGTCCTGCAGTTGCTGCGTGCCAGCCCGGAGCTGCTGCGCCCCAGTGAGCTGGCCCGGCGCAGCGACGACGAACACCTGCTGATCGACCTCAATCGCGCTCGCCAGGACAGTCCGGCGCTGCGCGTCGCCCTGCCCTATGGCCGCATCAAGGCCGTGATGAGCACCCTTGGCGAGCTCTATCTGCATGAAGACGCCGTTGGCCCCAGCCTGCGTCTGGAGCGCGCCGACGCCGCGCGCCTGAACGACATCGAACACCTGCCCCTGCAGTGGGAGGGTGGCAGCCACGTTCGCGACCTCGGCCGACGCCTGCGTGACGCCCGCGACCTGCAGGTGGCCCCGCCCACAGGCCTGAACGCCACGCTGCGCCCATACCAGCAACAAGGCTTGAACTGGCTGCAGGCCCTGCGCGAAATGGGTACCGGCGGCATCCTCGGCGATGACATGGGCCTAGGCAAGACCTTGCAGACCCTCGCCCACCTGCTGCTGGAAAAACAGGCCGGGCGCCTGGCCAACCCGGCATTGGCCGTGATACCCACCAGCCTGGTGCCCAACTGGCTCGACGAAGCCCAGCGTTTCGCCCCCGACCTGCGCGTATTGGCCCTGCACGGGCCAGGGCGCACCAAGCACTTCGCGGCACTGGGCGAATACGACCTGGTGCTGACCACCTACGCCCTCGCCCCCCGCGACCTCGAACACCTCAAGGCGCAACCCTGGCACCTGCTGGTGCTGGACGAGGCACAGAACATCAAGAGCAGCACCAGCAAGGCCGCCCAGGCCGTGCGCGAACTGCGGGCCGACCAACGCCTGTGCCTGACCGGCACGCCCATGGAAAACAACCTGGGCGAGCTGTGGTCGATCTTCCATTTCCTGATGCCCGGCTGGCTGGGCGACAGCAAGCGCTTCACCCAGGACTACCGCACCCCGATCGAGCGCCATGGCGATACCGAACGCATGGCCCATCTGGCCAGCCGCATCCGCCCCTTCCTGCTGCGCCGCACCAAGGAACAGGTAGCAACCGAACTGCCGGCCAAGACCGAGATGATCCATTGGGTGGAGCTCAGCGACGCCCAGCGCGACACGTATGAAGCGGTGCGGGTGGCGATGGACAAGAAGGTCCGCGAAGAGATCGCTCGCAGCGGCGCGGCACGCAGCCAGATCGTCATCCTCGATGCCCTGCTCAAGCTGCGCCAGGTCTGCTGTGACCTGCGCCTGGTCAAGGGTACCGAGATCAAGGGCACATTCGCCGACAAGGGCAAGCTTGGCAGCCTGCTGGAGATGCTCGAGGAGTTGCTGAGCGAGGGGCGCAAGGTACTGCTGTTCTCGCAGTTCACCTCGATGCTGGCGCTGATCGAATTCGAGCTGGAGAAGCGCGGTGTCCGCTACAGCCTGCTGACCGGTGACACCCGCGACCGGCGCGCGCCGGTGCAGCAGTTCCAGAATGGCGAAAGCGATGTGTTCCTGATCAGCCTCAAGGCCGGCGGCACCGGCCTGAACCTGACCGCCGCCGACACCGTCATCCACTACGACCCCTGGTGGAACCCGGCAAGCGAGAATCAGGCCACCGACCGCGCCTACCGCATCGGCCAGGACAAGCCAGTGTTCGTGTTCAAGCTGATCACCCGGGGCACGGTGGAAGAAAAAATCCAGCTGCTGCAACAGGAGAAGGCAGCATTGGCTGCCGGGTTGCTCGATGGCGGGCAGGCTGGACAGTGGCGAATGGGGGACGAGGAGATCGAAGCGCTGTTCGCGCCGTTGCCGGGCAAGCGAAACCGCTGAACACTCGATCGCAGGGCAAGCCCGCTGCCACGAAGCACTGAGACCTTTTGCGGGAGCAACTGTCTTGCAGGGTGCCTGCCGCTCCTACAGTTAGCGCGACCAGGGGGGCTTGCCCCGCGATGATGATCAATCGATCAGTTGCGCTTCCTTCAGCGCCCCCAGCGCCTCCAGCCAGCGCGGCTGCTGGCGGTAATCGGTACGGGCGAAGCCCTGCCCGCGCATCCGCGCGATCCGCGGCGACGGCTTGACCTTCATCCGCTGCGCCGCGCTCAGCGCCAATTCCGCCGCGGCCCGGTCGTTGCACACCAGCCCCATGTCGCAACCTGCACTCAACGCCGCCTCGATGCGGCTGGCGGCATCCCCCACCACATGGGCGCCCGCCATGGACAGGTCGTCACTGAAAATCACCCCTTCGAAGCCCAGCTCGCCGCGAAGGATCTCCTGCAGCCAGCGACGGGAGAAACCGGCCGGCTGGTTGTCTACCTGCGGATAGATGACATGAGCCGGCATCACCGCCGCCAATTGACCGCCCAGGCGGGTGAACGGCACCAGGTCGGCTGCGCGCAGCTGCTCGAGGCTGCGCTCATCCACCGGAATGGCGACATGAGAGTCGGCCTCGGCCCAGCCGTGCCCCGGGAAATGCTTGCCGCAAGCCGCCATGCCAGCCGCGTTCATGCCACGAATGAAGGCACCCGCCAGTTGCGTGGCACGCTCGGGATCACCTTCGAAGGCTCGGCTGCCAACCACCGCGCTGCGCTGGTGGTCGAGGTCCAGCACCGGGGCGAAGCTCAGGTCCAGGCCGACCGCCAGCACCTCGGTCGCCATCAGCCAGCCGCATTGCTCGGCCAGGTACTCGGCATTGGCGTTGTCGGCGATCGCGCGCATGGCCGGCAGGCGCACGAAGCCCTGGCGCAGACGCTGTACCCGCCCGCCTTCCTGATCGACGGCGAGGATGAGGTCGGGGCGAATGGCGCGGATCGACGCGCACAGCTCGCGCACCTGGCGCGGGCTGTCGATGTTGCGGGCAAATATGATCAGGCCGGCCACTTCGGGCTGGCGCAACAGATGCCGGTCTTCGGCAGTCAGCCATTTACCGGCGATGTCCACCATCAGGGAGCCTTGCAGGCTGACAGTCATAGCGAGTCCTTCATTGAAGATCCAGGAAAGCCCATTGAGGGCAAGCAGCCTCGTCGATCCGCACCCGGCAACCGGCCGGCACGCGATCGAACAGGTCAAGCAGGTCGGCATTGCGCAGGCGCACACAGCCATGGGACAGCGCAATGCCCATAGGTTCAGTGTCGGGTGTGCCATGCAGGTATATGTAGCGGCGGAACGTATCGACTTCACCGAGGCAGTTGATACCCGGCTCGCAGCCGCTGAGCCAGAGGATGCGACTGAGGATCCAGTCACGGCCCGGATACTGCGCATGCAGGGCCGCCGACCAGACCTCACCAGTCCAGCGCCGGCCACACAGGACCGCGCCCTGCGGCAGGCCCGCGCCAATCTTCGCCCGCACCCGGTGCAGACCACGCGGCGTACAACCAGAACCGTTCAGCTCGCCCGCGCCACTGCGCGCCGAGGAGATCGGCAGGCGCACCCGCAACGCGCCATGGGCAAAGCCATAGAGAAGCTGATCGGCGAGGGATATGTGCAGGAAATCGAGGTCGAGCATGGGCGCTAGCTTAGCTGAAGCGCCCTGCCCCGCCCAGCCTCAGGCTTTGGCCGGCGCGCTGCTCTTGCTGCGCGGCCGCAGTTGCGCGGTGGCCATGGCTTCGTCGGTGACCCCCGTTTCGGCGCGCATGCCAGCGGCGAGGAACGGTACCATCAGGCGCATCACCTGTTCGATCGAGGTGTTGATGCCGAAATCGGTCTCGGCGATGGCACGCAGGGCCTTGATCCCGGACATGCTGAACGCCGCGGCACCCAGCATGAAATGCACGCGCCAGAAAAGCTCCAGCGGCGGGATACGCGGGGCGGCTTCGTTGACCAGCAGCATGTAGCGGCGGAACACCTTGCCGTACATATCTTCCAGGTAGCGTCGCAGGTGGCCCTGGCTCTGACTGAACGCCAGCCCCAGCAGGCGCATGAAGATGGACAGGTCGTTGTTGCTGCGCGGCTGGACGGCGAGCGCCTGCTCGACCAGCATTTCCAGCAGCTCTTCGAGCGAGGCCTTCTGCTGTGCCTGGCGGCGATCCAGCTCACGCTCGAGGCTGGCGCAGAAAGGACCGAGAAAACGTGAGAAGACCGCCTGGATCAGGGCCTTCTTCGAGCCAAAGTGATAGTTCACCGCCGCCAGGTTGACCCCGGCCTTGCTGGTGATCAGCCGCAACGAGGTTTCCGCGAACCCGCGCTCCGCGAACAGCTGCTCCGCCGCATCGAGGATACGTTCGACGGTTTCCGACTGGGCCATGACTACTCCACCTGACAAACAGTTGTTTGAAACATACGTTTCAGGCCTGCCGATGTCAAGGCTCGGTGACCGGGCGGTCGCTCATTTAACCACAGCCACAAGGCATTGAATGATCGGGCTTTGCACCGGCCCTGCGTGCGTGGTGCTTGCAGCTTGCCAGCCACTGTATATAATCCCAGTCACTGTATAAAAAGACAGAGCCCTCGCCCATGCTGAAACTGACGCCACGCCAAGCCGAGATTCTGGCTTTCATCAAACGCTGCCTCGAAGACAACGGCTTTCCCCCGACCCGCGCGGAGATCGCCCAGGAGCTGGGCTTCAAGTCGCCCAACGCCGCCGAGGAACACCTCAAGGCCCTGGCACGCAAGGGTGCCATCGAGATGACCCCTGGCGCCTCGCGCGGCATCCGCATTCCTGGCGTCGAGGCAAAGGTCGAGGACAACGGCCTCCCCATCATTGGCCGGGTCGCCGCCGGCGCACCGATCCTCGCCGAACAACACATCGAGGAATCCTGCAACATCAACCCGGCCTTTTTCCATCCGCGCGCCGACTATCTTCTGCGCGTGCACGGCATGAGCATGAAGGACATCGGCATCTTCGACGGCGACCTGCTGGCCGTGCACACCACCCGCGAAGCCCGCAACGGCCAGGTGGTCGTGGCCCGAATCGGCGACGAAGTCACCGTCAAGCGCTTCAAGCGCGAAGGCAGCAAGGTCTGGCTGATTGCCGAAAACCCCGAATTCGCCCCCATCGAAGTCGACCTGAAGGAACAGGAGCTGGTGATCGAGGGCTTGAGCGTCGGCGTTCTGCGCCGCTGAACCAGGAGGCGTCATGCAGCCATCCATCCAAGCTCCCCTGCAAGCCCAATTGCCGCTGTTCGAGGCGTTTCTCGCCCAGCCGGCACTACCCGGCTTCAAGGCCAACGAACAGCCACGCAAAGGCAACCAGCCCGAGCTGTTCAGCGAACTGGCGCTGCGTGGCGCTCCCGGGCATTGCCAGAGCCTGCTGGCCCCGGTCCTGCGCGAACTCAGCGAAGAAGACGAAACTCGCTGGCTCACCCTTATCGCACCACCTGGCAACCTTACTCAAACCTGGCTGCGCGAGGCTGGCCTGAACCGTGAGCGAATCTTGCTGTTGCAGCCAGGCGGCAACCAGACCGCCCTGCAACTCGCCTGCGAAGCACTGCGCCTGGGCCGTAGCCACACGGTTGTCAGCTGGCTTGGGGCGGTCAATAACAGCACGCGCCAACAGCTGCTGCGCGCCGCGGCGATCGGAAACGCACAAAGCCTGAACATCCGCCTCGGCTGATGTTCAGGCTTTGCCTGTCAAACGCTTGCCTGGGTCAATGAAGAACCCGCGGCCCCTCGTCACGCTCGAAGTCGCCCTCGACCAGCTTGCCGGCCATCTGTACACCCACACTGAGCATGGCCTTGGCTACTTCCACATGCTGTCCTTGCAGAAATGCCTTGGCATCCTCGGAGAAATCCAGGGTCACCAGGGAACCTTCATCCTCGGCACGGCGCAGCTCGATCCGGCCATCAGGCAACTCGACAATTTCTAGGAAGGACGTTGACATATAGGGCCTGCTTTTCACGAAAGGCCGGCATTGTACCAGCCATGGATGCTGTCAGCACTCACTCAGCGCGTCGCGGAATCGTCTCACCAGGTCTTTCAGGTTCTGCCGCCAGGCTTCCAGCTCCTCGCGGGAAAGCACGACGGGCTCGATTTCGTCGAGATTGACGGCCTGGATCAGCGGCTGGGTGACATCCGTCTTGGCCATTTTCTTCACGACCGGTGGTCGAAACAATTCGGCATAAGTCGCAAGCAGGCGCGCCAGCCAAGTTTCCGGTTGCCGTGCCAGCTCCAGCATCTCGGCCATTTCCGGAATCGCCACGCTGCGCAGCGTTTCGTCATTGAGCAGCAGCTCCGCTTGCGGAGCTGACGCCTGGGGCAGGCGGTAGAAGCCGGCGATTTCGTGGCACAACCCCAGCAAGGCGCCATACAGGTGGAACAACGTCGATTCACGCTCAGCCTGGACCAGGCCTTGAGCATTCATCGCCACACTGGCTTCAGCCTTGGCCATGGATTCCAACGCAAGGCCGGCGAAGAACAGCTTCTGATTGGTGCGGGTGTAGAGTTCCTGGGCCATTTTCGATGACCTCCCGTGGGCAGCAAGGCGATAACGCAGTGTCGGGGAAAGCCTGGCCTTCCCGCAAGCACAAACGGATTGGGGCCGCTTTGCGCCCCATCGCCGGCAAGGCCGGCTCCTACAGGTAATGCACGATCCTTGTAGGAGCCGGCCTTGCTGGCGATGGGCCGCGAAGCGGCCCCAATACACGCGTGGTCGATCAACGCTTGTCTTCGACCTTCCACGCCTTGCCATCGAAGAACGCCTTCCAGCCGGTCGGCTTGCCGTCGACTTCGGACTGCACGTACTGCTCCTTGGTCTTGCGGCTGTAGCGAATCACCGCTGGACGGCCATCAGGGTCCTTCTGCGGCGCGTCGCAGAGGAAGTGGTACTTCGGATCGATCTCGTGCTTGTGCGGCACAATCTCCAGCACCAATGGCGCACGGGTCTCGCGGTTCTTCGGGAACTGGCTGGCAGCCAGGAACAGACCCGAGGCGCCATCACGCAGCACGTAGGTGTCGTCGACTTTCTCGCACTTGAGCTCCGGCATGTCCACCTTGTCCATCTTCGGTGGCGCCGCCTCGCCGCTCTTGAGCAACTTGCGAGTGTTCTTGCAGGTCGCGTTGGTGCAGCCGAAGAACTTGCCGAAACGGCCGGTCTTGAGCTGCATCTCGCTGCCGCATTTGTCGCACTCCAGGCTCGGCCCTTCATAGCCCTTGATGCGGTAGCTACCCTCTTCGATTTCGTAGCCCGCGCAATCCGGGTTGTTGCCACAGATATGCAGCTTGCGCTTCTCGTCGAGCAGGTAGGCGTCCATCGCCGTCGCGCAGATCGGGCAGCGGTGCTTGCCACGCAGTACCAGCGACTCGGACTCACCCTCGTCGTCGGCGGCGATCTCATCGCCCGGCACCAGGTTGACGGTCGCCTTGCAGCGCTCCTTCGGCGGCAGGCTGTAGCCCGAGCAACCGAGGAACACGCCCGTGGACGCGGTGCGGATCATCATTGGCCGCCCGCACTCCTTGCACGCGATGTTGGTCAGGGTCGGCTGGTTGGCACGCATGCCGTTTTCAGCGGACTCGGCCGTCAGCAGCTTCTTGCTGAAGTCGCCGTAGAATTCGTCGAGGACGTTCTTCCAGTCACGCTCGCCCTGGGCCACGTCGTCGAGGTTTTCTTCCATGCCGGCGGTGAAACCGTAGTCCATCAGGTTGGCGAAGCTTTCGGACAGACGCTCGGTAACGATGTCGCCCATCTTCTCGGAGTAGAAACGGCGATTGTGCAGCGTGACGTAGCCACGGTCCTGGATGGTGGAAATGATCGCCGCGTAGGTCGACGGGCGGCCGATGCCGCGCTTTTCCATTTCCTTGACCAGGCTGGCCTCGGTGAAGCGTGCTGGCGGCTTGGTGAAGTGCTGGCTGGGGTCGAGCTGGATCAGCTTGAGCGCTTCGCCCTGGGCCATTTCCGGCAGCACATCATCTTCGCCCGGTTTGCTTTGCTGTGGCAGCACACGGGTGTAACCGTCGAACTTCAGAATGCGGCCCTTGGCACGCAGCTCGAAATCGCCGGCCGCCACGGTGACGCTGGTGGACAGGTACTGCGCTGGCGGCATCTGGCAGGCCAGGAACTGGCGCCAGATCAGCTCGTACAGGCGCTCGGCATCACGTTCCATGCCGCTGAGCTTGGTTGGGTGGGTGTTGACGTCGGAAGGACGAATCGCCTCGTGCGCCTCCTGGGCGCCCTCCTTGCTGCCGTACACCACGGGCGCGTCCGGCAGGTACTGCTTGCCGAACTCGTTCTCGATATAGCTGCGCGCCATCTCCACCGCGTCGGTCGACAGGTTGGTCGAGTCGGTACGCATGTAGGTGATGTAGCCCGCCTCATAGAGACGCTGGGCCATCATCATGGTCTTCTTCACACCGAAGCCCAAGCGGTTGCTCGCGGCCTGCTGCAGCGTCGAGGTGATGAACGGCGCCGACGGCTTGCTGCTGGTCGGACGGTCTTCGCGCTTGACCACGCTGTAGCTAGACGCCTTGAGCTTCTCCAGCGCCGCCATGGCCTGGGCTTCATTGAGCGGCTTGAAGGCTTCACCCTTCTCGCGCGCCACTTCGAAACGCACCTTGGCATTCTTGGCGGTGCCCAGGTCGGCGTGCACTTCCCAGTATTCTTCCGGGTTGAACGCGCGGATCTCACGCTCACGCTCGACCACCAGCTTCACCGCCACCGACTGCACGCGGCCTGCGGACAGGCCACGGGCGATCTTGGCCCACAGCAGCGGTGAAACCATGTAGCCGACCACGCGGTCGAGGAAACGACGCGCCTGCTGGGCATTGACCCGGTCGATATCGAGGTCACCCGGC
Organism: Pseudomonas entomophila L48; assembly: GCF_000026105.1. Classification (NCBI taxonomy): domain Bacteria; kingdom Pseudomonadati; phylum Pseudomonadota; class Gammaproteobacteria; order Pseudomonadales; family Pseudomonadaceae; genus Pseudomonas; species Pseudomonas entomophila. The sequence continues at coordinate 4,004,267 of NC_008027.1, forward strand.
TGGGAGAAGGCCTCCTGGATGGCCTTCTTGGTGATTTCGTTGAACACCACGCGCTTGTAGCGGCTGTCGTCACCACCGATGGCTTCGCGCAGGTGCCAGGCAATGGCTTCCCCTTCGCGATCCAAGTCGGTTGCGAGATAGATGGTGTCGGCATCCTTGGCTAGGCGGCGCAACTCGTCGATCACCTTCTCCTTGCCGGGAAGGATTTCGTACTTGGCTTTCCAGCCAGCCTCCGGGTCGACGCCCATGCGCGCCACCAGCTGACGACGGGCCTTCTCCTTGGGCGACAGGGCCGGCGCCTCACCCGCGGTCTTACCGCGCTTGGCCGCCGGTTCCTTGCTCGCGCTGGCAGAACCGCTGGTGGGGAGGTCGCGGATATGGCCGATACTCGACTTCACCACGTACTGGTTGCCCAGGTACTTGTTGATGGTCTTGGCCTTGGCCGGGGATTCCACAATGACCAGCGATTTGCCCATGGATCGGAGTATTCCTGAATCTGAAGATGAAAAACGCGTCAGGTGCCAGACGCGGCACCGCTATATATAGTGGCAAAAGAGTGAGGTCAAGCGCGGAAGCTTACTCGCCTGCCTGCGCCAACAGCCCGGACAACCCTTCTTCGGCCTTGACCAAAGCAAAGCGTGGCACCTGCTCGCCGTCAACCTCGACCGACTCGAGGAACATCGAAAGGGGGCGAACCCAGAGCCCGAACTCACCGTACAGGGCCTGGTAGAACACCACCCACTCTTCGGTTTCGGAGTGGCGCGCGGCGCCGAACACACGATACTCGGGCCCTTTGTAGTGCCGGTACACACCGGGTTGTATCTGCATGTCACTCAGCCTCTTGAACAAATCCTGTAAAAAACAAAAACCGGGGCACATGGCCCCGGCTGCTGACTTGCAACGCGATCAGACGCGTTCGAAGACAGTGGTGATGCCTTGGCCCAGGCCGACGCACATGGTGGCCACGCCGAGCGTGCCGCCATTCTGCTTCATGACGTTGAGCAGGGTGCCGGAAATCCGCGCACCGGAGCAACCGAACGGGTGGCCCAGGGCGATGGCGCCGCCGTGCAGGTTAACCTTCTCATCCATCTTGTCGAGCACTTTCAGATCTTTCAGCACGGGCAGGGCCTGTGCGGCGAAGGCTTCGTTGAGCTCGATGAAGTCGATGTCGGCCATGGTCAGGCCGGCGCGCTTGAGGGCTTTCTGCGTCGATGGCACCGGGCCGTAGCCCATGATCGCCGGGTCGACACCCGCGACCGCCATCGAGCGGATGACCGCCAGCGGCTGGATACCCAGGTCCATGGCGCGCTGGCCGGACATGACGATCATGCACGAAGCGCCGTCGGTGATCTGCGAGGAAGTACCCGCCGTCACGGTGCCGCCTTTCGGGTTGAACGCAGGCTTGAGCGACGCCAGGCCTTCGAGGGTGGTTTCCGGGCGAATGGTTTCGTCGAAGTCGAAGACCTTCAGGAAGCCGTTCTCGTCATAGCCCTGCATCGGGATGATCTCGTCCTTGAACTTGCCTTCGACCGTCGCCTTGTGGGCGAGCTGGTGCGAACGCACACCGAACAGATCCTGCTGCTCACGGGTGATGCCATGCATCTTGCCAAGCATCTCGGCGGTGAGGCCCATCATCCCGGAGGCCTTGGCAGCGTGCAAGGACAGGTGCGGGTTGGGGTCGACGCCGTGCATCATGCTGACGTGGCCCATGTGCTCGACACCACCGATGACGAACACATCGCCGTTGCCGGTCATGATCGCCTGGGCAGCGGTGTGCAGCGCGCTCATCGACGAGCCGCACAGGCGGCTGACGGTCTGCGCGGCGGAGGTGTGCGGGATCGGGGTCATCAACGACGCCATGCGGGCGATGTTCCAACCCTGCTCCATGGTCTGGTTGACGCAGCCCCAGATCACGTCCTCGACCTCTTTCGGGTCGATCTTGTCGTTGCGCTCCAGCAGCTTGCTGATCAGGTGCGCGGACATGTCTTCGGCGCGGGTGTTGCGGTGCATGCCACCCTTGGAGCGGCCCATCGGCGTGCGACCGAAGTCGACAATCACCACGTCTCTTGGATTCAGGCTCATATCAATAATCTCGCTCTAGCTCGTTGGGCGCTCAGTTGAAGAAGCGCTGGCCGTTCTTGGCCATTTCGCGCAGCTTCGCCGTGGCGTGGTACAGCGGCCCCAGGTCGGCGTACTTGTCGGCCAGTGCGACGAACTCGGCGACCCCGATCGAATCGATGTAGCGCAGCGCGCCACCGCGGAAGGGAGGGAAACCGATGCCGTAGACCAGGCCCATGTCGGCTTCGGCAGCGGTTTCGACGATGCCGTCTTCCAGGCAGCGCACGGTTTCCAGGCACAGCGGCACCATCATCCAGTTGATGATGTCTTCGTCGCTGACTTCACGCTGTTCGAAGATGACCGGCTTGAGCACGTCGAGCACGCTGGCGTCGGCGACTTTCTTCGGTTTGCCACGCTTGTCGGTTTCGTAGGCGTAGAAGCCCTTGCCGTTCTTCTGGCCCAGGCGGTTGGCCTCGTACAGGGCATCGACGGCGGAGCGGCGATCATCCTTCATGCGGTCCGGGAAGCCTTCGGCCATCACGTCGCGGCCATGGTGGCCGGTGTCGATGCCGACCACGTCCATCAGGTAGGCCGGGCCCATCGGCCAGCCGAACTTTTCCATGACCTTGTCGATGCGCACGAAGTCGACACCGGCACTGACCAGCTTGGCGAAACCGCCGAAGTACGGGAACAGCACGCGGTTGACCAGGAAGCCCGGGCAGTCGTTGACCACGATCGGGTTCTTGCCCATTTTCTTGGCGTAGGCCACGGTGGTGGCGACCGCTACTTCACTGGACTTCTCGCCACGGATGACTTCGACCAGCGGCATCATGTGCACCGGGTTGAAGAAGTGCATGCCGACGAAGTTTTCCGGGCGCTTGAGCGCCTTGGCCAGTAGGTTGATGGAGATGGTCGAGGTGTTGGAGGCGAGGATCGCGTCTTCCTTCACCTGCCCTTCCACTTCCGCCAGCACGGCCTGCTTGACCTTCGGGTTTTCGACCACGGCTTCGACGACGATGTCGACATTGCCGAAATCACCGTAGGACAGGGTCGGGCGAATGGCGTTGAGCGCCTCGGCCATCTTCGCCGGGGTCAGGCGACCTTTCTCGACGCGCTTGCCGAGCAGCTTGGAGGCTTCGTTCAAGCCCAGCTGGATAGCTTCCTCGCGGATATCCTTCATCAGGATCGGAGTGCCCTTGACCGCCGACTGGTAGGCGATACCGCCACCCATGATACCGGCGCCGAGCACGGCGGCCTGCTTCACGTCGTGGGCGATCTCGTCATGAGCCTTGGCCTTGCGCTTGAGCTCCTGGTCGTTCAGGAACAGGCCGATCAGGCTTTCAGCGACCGAAGTACGGGCCAGCTTGGCGAAGCCGGCGGCTTCGACTTCCAGGGCCTTGTCACGGCCGAAGTTGGCGGCTTTCTGGATGGTCTTGATGGCTTCGACCGGTGCCGGGTAGTTCGGGCCGGCCTGGCCGGCAACGAAGCCCTTGGCGGTCTCGAAGGCCATCATCTGCTCGATGGCGTTGAGCTTGAGCTTCTCGAGCTTGGGCTGGCGCTTGGCCTTGTGGTCCAGCTCGCCACTGATGGCGCGCTTGATCAGGTCCAGGGCGCCGGCCTGCAGCAGTTCAGGGGCGACCACCGCGTCGACGGCGCCGACTTTCAGCGCATCTTCGGCACGGTTCTCTTTACCGGCGGCGATCCACTCGATGGCGTTGTCCGAGCCGATCAGGCGCGGCAGACGCACGGTGCCGCCGAAGCCTGGGTAGATACCCAGCTTGACTTCCGGCAGGCCGATCTTGGCGCTGCTGGACATGATCCGGTAGTCGGCCGCCAGGCACATCTCCAGGCCACCGCCCAGGGCGATGCCATTGATGGCGGCGACGGTCGGTACTTCGAGGTCCTCGAAGTCGCTGAAAATGCGGTTGGCTTCCAGGTTGCCGGCGACCAGTTCGGCCTCGGGCAGCTTGAAGTTGTCGACGAACTCGGTGATGTCGGCGCCGACGATGAACACGTCCTTGCCGCTGCTGACGATCACGCCCTTGACCGAAGCGTCGGCCTTGATGGCGTCCACTGCCTGACGCAGCTCGTTCAGGGTAAGGCGGTTGAACTTGTTGACGGACTCACCCTTGAGGTCGAACTTCAATTCGACGATGCCGCTTTCAAGAGCCTTAACCGTGATGGCTTTACCTTCGTAAATCATCAACTGATCTCCACGATATGGAAGCTGAACTGTACACGCCGATCGCTGGCGCAAGGGCCGGTCTGCCGGTCCCTTGCCACAGGCACACCCGTCGGCGCGCTAATCGGGATTCTGTAAGAGCCGTCTGACATACAAACGCTCAATTCATACGCCCGTTTGATTCGGGTGTGCACACATTCTCCGAAAAGAACGGCGTTGTCAAATGCTCACGCACACGGTGAAAACGCGACTTTGCAGTCACTCTCTACTGGCTGCGGGCGAAACATGATGACAGTGATTGCCGACCATTCATGTCAGCGATAGCCGACCCGTAAACGAGGAACGTCGCATTTTCCCAAACACACCCAGCAACGGCAGCTACACTGGCTCCTCACTACAAAGTTCCGGCCTGCCTGGCCTTTTCTGCCCTGCAGAAACGACAACGGGGCGCACGCGAGCAGTGATGCTCGCGTGCGCCCCGTTGTCGTAATGGTCGTTCAGGCCAGGGTGTCGAGGGCCTGGGCAATATCCTGCAAAACAGATTTTTCGCCCCGCTCGCTCCAGTACAGCGCGATCATGCGGCTGTCGGCCTCGAGCTTGTAGACGGTCTCCGGCAAGCGGGCCAGGACGTCGAGGTGGCGCGGGTCGGCGCAGGGTTCACGCCACTGGTTCCACCAGACACCAGGGGTGACCTGCCAGTAGCACCAGCTATCCTCATGCCCCTTGCGCCGCGCCCGGTGGTACTGCGGGCACGGGCTGGGGGGTTCCTGTTCCAGCCAGTGCGGCCACTGCTGCGGCGCCAACTGCATGGCCAGCCCCATGCGGCGCCCCTCCAGGCGCAAGTTCATCTGCTCACTCTGCTTGCGCGAAGGGCGCAGCCAGGCGAGCGGGCTGAGCACCACCGCAAGGATTGACACCACCAGCCATACCGTCATATCTGTAGACCTTATAAAGCGTTGCAAATGAGCGGGTTAGTCAGGATTCACGGAAGACCCGCACGAAAGCGACCATACTTCTTCTATCGCGATTGTCAGGAGTCATGCTCATGTCCTACGAACACCTTCTGGTCGCCGTCGACCTGACCGAAGAATGCGACCCGGTGATCAAGCGCGCCAAGGCCATTGCCCTGGCCAGCGGCGCCAAGGTCTCGCTGGTGCACATCGTCGAACCCATGGCCATGGCCTTTGGTGGCGACGTTCCTATGGACCTCTCGCAACTGCAACAGCAGCAGTTCGACCAGGCCAAGGAGCGCATGGACCGCCTGTTCAACAAGTACCCGGATATCAACCGTGGCGATTCGCACCTGGTCTACGGCCAGCCGCGCCAGGAAATCCATCAACTGGCCAAGGATCAGAACTGCGACCTGATCGTGGTCGGCAGCCATGGCCGCCATGGCCTGGCGCTGTTGCTGGGCTCGACCGCCAATGACGTGCTGCATGGCGCGCCCTGCGATGTATTGGCGGTACGCCTGCTGAAGAAAGAATAAGCATCGCCGACCTGCTCGCCGGCAAGCCGACTCCTATACAAACCCCGTAGGAGCCGGCTTGCCGGCGAACTGGCCGATAACAAGGCTCAGCCTTCGAGCTCGGCCCAGCGCTCCACCAGGGCATCCAGCTCGCCCTGCAATGTCTCGAGCTTGGCCAGTACCGCCGAAGTCTCGCCGATCGGGCGCTGATAAAAGCCCGAGGCATTGACCTCTTCCTGCACCGCAGCCATCTTCTGCTCCACCGCATCGATCTGCCCTGGCAGCGCTTCCAGCTCACGCTGCAGCTTGTAGCTGAGCTTTTTCTTGCTGGCGTCCACCACCGGTGTGGCAACCGCTGCCACGGCCACTTCCTCCACCGGCTTTTCCACCACGGCGCTGTTGAGCTCAGACTTGCCACCCTTGCTCTCGGTCACCCCGAGCAGCTTCGGTGAACCACCCTGGCGGATCCAGTCCTCGTAGCCACCCACATACTCGCGCACCCGCCCTTCACCTTCGAACACCAGGGTGCTGGTGACCACGTTGTCGAGGAAGGCCCGGTCGTGGCTGACCATCAGCACCGTGCCCTTGTAGTTCGACAGCACTTCTTCGAGCAGCTCGAGGGTTTCCACGTCCAGGTCGTTGGTCGGTTCGTCCAGCACCAGCAGGTTGGCCGGCTTGCTGAACAGCTTGGCCAGCAGCAGGCGCGCACGCTCGCCACCCGACAGCGCCTTGACCGGCGTGCGGGCACGCTGGGGGCTGAACAGGAAGTCGCCGAGGTAGCTGAGCACGTGGCGGCTCTGGCCATCGATCTCGATGAAATCGCGACCTTCGGCCAGGTTGTCGATAACGGTCTTTTCCAGGTCGAGCTGGTGGCGCATCTGGTCGAAGTAGGCGACTTCCAGCTTGGTGCCGCGCTCGACCTTGCCGGACGTCGGCTCCAGGTCACCCAGCATCAGCTTGAGCAGGGTGGTCTTGCCGGTACCGTTGGCGCCGAGCAGGCCGATACGGTCCTCGCGCTGCAGCACCATGGAGAAGTCCTTGACCAGTTTCGGGCCATCCTTGTGCGCGAAACTGACATCCTCCAGCACCATCACCTGCTTGCCGGACTTGTCCGCCACCTCGATCAGGATATTGGCCTTACCCTGGCGTTCACGGCGCTCGCCGCGCTCCACGCGCAGGGCCTTCAAGGCACGCACGCGGCCTTCGTTACGGGTGCGGCGAGCCTTGATGCCCTGGCGGATCCACACTTCTTCCTGCGCCAGGCGCTTGTCGAACAGCGCGTTGGCCGTAGCTTCGGCGGCCAACTCAGCCTCTTTGTGCACCAGGAAACTGGCGTAATCGCCGTTCCAGTCGATCAGCCCGCCACGATCCAGTTCGAGAATACGCGTGGCCAGGTTCTGCAGGAACGAACGGTCGTGGGTGATGAACAGCACGGCGCCGTTGAAACCGCTCAACGCCTCTTCGAGCCAGGCAATGGCACCGATATCCAGGTGGTTGGTGGGCTCGTCCAGCAGCAGCAGGTCAGGCTCGGACACCAGCGCCTGGGCCAGCAGCACGCGGCGGCGCCAGCCACCGGACAGCTCGGCAAGGGTCTTGTCGGCGGGCAACTGCAGGCGGCTCAAGGTGCTTTCGACCACCTGCTGCAGGCGCCAACCGTCACGCGCCTCCAGCTCATGCTGGACGTGCATCAGTTTGTCGAGGTCGTCATCGCCCTGGATGTTCTGGCTCAGGCGATGGTATTCAGCCAGCAGTTCACCGACGCCGTCCAGGCCAGCCGCGACCACATCGAACACGCTGCGTTCGTCGGCCACCGGCAGCTCCTGCGGCAGCTCGCCGATCTTCAGGCCCGGGGCACGCCAGATCTCGCCATCGTCAGGCTTCTGCTCGCCCTTGACCAGGCGCAGCATGCTCGACTTGCCCGTGCCGTTGCGGCCGATGATGCACACCCGCTCGCCACGGGCGATCTGCCAGGACACTTTGTCCAACAGCGGCATGGCGCCGAAGGCGAGGGACACATCGCTGAATTTGAGCAGGGTCATGATCATCTCCAAAAACCGGGCGCGCATTCTACCTGACTTGCCCCCTCGCGGCATCAGGCAAGTCACCGCTGGCGGCACGACGTCGGATAACAACTCGATACAAGCACAGTGCTTTCACCCGCTGCCGGCAAACGGCTAAGCTAGGCAGTAATACCCAACAGTGCTGGCTTCGCCGTCACTCTCTTATGGTTCAACTGCCCGGACGTATCATGCGCAGCCGCCTGTTACAACTTGCTTCCTGCCTGCTGCTCGCCGCCACCACCGCGAGTGCCGCACAGGCCGTCGACATCACCCAACAGCGCCAGTACTACGACGAGGCCAAGCGCGCCCTGGCAAAGGGCGACAAAGGCCCTTACCTGCGCTATGCCCAGGCACTGCGCGACTACCCGCTCACGCCCTACCTCACCTACGACGAGCTTACCGCCCGCCTGAAGACCGCCAGCAACGAGGAGATCGAAGGCTTCCTCGCCGCCCACGGCGACCTGCCCCAGGCCAACTGGATGAAGCTACGCTGGTTGCGCTGGCTGGCCGAGCGCGGCGAGTGGAACACCTTCGTCAAGTACTACGACCCCAAGCTCAACTTCACCGAACTGGACTGCCTCAACGGCCAGTACCAGCTGACCCACGGCCTGCGTGCGGAAGGTTTCGCCACCGCCGACAAGCTGTGGAACGTCGGCAAGTCGCAACCGGCCACCTGTGACACGTTGTTCGGCATGTGGGCCGCCGAAGGCCAACTGACCGAGGCCAAGCGCTGGCAACGCTTGAAACTGGCCGCCCAGGCGCGCAACTATGGGCTGGCCAACCAACTGGCGAAGACGCTCACCACCCTCGCCCCCCAAGGCAAGTTGCTGATCGATGTGGCACAAAAGCCTGAACTGCTGAACCAGCCATCACGCTTCACCCCCGTCAACGAGGCCATGTCCGACGTGGTCAGCCTCGGCCTGCGCCGCCTGGCGCGCCAGGACCCGGACCAGGCCATGGCGCTGCTCGACGACTACGCTCAACGCATGCACTTCTCCCGCGACGAGAAAGTCGCCATCGCCCGTGAGATCGGCCTGACCCTCGCGCGCCGCTACGACCCGCGCGCGCTTGACCTGATGACCCGCTACGACCCAGAGCTGCGCGACAACACCGTCAGCGAATGGCGCCTGCGCCTGCTGTTGCGCCTGGGCCGCTGGGAAGATGCCTACGAACTGACCAAGCGCCTGCCCCAGGACCTGGCCAGCAGCAACCGCTGGAAGTACTGGCAGGCCCGCAGCCTGGAACTGGCGCAACCGAACAACCCACAGATTCCGCTGCTGTACAAGACCGTGGCTCGCGAGCGCGACTTCTATGGCTTCCTGGCCGCCGACCGGGCGCAGACCCCCTACCAGTTGAACAACAAGCCGCTGGTTCTCAGCCAGCAGCTGATCAACAAGGTCCGCAACACGCCGGGTGTGCGCCGCGCCCTGGAGTTCCACGCCCGCGGCCAGGTGGTCGAGGGTCGCCGCGAGTGGTACCACGTCAGCCGCCACTTCAACCGCGACGAGATGGTGGCCCAGGCCCGCCTGGCCTACGAGATGCGCTGGTACTTCCCAGCCATCCGCACCATCAGCCAGGCCCAATACTGGGATGACCTGGACATCCGTTTCCCGATGGCCCATCGCGACACCCTGGTGCGCGAAGCGAAGGTCCGCGGCCTGCATTCAAGCTGGGTGTTCGCCATCACCCGCCAGGAGAGCGCCTTCATGGAGGATGCCCGCTCCAGCGTAGGTGCGAGCGGCCTGATGCAACTGATGCCAGCTACCGCCAAAGAGACTGCGCGCAAGTTCAGCATCCCGCTGGCGTCGCCGGCCCAGGTATTCAACCCGGACAAGAACATCCAGCTCGGTGCCGCCTACCTGAGCCAGGTGCACAGCCAGTTCAACGGCAACCGCGTATTGGCCTCGGCCGCCTACAACGCAGGCCCAGGCCGGGTGCGCCAGTGGCTCAAGGGCGCCAAGCACTTGAGCTTCGACGTGTGGGTCGAGTCAATTCCGTTCGACGAGACACGCCAGTACGTGCAGAACGTGCTGTCGTATTCGGTCATCTATGGGCAGAAGCTCAATTCACCGCAGCCGCTGGTGGATTGGCATGAGCGGTACTTCGACGATATGTGATCAGGTGGCGCTGATCGGCGAGACTTCTGTAGGAGCGGCTTCAGCCGCGATCACCCGCGAAACGGGTGCCAGGCACCGCGGTGTTCGAATCGCGGCTGAAGCCGCTCCTACAGGTACGGCGCAGATCTACTCGATGACCTGAACGCTCATCCCCACCTTTAGTTCACCCTCGCCATCCACCGCCAGGTTCTGACCGAACAGCACATCCCCTTCCCGTTCGCGGAAAGTCTTCAGTGTGGTCAAGGGTTCGCGGTCCGGGCTGCGCTCCCCGGTAGCCGGGTCAAGCGTGGTCAGTATGCAGCGCACGCTTGGCTTGAGCGCGCGGAAGGTCATGTCTCCGATGCGGATACGCCTCCAACCATCCTCGGCGAACGCCTCTGCCCCCTCAACGACAAGGTTCGGCCGAAAACGTAGCATTTCCATGGGCCGCCCGACGCGCCGACTCAACTCATCGAGCGATGCCTGGCCGATCAGCAACAGGGGAAAACCATCGGGAAAGGCCGCACGGTCGCTGTTCAAGCCGTAACCGCTGGGCAGGTAGCGTGCCCGCTGTTCGGGGCAATGCACCAGGCGCACCGACTTGCCAAGCACCTCGCTCAACCAAGCGGCGGCAGCATCACCGGCATCGGGCACGCGCAAGGTGTCACGCCAGATCGTCACGCCACGCAAGGCGTCATCGGCAGCCGGCTGCGCCACCTGCAACGGCGCAAGCCCGGCCGTCTCGAGCCGTAATCCGCCATCCGTCGCATGAAGCGCCTTGATCTGGCCAAGCCGCGGCCAAGCGCGCTGGGTGAGGAAGCGGCCGTTTTCCGCTTCCACCACCATCCAGCGCCGATCACCCTCCAGCCCCAGGTTGCTGACAGGTGAAGCCTGCAGGCTCTGTGCCTGCGCCGACTTCACCGGATAGCGATACAACGCACTGAGAATCATCCTTGCCTGCCTTGCGCCCGAGAAAAAACCAAGCTTATACCGGACGGCGCAGGCGTGCAGGCATCAGGCCGAGACGTTGTCCATGCTCAAGCGCTGGCGCACCACATCCACCAACCGGTCGGGCTGGAACTTGGAGAGGAAGTTGTCACAGCCGACCTTCTTCACCATGGACTCGTTGAAGCTGCCCGACAACGAGGTATGCAGCACCACATACAGGCCGCGCAGGCGTGGGTCGCTGCGGATCTCGGTGGTCAGGCGATAGCCGTCCATCTCGGGCATTTCGGCATCGGTGAAAATCATCAGCAGCTTTTCGCAAACGTTCTCGCCCGCGTCAGCCCAGCCCTTGAGCAGGCGCAACGCCTTGAGGCCATCGCTGGCCACATGCAGCTTCACCCCCAGTTGCGACAGGGTGTCGCGCAACTGCGCCAGGGCCACGCTGGAGTCGTCCACCAGCAGCACCTCGCGGCCGCGGGCGCGTGCCAGCACCGGATCGTCCAGTTTGTCACGGGAAACCTTGGCGCTGTAGGGGACGATCTCGGCCAGTACTTTCTCCACGTCGATGATTTCGACCAGCTTCTCGTCGACCTTGGTGATCGCTGTGAGGTAATGCTGACGACCGGCACTGGTCGGCGGCGGCATGATCGATTCCCAGTTCATGTTGACGATACGGTCGACACCACCCACCAGGAACGCCTGCACCGAGCGGTTGTATTCGGTCACGATGATGGTGCTGTCGGGGCTGGGCTGCAGCGGGCGCATGCCGATGGCCTGGGAAAGATCGATCACCGGCAGGGTCTGGCCGCGCAGATTGACCACGCCACAGACGAAGGAGTGACGCTGCGGCATCAGGGTCAGCTTCGGCAGCTGCAGCACTTCCTGGACCTTGAACACGTTGATGGCGAACAGCTGCCGACCCGCCAGGCGGAACATGAGGATTTCCAGGCGGTTCTCACCTACCAGTTGCGTGCGTTGGTCTACCGTGTCGAGAATGCCGGCCATGTGGACAACCCCCTGGCTTGAGTCGGGAAAAATGATTGCATCCACCCTGTATCGGCGGATACTTGCGTAGCTTGACCCCCGGTGGAAAAAGCTGCGCAGAGCGATTGATATCACTTTACCATCATGCTTTACTGCCGCCACACCTGCCGCCTTGCTCCCCCTCATCGAACGAGCCCGCCAAAACCACATCAGGGAAACCCCTAGTGGCAATCGGGTGCAACCTGATGTTCGCAATATCCATTAGCCATTAATGTGACGCCATTCTCAATGCATGAACGGAGTCAGGCTTTTGCTAGCGATCGTCTCGGTGTGGCCAACCCTTGCCCCGGCCCTGCACGCTGGAGCGTCATGATGGACAGCACGCCCCAGAACTGCACGGCCTTGCAGGACTTTTTGCTGGATGCACAAGACCTGCTCACGAAGTCCCAGGAATGCCTGCAGCACCTGGAACTCATCGACAACGACCCAGATGCCTGCCAATGCCTGGGGGAAACCCTCGACCTTCTGGCCCGCCGGGCGGATTTGCTTGGCTTGCTCGAAGTCGCCCACTACACCCGCACCCTGCAACAATTGCTCGCCCCGGCATGCAATCAACGGCACCTGCGTGGCGAAGCCCTGCCGGCACTGGGCGCCTGCCTGACACTCCTGGCCTGGCAACTGGAGCTGGTCGACCCTCGGACGGGCCGCCTGGGCATGGATATGCAGGAGCAGCACCTGCTGCTCAGCGACCTGGCCACCTCGCTGGGGCAGCCCGCCGCGCAATTGTGCGCACCGTGCCAGGAAGTCGGTCGCTTCTGCGCCCATCCGCACACCCACGGATTCGACAACGACGGCGTGACCACCACGCCAGACTGCAATCACTGACCGCTTTAGCGGGCGGCAACTTAGTTCACTGCAACCAACTTGTGAAAGTTGCATGAGCGCCCTGGATGCGCTCTAGCGAGGGCATTCTTAGTTGCACTCACAGAGAAGGAAGCGCCACTCGGTACTGGCACTCTGCTAGTTGCACCTCCACCCCTCCGTTTCTCGCCAGCCCAGAAATTCAGAGGTTTCAAGCAGTTGCACCCCCGCGACCAAACCAGACCAAAGTGATAACATGCGTGCATTCGAACATGCGCACCGTGGATAGTGGGCGATTGAACGCGTGCCCGGCGCTTTATTGAGAGCGGGACGCCAAAGCTCTGGCCAGACATGTGCAATGCCCACCAACAGCAATAACTCAGTGGCCTCCCTCTCTATGCTTCCACGCTTGAAGATTCTCCAGCGTAGCCGCTCCAGAGCTGTCCTGCTCCGATGGGCGACCACACTGCTATGCGTGGTTTCGCTCACAGCGAACCTGCTGTGCTATCTACGCGGCCAGCCGCTGCCAACCGAATTGCTGCTGTTGCAGCTGGCGGCGATGATCGGTGTGGGCTGGCATTTGCGCCATTGGGCACGCTCCATCAGCTTGCGCCCCGCCGAACTGGCTGACCGGATGCTCAAGGTGCAGGAAAGCGAACGGCAACGCCTGAGCCGTGAACTGCACGACGATATCGGCCAACTGCTGACCGCCGCCAAGCTGCAGGTCGATTGGCTGCATCGCCGCGTACCCACGGAGCTACAGGCCCACTGCGGCACCCTGCGCAGCACCCTGGACCACACGTTGAGCAACGTGCGCGACGTTTCCGCCATCCTCAACCCCCGGCAATTGGCCAGCCTGGGCCTGGAAGCCAGCCTGCGCGCCCATTTGCTGCGCACACTGGAAAACTGCGACGTGCACTGGAGCCTGGAGTGCCACCAACGCCTGGGCGGCATCAGCGAAGATGTGGCCATGGCGGCCTTCCGTATCACACAAGAAGCGGTCACCAACATTCTGCGTCATGCCAGCGCCCGCAACCTGACCATTCGCCTGCAGCGCACACCTGCCGGCCTCGCCCTGACGATCCAGGACGACGGCCGCGGCTTCGTGCCAGCGCCGGACCCGGCCGAAGCCGGGCAACGCGGCATGGCCGGCATGCTCGAACGGGCGACCGCGCTGCAAGGCAGCCTTCACATCTCCAGTCGGCCCGATGAGGGCACCCAGATCAACGCCTTGTTCCCATGGCCACCTCGCAGCCAGGAACGCGCCAGGACCCCCGCCCCCAATGACTTGTAGATTGCTGCTGGTGGATGACCACTCCCTGATTCGCGCCGGGGTCCGGTCGCTGGTATCGGATATTCCCGGGTACGCCGTGATTGGCGAAGCCGAGGATGGCAACCAACTCCTCGACCATGTATTGCGCCTGAACCCCGATATCGTCCTGCTCGACATTTCCATGCGCTCGACCAGCGGGCTCGATGCACTTACGCAGTTGCGCGCAAACGGTTGCACCTGCAAAGTCCTGATCCTTTCCATGCACACCGATCCGGACTTGATCATGCGCGCGCTTGAGAGCGGCGCCCATGGCTACCTGCTCAAGGACACCACCGGCAGCGAGCTGGAGCAGGCCCTGACGGCGCTGCGCAACGACGAACGCTACCTCAGCCCGGCGATCGCCCATACCGTGATCAACCAGGCCCTGATACGCGCGCAAAGCGGCAACGACTACCGCCAGCACTTGACCGCGCGCCAGCTGGAAATCCTGCGCCTGATCGTGCGCGGCAAGTCCACACGGGAGATCGCCGGTGGCCTGGGCCTTTCGATCAAGACAGTGGAGACCCACCGCTCGCAGATCATGAAGCGCCTGCAGATCTACGACGTGGCAGGCCTTGTGCTGTTCGCCGTACGCGAGCGGATCATCAGCCTGGACGACTGAGCAATGGCGAGCCTGCCGGCAGGTGCAGGCGCAAGGCCCCGGGCAGCGCCTCGAAGCGCAGGCTGTCGGCCTGTAGTGGCTCGCCATCGAGATTGATATCCAACCCCTGCGAGCACTTGATTTCGACCCACGCAAGCCGCGCCCGCACGAACAACTCCTCGCCCGCCAGCAAACCGCGCAAGGTCCCTACCACTTCCTGTGGCGCGGGCAGAATGCCGATGTCCAACAGACCGTCATCGACCTTGGCATCCGGACACAGGACGTGTCCGCCGCCCGCTTGCTGGCCATTGCCGATCCCCAGCGCCAGCAATGCTCCCTCCCAGTGGAACCCTGGTCCCTGCAGCGTCACCGAGGCCGCCTGCAACTCACTGAAGCGCGACAGCCCCGTGAACAGGTAGGCCGCCGCCCCAAGTACCCTTTTCAGGTCTTCGGAGGTATTGGCCGTGACTTGGCTACCAAATCCGCCGGTCGCCATGTTCAGGAACAACTGATCCCCTACCCGCCCCAGGTCGATGGACTGCGCCGGCGCCTCCAGCAAGGCCAGGGCCGCGGCAGGCTCGAGCGGCACTCCGGCGGCCTTGGCGAAGTCATTGGCAGTGCCAAGGGGCAGCAGTGCCAGGCTGGCCTGGGTACGGGCAAGCCCCATGGCTTCAGCCACATCGCGCAGGGTGCCGTCGCCACCACCGGCCACCAGCCGACCATAGCCTTGCTCCAGCGCTTCATCCACCAGGCGCCGGGCATCGCCGGCCTCCCAGGTGAGGCGCACGTCCAACTCCCATCCACGCTCGCGCAACTCGCCGACCGCGGCGCGCACCTCATCGTTGGTGGCCTGCTTGCCATGCAGGATCAGCATTGCCTTGCGCTTGCCCATCGTCGTGCTCCATGAAAAAGCCTGTGGTTATCTCGACCACTGCAATTCGAGAATGACTCCTCGGTGCCTGCAAAACGATCAGACGCCCTGCAATTGCCATTGAAAGCCTCGGGCATTGGGTGCATCATCCGACAAATATTTGGCCTTCATGGATGATGCCGCTCATAAAAGTCATTTAATTGACTTTCTGCCGCCAGATGCCTGACAGGTCGTGTTTCATTCATCGCGCTGCCCCCCAGCGCCTGATTTCGAGGCTTTGACTATGAGCGTACTGATCCCCTGCATCATCGCCGGTGGCGCCGGCACCCGATTGTGGCCGGTCTCCCGCGAGGCAATGCCCAAACCCTTCATGCGATTGCCAGACGGCGTCAGCCTGCTGCAGAACACATTCAACCGCGCCAGCCGCCTGCCCGGCGTGGAGCGCGTGCTTACGGTAACCAACCGAGAGGTGTTCTTCCGCACCCAGGACGAATACCGCCAGGTCAACCAACAGCGACTCGCCCTCGACTTCATTCTCGAACCGTTCGGCCGCAATACGGCGCCAGCCATTGCCGCCGCTGCCGTGCAATGCGCGCGCCTGTATGGCGAGGACAGCCTGCTGCTGGTCCTGCCCGCCGATCACCTGGTCGAGGACCAGGCGGCATTCGAGGTCGCTGTCGCGCAGGCGCGCAGGTTGGCCGAGCAGGGTTGGTTGACCACTTTCGGGCTACAGCCGACCCGGGCCGAAACCGGTTTCGGCTACATCGAGCGAGGCCAGGCCATCGATGACGATGGTTATCACGTCGCGCGCTTCGTCGAGAAACCCGACAGCATCACCGCCGAAACCTACGTACAGGGCGGCCGACACCTGTGGAACGCCGGCATGTTCTGCCTGCGCACGGGCAGCTTGCTGGACGCGCTGCATCAACATGCCCCGCACGTGCTGCAACATGTCGAAGAATGCCTGGGGCTGAGCCCGTTCAAGGAGGGTGCGGACCAATGGCAGGTGGAGCTCGACCCGGTCAGTTTCGAGCAGGCGCCGGATATCTCGATCGACCACGCCCTGATGGAGCCTTCCTCCCAAGTGGCCGTGGTGCCCTGTGACATCGGCTGGAGCGATATCGGTTGCTGGGAAGCCGTGCGCGAACTGCGCCCCGCCGACGACCAGGGCAACCACTGCAACGGCGAGACCGTCCTGCACGACGTCCGCAACTGCTACATCGATTCGCCCCGCCGGCTGGTCGGCGCCGTGGGTCTGGACAATCTGATCGTCATCGACACCCCCGATGCCCTGCTGATCGCCGACGCCGCGCGCAGCCAGGAGGTCAAGGTGATCGCCCAGCAGCTCAAGCAAAAGGGCCATGACGCCTATCGCCTGCACCGCTCGGTGAACCGCCCCTGGGGCCTGTACACCGTGCTCGAGGAAGGCCCCAGGTTCAAGATCAAGCGCATCATGGTGCGCCCGGGTGAATCGCTGTCGCTGCAGATGCACCACCATCGCAGCGAGCACTGGATCGTGGTCAGCGGCATGGCCAGCGTGACCAATGGCGAGGACGAATTCCTGCTCGACACCAACGAGTCGACCTTCATCAAGCCTGGTCGTACCCACCGCCTGACCAACCCCGGCGTCATCGACCTGGTGATGATCGAAGTGCAAAGCGGCGAGTACCTGGGCGAAGACGACATCGTGCGCTTTACTGATATCTATGGACGCGCCCCGGCAGCCGCTCTCGGTTGACTGCCTTTGGGCGCGTTTTTTCTTCCCGGGCCATCAACGAGGAATCGGGGCCATGCGCATACTCTGGACTCTGCCCTACCTGCCCTGGCCAACCACCAGCGGCAGCAAGACCCGGCAATACCACCTGCTGCGCGCCCTGGCGCAGCGGGGTCACCGGATCACCTTGCTGGTGCAGTCGAAGATTCCGCTGGGCGATGCCGCGCGCGAGGCCCTGGAGCCCTGGCTGGAACGGTTGATCGTATTGCCCAGGCGCCCCGTGCACAGCCCGCTGAACCTGCTCGCCTCACCCATCATCGACTACCCCATGCGGGCGATCATCAATGGCCTCGCACCCTGTCTGCGCCACCGTTTCGAGCAACTGCTGGACGAACCCTGGGACGTGGTGCAGATCGAACACAGCTACAGTTTCCAACCCTTCGAAAAAGCCCTGCAGGCGCGCGGGTTGCCGTTCATGCTCAGCGAGCACACCCTCGAATCGGTGATGGGCGCGGCCCGTCATGACCGCCTGCCCCTGTGGTTGCGTCCACTCAACGCTTTCGATCGCTGGCGCTACCGGCGCTGGGAGCAACGTGTGCTACGCCAGCCCAGCGAGGTGGTGGCGGTCAACCCCCACGACGCCAACCTGATCGGAGAGATCAGCGGGCGCCCGGTCAATGTGGTGGTCAGCGGTGTGGACTGCGACCACTACCAGGACATTCGCCCGGCGCTGCACAGCCAACGCCTGTTGTTCGTCGGTAATTTCGAATACGGTGCCAACCTCGAAGCCATCGAGTGGGCGCTGGAGGAGATCCTGCCCCAGGTCTGGTTGAGCAACCCGGCGGTGCGCCTGGCCATCGCCGGGCACGCCCTGCCCGCCAGCTGGAAACTGCACTGGAACGACCCGCGCATCGAGTGGGTCGGCTACCGACCCGACCTGCGCGAGCTGCAACGGCGCTCGGCATTGTTCTTCGCTCCGCTGCGCCATGCGGGCGGCTCCAAGGTGAAGATTCTCGAAGCCATGGCCGCCGGCCTGCCGGTGATCACCACCAGCAGCGGCGTGTCGGGGCTGGCGGTCAACAATGGCGAACACTACCTGGGCAGCGACGACAGCGGCCAACTGGCACTGCTGGTCACCCAGCTGCTCAACCAACCCTGGCGCATGTCCCAGTTGGGCGAGGCTGCTCGTCATTTCACCCGCCAGCGCCATGACTGGAGCGTCGCCGCGCAGCAGCTGGAAAACGTGCACATGCGCCTGACCCAGCAGGCCACAGCCGGCGCGACAGCCCTCGGCGGGGCTAGCCCAGCAACTCGCTGAAGGGAATGAAAGGTACGGGATCCCCCTGGCGCGGCGTGCTGCCTTCGCGGACTTCCACCACCCCCTCGGCCCAGGCGGCACTGCGCAGCACGCCTGAACTCTGGTTCTTGTAGATGCGCACGCGACCTTCCTCGATACGCGCCCGCAGGTATTCCCGGCGAACGCCCGGTTTCGGCCAGTCGAAACCGGCCGGCACGCTGAAGCGCAGCGGCGTGACATCGGCCACACCCTGGCGGCGCAGCAAGTAAGGACGGGCCAGCAGGCCGAAGGTGACCAGGGTCGACGCTGGATTGCCCGGCAGGCCGATGACCGGGATGCCCTGGTAATGCCCGAAGGTGAGCGGCTTGCCCGGCTTGATCGCCAGTTTCCACAACGCCAGCTCACCGGCCTCGCGCAGGGCCATGCCCAGGTAGTCGGCCTCCCCGACCGAGACACCACCCGTGGACAGGATCAGGTCGACATCCCCCAGGCCAGTCAGGCACTGACGGGTGAGCGCCAGGTCATCGGCGAGGATGCCCGCATCCACCACTTCACAGCCCAGACGCTGCAACCAGCTGACCAGCAGCCTGCGGTTGCTGTTGTAGATCTGCCCCGGCCCCAGCGGCAGCCCAGGTTCGACCAGCTCATCCCCCGTCGACAGCACGGCCACTCGTGGGCGACGCACCACGTCGAGCCGGGCGAAGCCGAGGGTGGCGGCCAACCCCAACTGGATCGGCCCCAACCGGGTACCGGCGCTCATCACCTGCTCGCCGGCACGGGTTTCCTGCCCCCTGGGGCGCACATTCTGTTCAAGGACCATCGACTCGAGAAAACGCACCCGGCCATCCTCGAGCACCTCGGTGTTTTCCTGCATCTCGACGCAGTCGGCCCCCTCGGGCAGCGGCGCGCCCGTGAAGATTCGCGCGCAGGTACCCGGCTGCAGCGGCGCCGGCGCATGGCCGGCGAAGATCCGCTGGCTGATCGGCAGCGCCTCGCCCTGCCAGTCCGCGAGGCGCAGCGCATAACCATCCATGGCGCTGTTCGGCCAGGGCGGCAGGTCCAGCCCAGCCAGCAGCTCCTGGGCCAGCACCCGGCCTTCGGCCGCTGCGAGCTCGACCGTTTCGGTCTGCCGGATCGGCGCGGCCTCGGCCAACGCCAGTAACCGCTCCAGCGCCTCCTCCACCGGCATCAATGGCCGGGCCTGCATGGCCTCAACCACGGCTGTCGCAGGCCGCTGCCTGCTTCAGGTGGGGCACGAAGTTGCACGGCCGATGACGCGCGTCGAGTTGCTCGGCCAGGATGCCGTCCCAACCGGTGCGCACCGCGTTGGTCGAGCCCGGCAGGCAGCACACCAGGGTGCCGTTGGCCAGGCCCGCCAGGGCGCGGGACTGGATGGTGGAGGTGCCGATATCGGCCACCGAGATCTGCCGGAACAGTTCACCGAAGCCTTCCACTTGCTTGTCCAGCAGGCACGCCACGGCTTCCGGCGTGCTGTCACGGCCGGTAAACCCGGTGCCACCGGTGATCAGCACCACCTGGACCTGCTCGTCGGCGATCCAGGTGGCGACCTGGGCGCGGATCTTGTACAGGTCGTCCTTGAGCAGCACGCGCGCGGCAAGCTGGTGGCCAGCCGCGCTGAGGCGGTCGACGAACAGCTGGCCGGAGGTATCAGTGTCGAAGGTACGGGTGTCGCTGACCGTCAGCACGGCAATGTTCAGCGGCACGAAAGGGGTATCTGCCTTGGCTTTCATGAGGGTACGTCGCAGGGAACAGGGATGTGCGCTGTTATATCACACGCCGGCCCTGCCGTTGTTCTTGGTCAATCCCGGTGCGATGGCGCTATGCTGCACCGTTCAAGGAACTTGCGTGGACGCCCCGCGTCTCAATGTCATCTAGCACCCTCGCACTGGAGAAACACGATGATCCAACGGACCCTTCCCGCCTTCCTGCTCGCCCTGGGCCTCGGCGCCCTCGCCGGCTGCTCCTCGCCCACCGTCATCACCCTGAACGACGGCCGCGAGATCCAGGCGGTGGACACCCCCAGCTACGACGAAGACTCCGGCTTCTACGAGTTCGAACAGCTCGATGGCAAGCGCACCCGTATCAACAAGGACCAGGTCCGGACCGTCAAGGACCTGTGATTGGCACGGCTTTTTCACATAACCCCTTTTTGCAACAAGGGGTTGCGTGACAAAATGCGATGCAGTAGGATTTTGGCCATCGGAGTGTAGCGCAGCCAGGTAGCGCGTCTCGTTCGGGACGAGAAGGCCGCAGGTTCGAATCCTGTCTCTCCGACCAAATCCCGTAAAAAAACCCGCCTCGAGCGGGTTTTTTTTGCCTGCGCAAAAGGTAGGAGCCGGCTTGCCGGCGAACCAGGCACAACCCTGTTCGCCGGTAAGCCGGCTCCTACGACATGTCAGAGGGCGTCGTCCGGCAATACCGGCACGTACAGCAGTTGCAGGCGCGCACTGCTCCACTCGCGGGTCTTGTTGGTCAGCTCGAGGTCGTTGTTGAGCTTGCGCCCATAGGTCGGCACGATCTCGTTGAGCTTCGCCTGCCACTCGGGCGTCTTGACCCGATCCTTGAAGGTCTTCTCCAACACGCTCAGCATGATCGGCGCGGCGGTCGAGGCACCTGGCGAGGCCCCCAGCAACGCGGCAATGCTGCCATCCTGGGCGGCTACCACTTCGGTACCGAACTGCAACACGCCGCCGTGCTCAGGGTCCTTCTTGATCACCTGGACGCGTTGCCCGGCCTGCAGCAGTTTCCAGTCTTCGTTCTTGGCGTTGGGGAAGTATTCGCGCAGAGCCGCCATGCGGTCGTCGAAGCTGAGCATCAACTGGCCCATCAGGTAGGTGCTCAGGTCGATGTTGTCGATGCCGGCATGCATCATCGGGCTGATGTTGTGGCTGTTCAGCGAGGCGAACATGTCCAGCAGCGAGCCGTTCTTCAGGTACTTGGTGGAGAAGGTGGCGAACGGGCCGAACAGCAGCACCTCCTTGCCATCGATCACCCGGGTATCGAGGTGCGGCACCGACATCGGTGGCGCGCCGACCGAGGCCTTGCCGTACAGCTTGGCCTTGTGACGGGCAACCAGGTCCGGGTTGTCGGTCATCAGGAACTGGCCACCCACCGGGAAGCCGGCGTAGCCCTCGGCTTCCGGGATGCCAGACTGCTGCAGCAGCTTGAGCGCGCCGCCACCGGCGCCGATGAACACGAACTTGGCCTTGACCGCAGCCTGCTTGCCGCCGTTGGCAAGGTCCGCCACCACCACGTTCCAGGTACCGTCCTGGTTGCGGGCGATATCACGCACTTCGTGGCCCAGGTGCAGCTTGACGTTGGGGTTGCGGGTCATCGAGGCGAACAACTGGCGGGTGATCTCGCCGAAGTTTACGTCGGTGCCGATCGCCATGTGGGTGGCGGCGACCTTCTGCCCCGGGTCACGCCCCTCCATCACCAGCGGCACCCACTTGCGGATCTGCTCGTGGTCCTCGGAGATCTCCATGCCGCGGAACAGCGAGCTGTGGCGCAGGGCCTCGACGCGCTTGTGCAGGAAGGCGACATTCTCGTCACCCCAGACAAAGCTCATGTGCGGCACGTTGTTGATGAACGAGCGCGGGTTGTTCAGCACGCCCTGTTCGACCTGGTAGGCCCAGAACTGCTTGGACACCTCGAACTGCTCGTTGACGTTGACCGCCTTGCTGATATCGATGCCGCCATCCGCGCCGACACTGGTGTAGTTCAGCTCGCAGAAGGCCGAGTGCCCGGTGCCGGCGTTGTTCCAGGCGTTGGAGCTTTCCTCGGCGACCTGGTCCATGCGCTCGTAGACGTCGACGGTCCAGTTCGGTTCCAGCTCGGTGAGGTAGGTCCCCAGGCTCGCGCTCATGATGCCGCCGCCGATCAGCAGGACATCGACGGTCTTTTCCGGCTCCGAGGGCTTGGAGCAGCCGATGACGCTCAGGCACAGGAGCGTCAGCAGGAGTTTTTTCATTAGCTCAATCCAATTGAAGTGAAGGACTGGCAGTCGTTGCCCCCGGTGTGCACGCCCGGATGTTGTTGTTCTGGTTCGCAGGAGTCTTGCGGGATCGGGGCACGATCGCCTCGGGCCGTGGCCCGGGGCGCCGTAAAGCAGGGAGTGTGCCAGGTGTGGCGGGGCCAGCATCCACGCGGCAGGAGGGCTGCGCACAGGCGCGAATGATGGCGACAATCCGCCACATATATGAATACCTGGCGGATTCCCCACGCCCTGTAGGAGCCAGCTTTGCTGGCGAACCAAGGCGACACTGAAGTCATGTCGTTCGCCGGTTCGCCAGCAAGGCTGGCTCCTACAGGGGTTAGTGGGGTCAGCGGGTCAGGCGCGCGGTGACTTCACCCAGTTGCCCCGACAAGCCATGCAGGTGCTGCCCGGCCTGCTCGGTGTGCTGCACCGCCTCCTGGTTGGCCGTGGCGATGCGGGTGATCTCGACCAGGTTGCGGGAGATGTCCTCGGCGACGCTGGTCTGCTCTTCGGCGGCCGTGGCGATCTGCCGGTTCATGTCGCGGATCGCTTCCACCGCCGTGGTGATGCGCTGCAGCATCTGCCCGGCCTGCTGCACCTGCTCGGCGCCCTCCTCGCTGCGCTGCTGGCCGCTTTCGATGGCCTTGACCGCCTCCACCGCGCCGGATTGCACGGCCTCGATGATCTGGTGGATCTCGGCGATCGACGCCGCGGTGCGCTGGGCCAGGCTGCGCACTTCGTCGGCGACCACCGCGAAGCCGCGCCCGGCCTCGCCAGCGCGGGCGGCCTCGATGGCGGCATTGAGCGCCAGCAGATTGGTCTGCTCGGCAATGCCACGGATCACCTCGAGCACCTTGCCGATGCGCGTGCTGTCGTTCTCCAGATGGCGGATCACCGCGGCTGTGCCGGCAATCTCGCGGTTGACCAGGGCAATGATATCGATGGTCTGCTGCATCACTCGATCACCCGCCTGGGCGCTATGGTCGGCATCATCCGCCGCACGCGCCGCTTCGGCGGCGTGGCGGGCAACTTCCTGCGCCGTGGCGGACATTTCGTGCATGGCGGTGGCGACCTGGTCGGTACGCTGGAACTGGTCCTGGGTGCCGTGGGCCATGTCACCGGCAATGCTGCGCAGCCGCCCGCTGGCGCTTTCCAGCTCTTGGGCGTTGCCCTTGAGCCGGCCAACGGTGTCGGCGAGGAAATCTCGCAGGGTGTTGGCCGCCAGCGCCAGCCGCCCCAGTTCGTCTTCGCGGTCGCTTTGCACCCGGGCGCCGAAACGGCCCTGGCTGAGCTGGGCGACATAGTCGATAAGCTGGCGGATCGGTTCGACCAGGCTGCGGTTGACCAGCCACAGGCTGAACAGCCCCACCAGCACCGCCGAGGCCAGCATCACCAACACACCCAGCCAAACGGTGCGCTCGGCGCTGGCGCTGATGGCGCTCGCGCGGCTACCGGCATCGGCCCGCAGTTGCTCGACCAACGCGCTCATCTGGTCACTGGTGGCGCGGTCCACGCCCTTGACCGCCAGATCGCCCGCCACAGGGTCGCCACCGGCGGCGAGGAAGGCCTGGCGCCCTTGTTCATAGGCCGCGCCCAACTGGCGATGGCTATCCTTGAGTTGCTCCAGGCGCCCCTTGAGCGCCGGATCGCCATTGGCGATCAGTTGCCCCAGCAATTGCTGCACCTGCTGCTCGCGCGCCTGGAACTGCTGCCAGTACTTGTCCAGTTCGGCCGGCTGGCGGCCGCGCAAGAGCACGTTCTTCCATTCCTGCACCTGGATCTTGAACTGCAAGTTGGCTTCATCAATCAGTTGCGAGGCACGCAACGGCCCGTCGACCAGCTCGGCGTAACCACGCACGCTGGAGGACAGGAACTGGAAGCAGACCAGCGCGATCAGCAGGATCGCCACCAGGCTGCCGCCAAGCAGGGAGAGAATTTGCACTCTGAGGGATTTACGCAACATTGCGGATCTCGGAACAAGGAAGTAGGGAAACGGCACACGCGAGCGCTGCCGGCAGAGACATCCTTGTCCTCGTTCTCGGGCCAAAAAAAAGCCGCCATCGATCGATAGCAGCCAGGTCGAGCACTTACGCAACAGCTGATCCAGATAGTCTCAGGCAATTGCTACAGAAATGTTACAAATTCGCGACAACCTCACCGACCACTGAATTGCAGCGCTGCCAGCCGGGCGTACAGTGGGCTGTCCTCAAGCAACTGGCGGTGTGTACCGAAGGCGACCAGACGGCCCTTGTCGATCACCGCGATACGGTCGGCATATTGCACCGTGGCCAGGCGATGGGCAATGACCAGCGTGGTGCGTCCGACCATCAGTCGCGGCAGTGCCTGCTGGATCAAATGTTCGCTTTGCGCATCGAGCGCACTGGTGGCCTCGTCCAACAACAGGATCGGGGCGTTCACCAGCAATGCCCGGGCTATCGCCAGGCGCTGGCGCTGCCCGCCGGACAGGCCGCCACCGCCCTCGCCCAGCGGCGTCTGGTAGCCCTGGGGCAGTTGCACGATGAATTCGTGGGCATGGGCACTGCGTGCCGCAGCTTCGACGTCGGCGAGGCTGGCTTCGGGCCGACCGTAACGGATATTGGCCTCCACCGTGCCTCGGAACAGCGCGGGCTGCTGGGCGACCAGGGCGAACTGGGCTCGCAGTTCGGCTGGCGGCAATGCGCTGAGCGGCAGGCCGTCGAGCAGGATGCTGCCGGACTGCGGGTCGTAGAAGCGCAGCAACAGGTCGAACAGGGTCGACTTGCCGGCACCCGACGGCCCTACCAAGGCCACGGTCTGCCCAGGCTGAATCAACAGGCTCAGGCCATCCACAGCGGCCACCGAGGGGCGTGATGGATAGGCGAAACGCACCTCTTGCAGCTCGATGGCGCCACGGGCACGCCCAGCCGGCAGGCCGGCCGCCTCGACCGGCGGCAGGATCGCACTCTGCGCGGCCAGCAACTCAGCGATGCGCTCGGCAGCGCCCGCCGCCCGTTGCAGCTCACCGATGACCTCGCTCAAGGTGCCGAAGGCGCTGCCGACGATCAGGCTGTAGAACACGAAGGCAGCCAGTTCACCGCCGGAAATCCGCCCGGCGATCACATCCATGCCGCCCACCCACAACATCACCCCCACCGCGCCGAGCACCAGTACGATCACCAGGGTGATCAGCCAGGCACGCTGGGCAATACGCCGCCGCGCCACGGCAAACGCCGCCTCCACGGTCTCGGCGAACAACAGGCGGTCACGCGCCTCATGGTTGTAGGCCTGCACCGTCTTGATCTGGCCGAAGGTTTCGGCGACATAACTGCCGACATCGGCGACCCGGTCCTGGCTCTGGCGCGACAGGCTGCGCACTCGCCGGCCGAACAGCAGGATCGGCGCCAGCACCAGCGGCAGGGCCAGCACCACGATGCTGGTGAGCTTGGGGTTGGTCACGAACAGCAGCAACACACCACCGACGACCATCAGGGCATTGCGCAGGAACATCGACAGCGACGAGCCGATCACCGACTGCAGCAGGGTGGTGTCGGCGGTCAGTCGTGACTGGATCTCCGAACTGCGATTGTCTTCGAAGAAACCGGGATGCAGACCGACCAGGTGATCGAACACCGCCCGACGGATATCGGCGACACAGCGCTCGCCGATCCAGGACACCAGGTAGAAGCGGGCGAAGGTGCCAACCGCCAGCGCCATCACCAGCAGCAGGAACAAACCGATGGTCTGGTTGAGCTGGTGGGGTGAGCGGGTCATGAAGCCTTGGTCGACCAACAAACGAATACCCTGCCCCATCGACAAGGTGATCCCGGCGGTGACCACCAGTGCCAGCAAGGCCAGGAGGGCCTGGCGACGGTAAGGGCGGATGAAGTGCCAGCCCAGGTGCAGGGCGCGGCGTTGGCGGGAAGAGATCGGTTCAGGCATGGCGACCGTCGTTCGGCACAGGTGAACGCTAAGACTACCACTCGTCCGTCTGGCGGGAACGCCTTCAAGCCGGTGGCATCACATCACAGGTAGGTGAAACGGCTGCTCGTCAGTCCCTAGATGGATTCGTTCTAACGTGTGACTGGAGCTTTGCCGTGGTTTCTGCTGGACTGTCCTGGCCGTGATAGCCAAGGAACTGTCACAGGTTTTTCATGGCGCGGACAGTATCCTGAGCTTGAACCTGAAGAGGAGACAGGACATGAGCTTGCAGCACAGCAACGAGACCCCGAAGGTACAGAAACCGTCGCAGCCCCAGGTGTGCGGTTCGGTCATCGATGCCCAGGGCCGCGAAATCCCGATTACCGAGCAGATGATCCAGAAAGCGTGCAAGGATCTTGAACAAAGCCGGGTCGAGAAGGTCCGCAAGGGCTGAAAGCCAGAACAAGCATTCACTGCGACCCGGCGCATGCGCCGGGTTTTTGTTGCCCCCTGTAGGAGCGGCTTCAGCCGCGAACACCGGCACAGCCGGTGCCTGTTATCGCGTCGTTTGCTTCGCGGCTTAAGCCGCTCCTACAGGGATCACGCTACGCCAACCAGCTCCGCCCCCAGCGCGCTGACCATCTGCGCCAGCTGTGGTGCCTCACCGCGCAAACCTACCGCCAGCCCTTCGATCTCCCGCCGCACCGGATAATGCTTGCGCAGCAGGTCGAATGCCGCGCGCTGCTCGGCCACGTCATCGCTCAGGCTGCGGCGGAAATCGGCATCGTCGCGGCGCGGGTCGTACACCGCACGGCACAGGGTGGCCAGTGCCCAGGCCGGATCTGCGTTGGCATCCAGTTCGATGCGCGCCAGCGAATGTGCCGGCAGCAGGTCGGCCAGGCGCACCTGCTCGGGCTCACCGCGCCAGCGGCAGAACGCCTGGTAGATCTGCGCCGTGCCGCGTTGCTTGCCATCCAGGCTGTAGCCGGCGATGTGCGGGGTGGCCAGGGTGCACAGGTCGGCCAATTGCAGGTCTACCTGCGGCTCGCCTTCCCAGACATCGAGCACCGCATGCACGTCCTCACGGTCGAGCAGCAGCTCGCGCAGGGCCACGTTGTCCACCACAGGGCCGCGGCTGGCGTTGATCAGCCAGGCACCGGGGCGCAGGCTTGCCAACTTTTCCTGGTCGAGCAGATGCCAGGTCGGATGTTCGCCACCGCGCTGCAGCGGCGTGTGCAGGCTGATCACGTCGCACTGCGCAAGGATCGTCTCCAGGCTGACGAACTCCCCCCCTTCACTGGCCTCGCGCACTGGGTCGCAGACCAGCACCTTCCAGCCCAGGCCATGCAGCACCCGCACCAGGCGCCCCCCCACTTCGCCCGCACCCACCACGCCATAGACACGCCTGTTCAGGTCGACACCCTCGAGCTCGGCCAGGGTCAGCAGACTGCCCAGCACGTAATCGACCACACCGCGGGCGTTGCATCCCGGGGCACTGCTCCAGTGGATGCCGGCGTCGGCAAAGTAGTCCAGGTCCAGGTGGTCGGTGCCGATGGTGCAGGTGCCGACGAAGCGCACCTTGCTGCCTTCGAGCAGTTGCCGATCGACGCGGGTCACCGAACGCACCAGCAGTACGTCGGCGTCCTTGGCGCTGGCGGCGTCGATGGCTCGCCCAGGGTAACGGCGGATCTCGCCGAACCCGGCGAAGAAGGCATCGAGCAGCGGGATATTCTCGTCGGCAACTATCAGCATGGCGCTCTCCTGTCAGGGGAGCGCAGTGTAGCGCGATCGCGCGGGGCTCAGTCGGCCTTCTTGCGGATCCAGTACAGGTAGGTGCCGGCCTCTTCCTGCTGACCGAGCAGCTCATGGCCGAGGAAGACGCAGAATTTGGGAATGTCGCGGCGGGTCGACGGGTCGGTGGCAATCACCTTGAGCACACCGCCGGCCGCCAGCTCGCGCACATGCTTGTGCAGCATCATCACCGGCTCCGGACAGTTGAGGCCGGTAGCGTCGAGGGTCGCGTCGTGGATCAGGTCGGTCATGGAGGGCTCCGCTAAATGAAAGGCATTGTGGCGCATCGCCGGATGGACTCCAAGCCCACCTGCCGGCGCTCATGGATTTGGCACGACCTCACGATCTTTGTAGGAGCGGCTTCAGCCGCGATGCAGGCGACGCGGTGCCTGTTACCCGTTTCGCGGGTGATCGCGGCTAAAGCCGCTCCTACACAGAGGGCCCCTGGGCGACAGGGCATCAGCTCAGTGCGGCTTGAGGTCCAGCCGGCGCAGGTGGCAGGTCACTTCCTCACGGTCGTGATACAGCTGCTTGCAAGCAATCGACACCTTGACCTTGCGCTCCTTGAACCCGGCCTCCATACGGTCGAGCAACTTGCGCACTTCGGCATGGCGCTGCTTCATCGGCAACTTGAGGTTGACCACCGCCTCACGGCACAACCCCTCGCCCAGCCAGGTCTCGATCAGCGACGCAGTGCGCGCGGGCTTCTCGACGATGTCGCAGACCATCCAGTCCACCGTGTGCTTCGGCTTCCAGGTGAAACCGTCGGCCATCAGGTGTGTCACCAGCCCAGTGTCCATCAAACTCTCGGCCATGGGGCCGTTGTCGATGGCAGTCACCAGCATGCCGCGCTTGACCAGCTGGTAGGTCCAGCCACCGGGCGAGGCGCCCAGGTCGACACCAGTCATGTCGTCGTTCAGGCGCTGCTCCCACTGCTCGCGCGGGATGAATTGATGCCAGGCCTCCTCGAGCTTGAGGGTCGAGCGGCTGGGGGCCTCGCGGGGGAACTTCAGCCGTGGGATACCCATCGGCCACAGGGCCGAATTGTCCGCCTCGGCCAGCCCCAGGAACACCCGTCGACCGCTGATGAACGTCAACAACAGACGCGGGCGCCGGGCATCGTCCACCAGCCTGCCGGCCTTCTCCAGCGCCTTGCGCAGGGGCACCTCGAACTTGCGGCAGAAGGTCGACAGTTCCTTGCCTTCGTTGCTGTCGAGCACTTCCAGCCAAAGGCTGCCGCACACCGGCAAGTCGGCCAGGTGTTCCAGCAGCACGCTGATGCGGTCGGTCTCCGGCAGCTCGACGAAGGCTCCCCTCGCCCACTGGCGCGGGAAGATCAGCTGGGCAAAGCGCAGCTCATGCATCAACCGCTGCGCGCCGTCGGGCTCGGTGCAGACGAACTCGGCGCAGGCACTCTGCGGCTTGCCCTTGGCATAGCCGGCCACGCCAAGCAGGGCGGCGTGTTCGCTGATTTCGGCACAGACCTCGCCCTCGAAGCCGGGCCGGCAATGCATGAACAGGGTATTCATTTCTCACTCCACATCGCTGGCGCAGGCGGCGCCAGGGCGGCGAATGATAAAGGAAGATCGGAACCGACGACATGCCCCATCGGTCCAGAAAAAGGGCAGGCCCGGCAAACGGGTCTAACCTGACTGTTCAGCCAGGTCCGTGCCGTGCGGACCGATCCAGAGCGGTGACACCGGCGAGCAACCTGTATCTGCCGGGCACCGGAGCACAAGGAGTTGTAGATGCCCTCGCTCGACAGCCTGAAAACCCTCAAGAACCTCGACGTGGCCGGCCACGCCTATCACTATTTCAGCCTCGCCGAGGCCGCCAACCAGTTGGGTGACCTGCAGCGCCTGCCCATGTCGCTGAAGGTGCTGCTGGAGAACCTGCTGCGCTGGGAGGACGGCAAGACCGTCACCGTCGACGACCTGCGCGCCCTGGCCAAGTGGCTGGCCGAGCGCCGCTCGGATCGCGAGATCCAGTACCGCCCGGCGCGGGTATTGATGCAGGACTTCACCGGCGTGCCCGCGGTGGTAGACCTGGCCGCCATGCGCGCGGCCATGGCCAAGGCCGGTGGCGACCCGCAGCGCATCAACCCGCTGTCGCCGGTAGACCTGGTGATCGACCACTCGGTGATGGTCGACCGTTACGCCAGCCCCAGCGCCTTCGCCCAGAACGTCGACATCGAGATGCAGCGCAACGGCGAACGCTACGCCTTCCTGCGCTGGGGCCAAAGCGCCTTCGCCAACTTCCGCGTGGTGCCGCCGGGCACCGGTATCTGCCACCAGGTCAACTTGGAATACCTGGGCCGCACGGTCTGGACCAACGAGCAAGACGGACGCACCTTCGCCTTCCCCGATACGCTGGTCGGTACCGACTCGCACACCACCATGATCAACGGCCTGGGCGTGCTCGGCTGGGGCGTGGGCGGCATCGAGGCCGAGGCGGCCATGCTCGGCCAGCCGGTGTCGATGCTGATCCCCGAGGTGATCGGTTTCAAGCTCACCGGCAAGCTGCGCGAAGGCATCACCGCCACCGACCTGGTGCTCACGGTCACGCAGATGCTGCGCAAGAAAGGGGTGGTCGGCAAATTCGTCGAGTTCTACGGCGATGGCCTGGCCGACCTGCCCCTGGCCGACCGTGCCACCATCGCCAACATGGCCCCAGAGTACGGCGCCACCTGCGGTTTCTTCCCGGTCGACCAGGTGACCCTGGACTACCTGCGCCTGTCCGGGCGCCCGGAAGCGGCCGTGCAACTGGTCGAGGCCTATTGCAAGGCGCAGGGGCTGTGGCGCCTGCCTGGTCAGGAACCCCTGTTCACCGACACGCTCGCCCTTGACATGCATGACGTGGAAGCCAGCCTGGCCGGGCCCAAGCGCCCGCAGGACCGGGTGGCACTGGGCCAGGTCAGCCAGGCCTTCGACCACTTCATCGAACTGCAGCCCAAGCCCCTGGCCAAGGAAGTCGGCCGCCTGGAAAGCGAAGGCGGCGGGGGCGTGGCGGTGGGCAACGCCGACCAGGCCGGCGAAATCGACTACACCCATGGCGGCCAGACCCACACCCTGCGCGACGGCGCCGTGGTGATCGCCGCCATCACCTCCTGCACCAACACCTCCAACCCCAGCGTGATGATGGCCGCCGGCCTGGTGGCGAAGAAGGCCGTGGAGAAGGGCCTGCAGCGCAAGCCCTGGGTCAAGAGCTCCCTGGCGCCGGGCTCGAAGGTGGTCACCGATTACTTCAAGGCCGCAGGCCTCACGCCTTACCTGGACCAGCTCGGCTTCGACCTGGTCGGCTATGGCTGCACCACCTGCATCGGCAACTCCGGGCCGCTGGACGATGCCATCGAGAAAGCCATCGGCAGCGCCGACCTGACCGTCGCCTCGGTGCTGTCGGGCAACCGCAACTTCGAGGGACGCGTGCATCCGCTGGTCAAGACCAACTGGCTGGCCTCGCCGCCCCTGGTGGTCGCCTACGCGCTGGCCGGCAGCGTGCGCGTGGACCTGACCCAGGACGCCCTGGGCACCGGCAAGGACGGCCGGCCCGTGTACCTGCGCGATATCTGGCCCAGCCAGCAGGAGATCGCCGAGGCGGTCGCCAATGTCGACACCCGCATGTTCCACAAGGAGTATGCCGAAGTGTTCGCCGGCGATGCACAGTGGCAGGCCATCGCCGTGCCCAAGGCCGCCACCTATGCCTGGCAGGACGCCTCCACCTACATCCAGCACCCGCCGTTCTTCGACGACATCGGCGGCCCGCCGCCGGAAGTCCGCGACATACAGAGCGCACGCATCCTGGCCCTGCTGGGCGACTCGGTGACCACCGACCATATCTCGCCAGCCGGCAACATCAAGGCCGACAGCCCGGCCGGGCGCTACCTGCGCGAGAAGGGCGTGGAACCGCGGGACTTCAACTCCTACGGTTCGCGGCGCGGCAACCACGAAGTGATGATGCGCGGCACCTTCGCCAACATCCGTATCCGCAACGAGATGCTGGGCGGTGAGGAAGGCGGCAATACCTTGTACGTGCCCAGCGGCGAGAAACTGTCGATCTATGACGCCGCCATGCGCTACCAGCGGGATGGCACGCCACTGGTGGTGATTGCCGGCCAGGAGTACGGCACCGGCTCAAGCCGCGACTGGGCGGCCAAAGGCACCAACCTGCTGGGGGTCAAGGCCGTGCTGGCGGAAAGTTTCGAGCGTATCCACCGCTCGAACCTGGTGGGCATGGGTGTGCTGCCCTTGCAGTTCAAGGCCGGGGACGACCGCAAACGACTCGGCCTGACCGGCAGGGAGCGCATCGATGTGCTGGGGCTCTCGGGTGCGCAGATCCGCCCCGGCATGGACCTGCCCGTGCGCATCACCCGAGAGGATGGCCAAACGCTCCAAGTCGAGGTGCTGTGCCGGATCGACACGCTGAATGAAGTGGAGTACTTCAAGTCGGGAGGGATCCTGCACTTTGTGCTGCGGCAATTGATCGCGGGGTGAAGGGCGATAGCCTTGCTGTGATCTCGAGATCGAGCGGCGCATCGCGGATGAATCCGCTCCTACACCTTGGGACGGATGCACTGTAGGAGCGGATTTATCCGCGATAGCGATTGCAAGTGCCCTGAGGGCGCTCAGGTGAGTCCAACCCTCCACGGACTCACCAGCACAAGGAACTCCAATGCCCCTCCTCCACTGGATCGCTCTGCTCCTGCTCGGCCTCGGCTACACCCTCGCACTGACCTACGCCAGCCTGGGCCTGGCCGCCCTGCCCGCCTTGCTCGCCCTGCTGTGCAGCGCCTGGCTGGCGCGTCGCCGGGTACGCTGGCAGCAAACCCTCGGCCACGCCCTGTTCGTTGCCCTCGCCGTCGCCCTGGCGCTGCACTGGCTACCGGGTTTCAACGGTGCCCGGGTGATCGACAAGGTCGTGCTCAGCGAAGGCGCCATCCCCTTCTCGATGTACCTGAACCTGGACAAGCCACTGATCGGCGCATGGCTGCTGCTGGCCTGCCCATGGTTGGTGATGCTGCGCCTGCGCGGCCTGGCCACGAGTCTGGGTGTGATCCTGCCACTGACGCTGCTTGCCTGCCTGGGTGGCGCGTGGTCGCTGGGCCTGGTGGCCTGGGCACCCAAGTGGCCGGACCAGGCCTGGCTGTGGCTGCTGAACAACCTGCTGCTGGTCAGCCTGACCGAGGAATTGTTGTTCCGCGGCTACATCCAGGGCGGCCTGCAACGTTTGTTCAGGCATGACGGCCTGGCGCTGATCGCCGCCGCGCTGCTGTTCGGCCTGGCGCACCTGGGCGGTGGCTGGCAGTGGTTCTACCTGGCCAGCCTGGCCGGGGTGGGGTATGGTCTGGCCTATCGCCATGGCGGGCTGACCGCGGCGGTGCTGTGCCACGTTGCTGTCAACCTGGTGCACTTCGCCGGTTTCACCTACCCGATGCTGGCCCCGAGCTGAGCAATCGGTCATGATCCGACCCAGCCGTCACAATACATAACGAAAACTGCAACATTGGCAGCAACTTACGCGATCATGCCGGCTTCGCTACTGCAGCCGCAGCATCGCCACCTTGCGCCAGGTCAATGGCAGTTAAATATTCATTCAATAAAACCAGAGGCTTGCCGATACCCGTCGAAAGCCTTGCGGATTGAACAGCCAATGCGTAACAACCAGCCGATTACCCAGAGAGAACGGACTTTCCCTGCCCAGCAGCGGTTGATCTCCACCACCAACGCCAAAGGCGTGATCACCTACTGCAACGACGCATTCATCGAGATCAGCGGTTTTTCCCGCGAGGAACTGATGGGCGCGCCGCACAACCTGGTTCGTCACCCCGATGTGCCGCCGGCCGTATTCGCCCATATGTGGCAGACCCTCAAGCAGGGGCTGCCGTGGATGGGCATCGTCAAGAACCGTTGCAAGTCGGGCGACCACTACTGGGTGAACGCCTACGTCACCCCGGTATTCGACAACAACCAGGTGGTCGGCTACGAGTCGGTGCGGGTCAAACCCACCGCCGAGCAGATCCGCCGTGCCGAAGCACTGTACCAACGCATCAACCAGGGCAAGTCGGCCATCCCGAAACGCGACAAGTGGCTGCCGGTGCTGCAGGACTGGCTGCCCTTCATCCTCATCAGCCAGGTCGGCTTCCTGATCGGCAACTGGCTGGGTCACTCCTGGGGCTTCGCCCTGGCGGCCGGCCTGTCGGTCCCCCTGGGCCTGCTCGGCCTGAGCTGGCAGCAACGCGGCCTCAAGCGCCTGCTGCGCCTCGCTGAACAGACCACCTCCGACCCGCTGATCGCGCAGATGTATACCGACAGCCGTGGCGTCCAGGCGCGCCTGGAAATGGCCATGCTCAGCCAGGACGCACGGATGAAGACCTGCCTGACCCGCCTGCAGGACAGCGCCGAGCAACTGAGCGACCAGGCCCGCCAGTCCGACACCCTTGCCCACCAGAGCTCCTCGGGCCTGGAGCGCCAGCGCGTGGAAACCGAGCAAGTGGCCGCCGCGGTCAATCAGATGGCCGCCACCACGCAAGAAGTGGCCAACCACGTACAGCGCACCGCCGACGCCACGCAGGAAGCCAATCGCCTGACCAGCCAAGGCCGCCATATCGCCGGCGAGACTCGCGACGCGATTGAACGGCTGTCCGCCGCCGTGGGCGAGACCGGCCTGACCGTCACGCAACTGGCCAAGGACAGTGACGAGATCGGTGGCGTGGTCGATGTGATCAAAGGCATCGCCGACCAGACCAACCTGCTGGCACTCAACGCCGCTATCGAGGCTGCCCGTGCCGGCGAGATGGGCCGGGGCTTCGCGGTCGTCGCCGACGAAGTCCGCCAACTTGCCCAACGCACCGCCGAGTCCACCGGGCAGATTCACGGCCTGATCGCCAAGCTGCAGCAGACCGCCAACAACGCGGTGCAGACCATGGAAACCGGTCACCGCCAGGCCCAGGAAGGCGTCGAGCGTGTGATGGAGGCCGACCAGGCCCTGGTGGGTATCAGCGAAGCGGTGGCCAACATCACCGACATGGCCACCCAGATCGCCGCCGCCACCGAGGAACAGACCGCGGTGGCCGAAGAGATCAGCCGCAACATCAGCACCATCGCCGACCTGGCCGACCAGACCGCGGGCCAGGCCCAGCGTTCGGCGCTGCTCAGTGAAGAGCTGACCAGCACTGCGGGCACTCAATACTCGCTGGTGGAACGCTTCAACCGCTGAAATCCGAAGGCTATCGCGTCGCCAGACAGGCCCATTCGCCGGCAAAGCCGGCTCCTACAGGTGCAGCGCTGATCTTGAGGTTGGCGCATTCCCTGTAGGAGCGGGTTTACCCGCGATGCTTTTCACCAGTCAAGCGCCAGCCTGCTCTCGAAATACCGCTGCTCGCCACTCAACGGATCCTTGAAACGCAGGCTGTGCGCCAGCAGTTTCAGCGGCCGCGTGTAATCGTCCTGCTCATTGGCCAGTTGCGGATAGAACGGGTCATTACAGATAGCCGCGCCCAACGAAGCCATGTGCACCCGCAACTGATGGGTCTTGCCCGTCACCGGCGACAGACCATAGCGCCACAGCTCGCCCTGTTTCTCCAGCACGCAGGCATGGGTTTCGCTGTTATCGGCCCCCTCGACCTCATGCATGCGGAAGAACGGCTCGCCATGCACCAGGCGGCTGCGGTGCACCAGGGGAAACATATGCTGCGGCATGGCTGCGGCGATCGCCTGATAGTGCTTGTCGATACGCCGCTCCGGGAACAGGCACTGGTAGGCGCCACGGGTCTGCGGGTTGGCGGAGAACAGCACCAGGCCGGCCGTGTGCCGGTCGATGCGGTGCAGGGGAACCAGGTGCGGGTTGTCCAGGCGACGGATCAGGCG
Source organism: Pseudomonas entomophila L48 (assembly GCF_000026105.1). Classification (NCBI taxonomy): domain Bacteria; kingdom Pseudomonadati; phylum Pseudomonadota; class Gammaproteobacteria; order Pseudomonadales; family Pseudomonadaceae; genus Pseudomonas; species Pseudomonas entomophila. Next base: position 4,040,260 of record NC_008027.1, read on the forward strand.
GCGCAACAGCGTCTGTTCGACATACTCGCCAGTGGGTGTCACTGGCAGGAAATGCGGTTTGTCCGCTACCACCAGATGCTCGTCCACATGCAGAATCTCTTCCTGCACCGGGATCGGTTTCTCATTGGCCACCTCGCGGAAGTAGTGCAGACGCAGGCCCTGGCGATAGGGAAGCTCAACGGTGATCGCACGGCCTTCACTGTCCAGCACCCGACCACGGGCAAAACGATCGAGCCACTGCTCGCGGGGGATACCCTTGAAGTGATCGCACAGGCAATCCAGCACCGTCGCCCAGCGACCTGGAGGCAGGCATACGGTACTGGCTTGCTGGTGGGCGGGGTTGAAAGGCGTGGTCATCGGCGGGCTCGCATCACAAGGGGGAGCATTATCCCCTAGCCCAGGCGCCTCAACCAGCCTCGCTGGCCGGCTCACAGCGCGCCTTCAGCCAACGCAGCACCTGCACAGCGTCCCAGCGCCCCGGGTCATAGAGGGCATAGCTCAAGCCCTGGTAGCCCACGACATCCAGCGGGCGATGAAACCCCGCACGCTGGAACAACGCCTCGATTTCGGCGAAGCAGGTGTTGAAGTGAACCTTGCCGAAGGGGGTCTGGTCATCGGTGACGATGCCATCGAGGCGCAATTCCAGCACAGCGTCACGCACACGCTCAGGGGACATGTGGTTGATGCTGTACTTGAGTTGCTCGACATTGAGCATGGCTTCACCTCGATACTGTATTTATATACAGCATACGAAGCGAATCACCCTACCGTCAATCAGCGGCTCAACGCAGGAACGCCACCACCTGTTCGGCATCGAACGGCCAGCCCAGCTCCGCGCCGCTGTCGCAGCGGCGCAGCACTGGAATCAGCAGGCCGTACCGCTCGAACAGCGCCTCGCTATCCGCGATGTCGACCAGCTCGACCATCAGGCCGTGCTCGACGAACGGCATCAGCATGGCTTCCGCCACTTCACACAGGTGGCACCCGAGGGTACCGAACAATTGGCATTCAGGGAGCATGAATGGGCCCGGAAATCATCTTCAAGGATGCTTATTCTAGGTCCAGACCCTGCAACCTGCACCTGTGCCAGGTCAATCCTGGCTGGTCGCACCAATGCGGTGCAGCGACAGGTCGGCGCCCTGGAATTCCTGCTCGTGGCTGAGGCGTAGGCCATTCAGCGCCTTGATCAGCCCGTACACGACAAAACCGCCGACCAACGCCACCACCACACCGGCCAGGCTGCCCAGCAACTGGCTCACCAGGCTGACACCACCCAACCCGCCCAGCGCCGTCTGCCCGAACACGCCACAGGCGATCCCACCCCAGACGCCACACAAGCCATGCAGCGGCCACACACCTAGCACATCGTCGATCTTCCAACGGTTCTGTGCCGCGGTGAAACACCAGACGAACAGGCCTCCCGCCACCAGCCCGACCACCAGCGCCCCCACCGGGTGCATCAGGTCGGAACCGGCGCAGACCGCCACCAGCCCGGCCAGCGGACCGTTGTGCAGGAAGCCCGGGTCATTGCGCCCCACCAGCAAGGCCGACAAGGTGCCGCCCACCATGGCCATCAACGAGTTGATCGCCACCAGCCCACTGGCGCCCAGCAGGGTCTGCGCGCTCATGACGTTGAAGCCGAACCAGCCGATGATCAGGATCCAGGAGCCCAGCGCCAGGAACGGGATGTTCGACGGCGCGAAGGCCACCAGCCGGCCATCGCGATAGCGACCGCGACGCGCACCCAGCAGGATGACCGCCGCCAAGGCCAGCCACCCGCCCATGGCATGCACCACCACGGACCCGGCGAAGTCATGGAACGGTGCGCCGAAGCGCGCCTGTAGCCATGCCTGGATACCCAGGTTGCCATTCCACACCACCCCTTCGAAGAACGGATAGATGAACGCCACGATCAACGCGGTCGCGCACAACTGCGGCATGAAGCGTGCCCGCTCGGCGATCCCACCCGAGATGATCGCCGGGATCGCCGCGGCGAAGGTCAGCAGGAAGAAGCATTTGACCAAGGCATAACCATGGTCGCGGGCCAGCTCGGCCGCCGGTTGCAGGAAGTTCACACCATAGGCGATCCAGTAGCCGATGAAGAAGTACACCAGTGCCGAGATGGCGAAATCACTGAGAATCTTCGACAAGGCGTTGACCTGATTCTTGTGGCGTACCGTACCGACCTCGAGGAAAGCGAAGCCGGCATGCATGGCCAGGACCAGGATCGCCCCCATGAGGATGAACAAGGTATTCGAGCCATGGACCAGGGAGTCCATCGCGCTGTGCATGTTTTCCATGAAGTGGCAGACCTGCAAAAAGGCACCAGGACAGCTCAAGAACCGGCATCCTTGCACCGAATCGGTGCCAGGCCCCTGCCCGGCTTCGTTGAGCCGGTGGGTGCCTGTGTGGTTTTTTCTTGGGTTTGTCGTGGATTGGGTTAAGGTTTGTCGGTGTCCGTGCCGCTGGTGCACACTTTCAGCGCAAGCGCCGACAGACACGCCCCGGGCAGTAGCAAGGGCCGTACCAGCCTCTGCCACTGAACCTTCCGCGCGCGCCGTTACTCGAAATAGCCATACACCCCCACAAGGAGAGGCCCATCCATGGCCAGCAAATCGGCAAAGACTGCACAAGAAATACTGATGGCTGACTTCCAGGCCCTGGTCCGCGACACCGAAAAGCTGCTCGCCGACACCGCAAACCTGGCGGGCGACCAGGCCGATGAACTGCGCGAGCAGATTCACGAACGCCTGACACAGGCCCGCGAAACCCTGCAACTGACCCAGGACTCGGTACGCCAACGCGGCCAGGCCGCCCTCGGCAGCGCCGAGCAGTACGTGCAGGAAAACCCCTGGCAGGCCATCGGCATCGCGGCTGGCGTCGGCTTGCTGATCGGCCTGCTGGCCAAGCGCTGAGGGTTGAACATGGATAACGACGCCAACGGCGCCGCCACCTCCGGCAGGCGCCTCGGCGCGGCGATACTGGGCCTGCTGCACAGCCATATCGAACTGTTCGGCATCGAATTGCAGGAACAGAAGGCCCGTACCCTTAGCCTGCTGCTGTTTGCCGGGCTGGCGCTGGTCTTCGCCCTGCTGCTGCTCACGGCCTTGTCCGGGCTGGTGCTGGTGCTGTTGTGGGACAGCTATCGCCTGGCCGGGATCATCGGCCTGTGCGTGTTCTACGGTCTTGCCGCGCTGTACTGCGGCTTGCGCCTGAAAGCTGCGGTGTTCGACGAATCTTCACCGTTCAGTGCCACGCTCGACGAGCTGGCCAAGGACCGGGAGCGCCTGCTGCCATGAACCTGCCCGAGATACCTGAAACTCGCAACCCAAGGGAACTGCGCAAGGCGTTGCTGCGCCTGCGCATGGAAATGCACCGCCAGCAGATCCGCCACGAGTCCACCCAGTTGCTCGAACCGGTGCGCCGTTTACGCGGCATGGGCAGTTCATTCGGCGAGGGCCTGGGCGTCCGACATGGCTCGCTGTGGGGCCTGGGCGCTGTCGTGGTACTGGGCTTTCTCACTGGCAAAGGCGTGCGCAGTGGCAACTTGCGGCGCCTGCTGCGCCTGGGCTCCACCCTGGCACCGCTGGTCCGCCTGTTCCTGAGCAACGGTCGCCGCCCCTGATTGCTGCGTGCCCGTGCTTGCACGGGCGCGCCAGACACTGGAAGCTATGCCGACTCAACGACGGGAGAACGCGCCTTGGACTGGCACACCCTGCTGACCCGCGAACGCCTGGGCAAGGCCCTCGGCAGCTCTGAAGAACTGGGCCGCAGCCCCTTCCACAAGGACCACGACCGGGTCATCTTCTCTGGCGCCTTCCGCCGCCTGGGGCGCAAGACCCAGGTGCATCCGGTCACCAGCAACGACCATATCCACACCCGCCTGACCCACTCGCTGGAAGTGAGCTGCGTCGGCCGCTCACTGGGCATGCGCGTAGGCGAGACCCTGCGCGACAGGCTGCCGGACTGGTGCGAACCCAGCGACCTGGGGATGATCGTGCAAGCGTCGTGCCTGGCCCACGACATTGGCAACCCTCCGTTCGGCCACTCCGGCGAGGACGCCATCCGCCATTGGTTCCAACAAGCGGCCGGACGTGGCTGGCTGGACGACATGACCGATGACGAACGTGCCGATTTCCTCAATTTCGAAGGCAACGCCCAGGGCTTTCGGGTCCTCACCCAACTCGAGTATCACCAATTCGATGGTGGCATGCGCCTGACCTACGCGACCCTCGGCGCCTACCTGAAATATCCCTGGACCGCCCGCCACGCCGATGCCCTGGGCTACAAGAAACACAAGTTCGGTTGCTACCACAGCGAACTGCCGCTGCTCGAACAGATCGCCGGCAAGCTTGGCCTGCCGCAGATCGCACACCAACGCTGGGCCCGCCATCCATTGGTCTACCTGATGGAGGCCGCCGACGATATCTGCTACGCCTTGATCGACCTCGAGGACGGCCTGGAAATGGACCTGTTGCAGTACGCCGAAGTCGAGGCGCTGCTGCTCGACCTGGTGGGTGACGACCTGCCGGAAACCTATCGCCAGCTGGGGCCTGGTGCATCGCGCCGGCGCAAGCTGGCAATCCTGCGGGGCAAGGCGATCGAACACCTGACCAACGCCGCCGCCCTCGCTTTCGTTGAACAGCAGGATGCCCTGCTTGCCGGACGGCTGCCGGGCGACCTGGTCGAACACATGCACGGCCCGGCCCAGCGTTGCGTACTGCAAGCCAAGGACATGGCCCGCAAAAAGATCTTTCAGGACAAGCGCAAGACGCTCCAGGAGATCGGCGCCTACACCACCCTGGAAATCCTCCTCAATACCTTCTGCAGTGCCGCCCTGGAACAGCACGGCGGGCGCACGCCTTCGTTCAAGAGCCAGCGTGTGCTGGACCTGCTCGGCAACAACGCACCCGATCCGCACGGTACCTTGCACGACGCCTACCTGCGCATGATCGACTTCATCGCTGGCATGACCGATGGCTATGCCAGCGAAATGGCCAGCGAGATGACCGGACGCTCCAGCCCGACATAACGGGCGTGCAGCAGTGATGACGGCATAGGCCGTCAATCACTGCATTAATCTGTAAGAAACGTCTTACCTCCTAGCGACAGGTCAAAACACAATTTCAATTTCTCGCAAAAACAACCAAAAATCCGAGAGACAAACTACTCAACTTCAACACATCCTGTAGCAGGATATCGATTTAGCTGTAAGCAATTTCCTATATATAGTTTTCCAACTGACCTTCCCTGCCCGCCGACATTCATCTGAGCTAATGTGCCGACTGTTTTCGTCACGCCGCATGGAATGTTTGATATGCACTCAGTATTTATTGTCGACGACCACCCGGTAATCCGCCTGGCTATCCGGATGTTGCTGGAGAATCAGAATTACACGGTGGTTGGCGAATCGGACAATGGCGTCGATGCCATGCAGATGATTCGCGAAACACGCCCGGACCTGGTAATCCTGGATATCAGCCTACCCAAGCTCGACGGGCTGGAAATGCTGTCCCGTCTACAGACCATGGCCATCCCGCTCAAGGTTCTGGTACTGACCGCACAATCGCCAGCGCTGTTCGCGATCCGCTGCATGCACTCGGGGGCCGCCGGTTACGTCTGCAAACAGGAAGATCTGAGCGAGTTGCTCAGTGCCATAAAGGCAGTGCTTTCCGGCTATAACTACTTCCCCAGCCAGGCACTCAATCCGGCCCAGGTAGATCGAGGGCAGGAACTGGAACTGTTCCGCCAGGTGAACGACCGGGAGCTGATGGTCTTGCAACTCTTCGCGCAGGGCAGAAGCAACAAGGAAATTGCCAAGGGTATGTTCCTCAGCAACAAGACAGTCAGCACCTACAAAAAGCGCCTTATGCACAAACTGCACGCAAACACGCTGGTGGAACTGATCGACATCGCCAAACGCAACGCGTTAGTCTGAGGTCACGATGTGGAGGTACATTGCAACATCCCTGCTCTGCCTGAGCCTCGGCACCCCACTTCAGGGTGCCTGCGTATCCAATTACCCAGGCCAAACATACACCCTGCTTAGCCGCGCCTCACCGACATCGGCCCAACCCACGCTCACCCCGGCCCAACGTGATTGGCTCGCTACCCGTCAGAAACTGGTCCTGGGAACATCGGCACCAGATTACCCACCGTTCGACATTGCCACCCGCGGCAACGAGTACCAGGGGCTCACCGCTGACTACGCTGGCGTGATCGGCAACGCCCTCGGCCTGCCGGTCCGCGTACAACGTTTCCCCAGTCGGGCCGCGGCGGTCGCCGCCTTGAAGAATGGCCAGATCGACCTGCTGGGAAGCGCCAATGGTTACGAAGCCTCGACGCAAGGCCTGGCCCTGTCACGGCCCTATGCCATCGACCAACCGGTGCTGGTGACCCGCGAAGACGAGACACGCGCACTGGATACAGGCCTGGACGGCATGCGCCTGAGCATGCTCTACCACTACCTGCCACCCGAAGAGATCAACGCCACCTACCCCGAGGCCGAGCTCCTGACCTTCGAGTCGTCCACCCAGGCGCTGAACGCGGTAGCCTTCGAGCAAGCCGACGTGTTCATCGGCGATACCGTGTCCACTCACTACCTGATCAGCCGAGGCCACCTGCCACGCCTGCGCATGGCCAATTTCGGCAAGCACGAAGCCGTTGGTTTCAGTTTTGCCTTGCGCGATGACGACAGGATGCTGCTGCAACTGGTCGATGCTGCGCTGGAAGCCCAGTCAAACAGTACACGCAACGACATCTTCAAGCGCTGGAGCGCTAGCAGTGGCAGCCTGTTGACTGATCGCAAGTTGCAGTTGTCGCCACGGGAAGACCGCTGGCTGCGCGAGCATCCGGTGATGCGGGTGGTGGTCAATGATACCGCCGCCCCCCTGACCTTTTTCGACAACAACGACCGCCTGCGGGGTATCGTCGCCGATTTGCTCGAACTCATTCGCTTGCGCACCGGTCTGCGCTTTAAGATCCAGCGCGCCAGTGGCGATGGCGACATGATCGAGCAACTTGAGTCCGGCCGCGCCGACATCATTGCCACCCACTCCACCGATACACGTCGCGGCAACGCATTGCAGGTCAGCAGGCCCTACCTGGAAAGTGCCTATGTGCTCGTCGGTCGCGGCGGAGCCGATCAACCCAGCTCACTGACGCTGCTCAAGGGCAAGCGTGTCGCCGTCCCTCGCGACAGCAACGTGGCAGCGCTACTGGCCACCCGCCACCCGCAGGTTCGCCAGGTTGCAACGGAGAGCGCCTACTACGCCATGGCGCTGCTCGGCAGCGGCGCCGTGGATGCGGTGATCGCCACCCTGATCGATGCCAACCACATGGTGGCGACCGGCAGTGACCTGGTTATCCGCAGCACGGTTGGCACGGAACCGGCAACCTTCTCGATGGCAACTACCGCTCAGGCCAGTGAGTTGGCGTCAATTCTCGACAAGGCGCTACTGAGCATATCCCCCGAAGAGCTCGGGGTGATCAACAGCCGTTGGCGGGACCACGGCGTGCGCGATGACACCTACTGGCGCCATTACCGCAAGATCATCATGCAAGTAGTCGGTGTCATCGGCATGCTGCTGGTGCTTGCGCTGATCTGGAACGCACGCCTGCGCCGCCAGATCAAGCAACGTCAACGTGCGGAGCGAGCCCTGAACGACCAACTGGAGTTCATGGGCGCCTTGCTCAACGGCACCCCCCACCCCATGTATGTACGTGACCACGAAGGCCGCTTGCAGAGTTGCAACGACAGCTATCTGCAAGCGGTTGGCGCCAGCCCCGAGCAGGTCATCGGCAAGCGCCTGGAGGACACCCCGTTCTGCGATTGTGACTACACCCAGCAGATACAGGACGAGTACCAACGCGTCATGGCGCAAGGTAAACCCTTGATTCTGGACCGCCCTCTGCGCCTGAAAGACCAGGAATTGACGATCTATCACTGGATCCTTCCCTACCGCAACTCGCTGGGCGAAATGCAAGGCATCATCGGCGGCTGGATCGACATCAGCGAACGCCGCAACCTGGTCCAGGACCTGCGCCTGGCCAAACAGCAGGCGGATGACGCGAACCGAGCCAAAAGCACCTTCCTCGCCACTATCAGCCATGAAATCCGCACACCGATGAACGCGCTGATCGGCATGCTGGAGCTGGCCTTGCGCCGCGCCGACCAGGGCCAGCTCGACCGACCTGCACTGGAAATCGCCCATCATTCGGCCCAGGACCTGCTCGGGCTGATCGGCGACATCCTGGATATCGCTCGCATCGAGTCCGGGCATCTGACCCTTGCGCCAGAACCCGTAGACCTGGCCATGCTGGTCGAATCCGTCGGACGCGTGTTCGACGGCCTGGCCCGGCACAAGGGCCTGGCATTGAAAGTGGCCATCACCGACGCTGCGCATTGCCATGTAATGCTTGATCCACTGCGCTTCAAGCAAGTGCTGTCAAACCTGGTCAGCAACGCAATCAAGTTCACCGAGCAGGGGCAGGTGCGCATCAGCGTCAAGCTGCGCAACGGCAACGAACGGGAAGCCCCCATCCTTGACCTGGAAGTGCGTGACAGCGGCATCGGTATCCACGAGGAAGACGTGCAGCGACTGTTCACCCCCTTCGCCCAAGCCAACCCTTACAGTGACGGCGCCCGCGCCGGCACCGGGCTGGGGCTGGTCATCAGCCGCAACCTGTGCACGATGATGGGAGGCGAGCTGAGCCTGCAGAGCCTGCAAGGCGTAGGGACACGCGTACGCCTGGTCATGCCCCTGCGTTGTGTCGACCCGGAGGAACCACTCCCTCGAATGGCCGCGGACATCGAACAGCCAGACACACGCATGAAAATCCTGGTGATCGACGACCATCCCGCCAATCTGCTGCTCATGGCACAACAGTTGAGCTACCTGGGGCTGCGCCAGGAAAGCGCGCGCGATGGCCGCGAAGGGTTGCGCAAGTGGCGTGAGGGCTGTTTCGATGTCCTGATCGTCGACTGCAACATGCCGGGAATGAATGGCTATGAACTGGCCCGGACCGTGCGCGCCGAAGAGCACCTGCACGGCCGCCCGCGCTGCACCATGCTCGGCTACACCGCCAACGCCCAACCTGAGGTGCGCCAGCAATGCCTGGATGCGGGCATGGATGACTGCCTGCTCAAACCCATCGGGCTGCAACTGCTTGGCCAACGCCTTGCAAGCCTTGCCCGTCAGGGCAGGCCGTGCAATGGCTGCGACGAGCCAGGGCATCGCTTCGACCTGGACGGCCTGAGCGCCATCGTCGGTGACAACGCCAACGATCGCGACCGCATACTGAGCACCCTGTACCAGAGCCTGCAGCAAGACCTAAGCACATTGATGGCTATCGACCCGCGGCAGCAGGCGGATGCACTGTCGGCCCAGGCACACAAGATCCTCAGCGCGGCAAGGATGCTGGATGCCAGGTCATTGATTCAGGCGTGCGAAGCGCTCGAGAAACCAGGCCTGTCACAGGACGAGCTGAAAATTCGCCGTCAGGCACTGGCGCGGCATATGCGCCGCGTGGAGAAAGCCCTGGCCAGGCAATTGGGCAGCCTGGCCGAGGCGGAGTAAGCGGCACAGCACCTGCGCCGCCTACCAATCACGATGCCGGGTTGATCGGTTTTTCCGGGTACCAGGCGTCCAGCAGCGGGCTGACTTCGATATTGGTCAGTTCGCTGCGGCCTTTGAGCCAGGCTTCAACAGCGGCGCGCTGTTCTTCGCTGACCGAGCCGCGGGTGGCCTTGCAGACCAGGCCGAAATCGTCGCCGCCGACATAGTCCAGGCCATTGGCGTCCATGGCTTCAGCCAGGAAGGCGTCGAGGAAGGCATCGATGGCTTCATCGGACAGGTCTTCCTTGAAACCCAGGTTCAGTTCGAAACCCAGCTCCTGGAATTCGTCCACGCACAGTTTCTTGCGCAGGCGACGGGAACGGTTGGTAGCCATGAAACAATCCTCTCAAGTAATTACGCGCGGCACTTTACCAGTTTCCAGCGCCCAGCGGCGCTTTTCCGTCGAATACAGCCCATCGACGCTACGCTTGGGGCATAATGCGAGTCTATTCGCCCTGGGGTCATCATTTTCTTACAGCCCCGTTACCCTTTTCCCTCGTGCAGGGTTCATACCTTTATGATCAAGACGCTTCGCCCACTGCTGCTCGCCGGCCTGTTGCTACCCCTGGCATTCCCCAGCCAGGCCGCCGCCGTCAACACCACCCTCCCGCCCAAGGTGCAACAGGCACTCAAGACCAACAAACTGCAGGACACGGCGCTGTCGCTGGTGATGCTGCCACTGGATGGTCCGGGCACCGCGACGGTGTTCAACGCCGACGTCTCGGTCAACCCAGCCTCGACCATGAAGTTGATCACCACCTACGCCGCACTGGAGCTGCTGGGCCCGACCTACCAGTGGAAAACCGAGTTCTACACCGATGGCACCCTGAGCAACGGCACGCTCAACGGCAATCTCTATCTCAAGGGCGGCGGCGACCCCAAGCTGAACATGGAGAAGCTCTGGCTGCTGATGCGTGACTTACGCGCCAATGGTGTGCGCACGGTAACCGGCGACCTGGTCCTGGACCGCAGCCACTTCGTGCAGCCAAACCTGCCGCAGTTCGATGACGACGGCGGCGACGTCAACAAACCATTCCTGGTCAAGCCCGACTCCTTGCTGGTGAACCTGAAAGCCTTGCGTTTCGTTGCCCGCAACGACGGCGGCAAAGTGGTGGTTTCGGTCGAGCCACCGATCGCCAGCATCCGCGTCGACAACCAGGTCAAGGCCGTGGCCGGCAAGCAGTGCACGGGGGATGTGCGCTACAACCCGGTACCACAAGCGGACGGCGTCAGCGTGACCGTCACCGGCCAACTGGCTGACGGCTGCAACTCGCAGACCTACCTGTCGCTGCTGGACCACCCGACCTACGCCGCGGGGGCCGTACGCGCCATCTGGAACGAGCTGGGCGGCACCATCCAGGGCCGTGACCGCTTCGAGGACGTCCCCAAGTCTGCCCGCTTGCTGGCACGCGCCTTCTCGCCGGACCTCGTCGAAGTCATCCGCGACATCAACAAATACAGCAACAACACCATGGCGCAGCAACTGTTCCTCAGTATCGGCGCGCAGTTCCGTACCGATGCCGACGGCGACGACGCCCGTGCCGCCCAACGGGTGGTGCGCCAATGGCTGGCCAAGAAAGGCATCACCGCGCCGCACCTGGTGATGGAGAACGGCTCTGGCCTGTCCCGCGCCGAACGGGTCAGCACCCGGGAAATGGCCGCATTGCTTCAGGCGGCCTGGAAGAGCCCATACGCGGCCGAGTTCATCAGCTCGATGCCGCTGGTGGGCATGGACGGCACCATGCGCAAACGCCTCAAGCGCACCGCGATGAGCGGCGAAGGGCACATCAAGACCGGCACGCTCAATACCGTGCGGGCAATTGCCGGGTTCAGCCGCGACAGCAACGGCCACACCTGGGCAGTAGCGGCCATCCTCAACGACCCCAAGCCATGGGGCGCGTCGCAGGTGCTTGACCAGGTGTTGCTCGACCTCTACCGCCAACCCAAGATCGACAACGGTACCGTGGGTGTCATGCCCTGATGCCCGCCAGCCCCCACGACGCGCCTTGCGCCCGTGGGGGCTGTTCGACTGTACGCTTCAGATAAAGACCTGACCGCGCAAGTACAACGCACCTCGCCCACTGATAATCACCCGCCCGTTACCCGGCACTTCGCACTGCAATTGCCCCTTGCGCGCGCCACCCTGCTCGCAGCGCAAGCTGGCCTTGCCCAGGCGATCAGCCCAGTAAGGTGCCAACGAAGTATGCGCCGACCCGGTAACCGGGTCTTCATTGACCCCCACCCGCGGCCCGAACCAGCGCGTGACGAAATCAAACCCGCGCCCTGGCGCGGTCACCGCCACCCCGCGCACATCAAATGCCGACAACGCGACGAAGTCCGGCTTGAGCGGATCGAGCAGCGCCGCATCGTCGATCACCAACACATAGTCGTCAGTGCGATACAACGCACGCGCGCTACTCAAGCCCAATGCCGGCAGCAAGCCATCGGGAATATCCACGGCGACCGGCTGTTTGGCGGGGAAATCCATGGCCAGCAGGCCATCGCCCCCACGGCTGACCCTCAGTTCACCACTGCGCGTATTGAAGCGCAGCACTTCGGCTTGCTCGCCCAACTGCTCGAACAGCACCCAGGCAGCCGCCAAGGTCGCATGGCCACACAGGTCGACCTCGACGGTCGGGGTGAACCAGCGCAAGTCGAAGGCCTCACCGTTGCGCATGAAGTAGGCGGTTTCGGACAGGTTGTTCTCTTCGGCGATGCGCTGCAGCAGGTCATCCGGTAACCACTGCTGCAACGGAATCACCGCCGCCGGATTGCCGCCGAATGGCTCTGAGGAAAACGCATCGACCTGGAATATCTCGAGTTGCATGCAACGACTCCTTTCAAGCCCGGCTCAACGCCAGGCGGGTATCGGAAACGGTTTATCCACGCACAGGTGTCAGTACCGGTTCACCCGCAAAGAATGCCTGCAGGTTGCGCAGCACCAGGGCGACGGTATCACGAGCCGCCTCGGGAGACTGCCCGGCGACATGCGGGGTCAGCACGGTATTGGCCAACGCCTTGAGTGCGTCAGGCACCGCGGGCTCGTCATCGAATACGTCCAGCGCGGCGCCAGCGATCTGGCCTTGATGCAGGGCGGTGACCAAGGCGTCGGTGTCCACCACGCTGGCCCTGGCGATATTGACCAGGTAACCCTCGGCGCCCAAAGCCTCGAGCACCTTTGCGTCGACCAGATGGCGCGTACCGTTGCCGCCTGGCGTGGCGACCACGAGGATATCCACCGCGTCGGCCAGATGCAGTGGGCTGTCGTACCAGGTGTAAGGAGCATCCGCACGTGGAGTGCGGCTGTGGTAGCTGACATTCATGTCGAAGCCAAGGGCCGCTCGCCGGGCAATGGCCTGGCCCACCGCGCCAAGGCCGATGATACCCAGGCGCTTGCCGCTGACCGAAGGGCTGATCACCCGGTTCCACTCGCCCCGTCGGGTGCTGGCATCGGCTCGGGGAATATCGCGCAGCAGCGCCAGCAACAGTGCCATGGCGTGGTCGGCGACAGGGCCGGCGTTTGCGCCCGCGCCATTGGTGACCGTGATCCCCCGGGCGGCCGCGGCAACCAGGTCGACCTGCTCGTAGCCGGCGCCGATCACGCAGATGATCCTGAGGCTGACCAGCGTGTCGATCTCGTCGGCGGTCAGGCCCAGCGGCCCACGGGTAAGCACGGCATCGATCTGCTGGGCATGACGGGCGATGGCGTCGGCACGCATCTGCGGCGAAGGGGCGCGGATCAGTCGATAGCCCGCCCGCTCCAGCAAGGGCAGGTAATCGTCAACGGTTTCCACCAGGACCAGGACTGTCTTGCTCATGCCACCTCCGGCTCAATGCGAAGGGGCATTATGCGCGGGCAGCGCGAGATGGGCTATCGATGTATCGGCGCGCCCGGTCGAGCGAACACTACTGGGCGAATGCACGCCCCAGGCCACCCGGCACGCCACTGCTGTCGGTCTCCTGCCACGGGCCATTGGGGCTCAGCGACCAGCTCCAGCCGTTGTTCCAGCGGTAGTAGGTGCGCTGGCGGTAGAAGGTGTTGGGTTGCTTCTCCAACACATAGACACCCATTTTCGGGTCCCAATGGCTGGCGCCCCCCGGCGGCGGCGCGAAGCTTGCCGAGGTACGTGGCATGGGCTTGGGCGTTGCCGCGGGGGTGCTCGGTTTGCTGCCCGGCAGCGGCTTGGCCGCCGGCCCCTGGTGCGGCGGCGTGGACTCGATCGGCGGTAGCGATTGCCGCTCGCCCGGTTGATGCACCGTACACGCGGAAAGACCCAGGGCCAGGGTGATCAGGGTCAGGCGTACGGTGCTGTTCATGGGGCTGCTCTCTTATGAGTCGGGGCTGTCGATAATCAGGTGCTGGGGGGCTCGCGTAGTGGTGGGCAGTGGCGCCCCCTGGGCTTTCCATTCACCACGGGTGGGAACACCGGCGCGCGAGACGCGGGCAACCAGTTGGACTTCGGCAAAGTCCGACAGTTTCATTTGCGGGATCATCGCATCGGCGTCCGACAGTTCCACCTCGATGGGCAACTGCGCCACCGTGACACGCTTGGCGGCCAGGGGCATGGGCGGCCCATTGCTGGCACGCGCGAAGATAAACACGGTGTCATCCGGGCGCACCTTGTCCTTGAGCGCCGCAGCCAGTTCGACCCGCACCTTCAGACGCGCCGCCTCGGCCACCTTGCCACCTGAGGCCTTCAGTTTGTCCGCAGCGCGGTCGATACCGCCCTGCAACGCGGCACGCGAGGCATCGCCTTCCGGCAGTTGCGCGAGCAGGCGCTGCCAGAAATCGATGGCCTCCTGATAGCGCTCGCCCTCGAAGGCGGCAATACCTCGCAGGCCAAGGCTGGTGACCTCCCGTGGGTCGGCCTTCAGTGCTTCGTCGGTCAATGCCAGCAGCTGTGGGTTCCATTGCTTGTCGGCAGCGAAGTACAACGCCTGGGCCCATTGACCGAGCAGCTCGGGCTGACGCCCGGCCAAGGCCACGGCACGCTCGAAGGCCTTGGCGGCATCCGCCGGCCGCTGGTCGGCCATGTACGCCCGACCGAGGAAGTACAACCCTTCGGCGGACTCCGGCTGGGCCTTCACGGCACGCTCCAGGCGTGCCGTCATTTCCTGCATCGATTGCGGCGCGCTGGCGAATTCCTGGGTCAGCTCGACCTTGTCGGCGGCGCCGAAATGCAGGTACAACCCCAGCGCCATGGCCGGCACCAGCACCGACGCCAGCAGCGGAACAGCCTTGCCCAAATGGCCTTGAACGGACGCGTCGTTGCGCTCGGTGTCGGCCAGCAGTTCGCGGGCTGCCTCGTCACGGCCCCTGGCCAGTTGCCCGGCATCGAGCACACCCGCCTGCTGCTGGGCTGCCAGTTCGGCGACCCGCTCTTCATAGAGCGCCACATTAAGCGCGGTACGGTCCTGTTCGGCCTGCTGGCGGCGACGGCCGCGCAGGATGGGAATCAACAGGAATGCCAGGGCGGCGAGCAGCAACAGGCCCGCGCTGAGCCAGAATTCAGTCATGGTTGGTTTCTTTTTCCAGCAGTTTGGCGAGACGCTCGCGTTCAGCGGCGGACAGTTCCGGTGTGCCGGCCACGGCCTGGCTGCGACGGCGGCGGACAATCACCGCCAGCACCACGAAGCCGCCGACCAAGAGAATGCCCGGGCCGAACCACAGCAACCAGGTGCGCCCGCTGAGCGCCGGCTTGTAGCGCACGAAGTCGCCATAGCGGTCGACCATGAAGTCGACGATCTGCGGGTTGCTCTTGCCCTCGCCGAGCATACGGAAGATCTCGCGACGCAAATCGGCGGCGATCGGTGCGTTGGAGTCGGCGATGTCCTGGTTCTGACACTTGGGGCAGCGCAGCTCCTTGGTCAGTTGCTGGTAGCGCTCACGCTCGGCCTCGTCGCGAAACTGATAGGTGTCGATGGCCGCCTTGGCCACACCGGCCAGGCTCATGCCCAGCACGGCGGCTGCGAGCCAGCGCTTCATGGCCTGGCCTCGTCGACCAGGCCTTGGTACAGCGGCGCCAGCTGTTCGCGCCAGACCGTGGCGTCGACCACGCCCACGTGCTTGTAGCGAATGATGCCTTTCGCGTCGACCAGGAAGGTTTCCGGCGCGCCGTACACACCCAGGTCCAGGCCCAGCGAGCCTTGCGGGTCGGCGATGTTCAGCTGGTAGGGGTTGTGGAACTCGGCCAGCCATTTCAGCGCGGCGGCATTGTCATCCTTGTAGTTGACGCCGTGGATCACCACGCCCTGCTCGGCCAGCTGGTTGAGGTACGGGTGCTCGACCTTGCACGACGGGCACCAGGTGCCCCACACATTGACCAGCGCCGGGCGGCCGATCAGGTCGGCTTGAGTGAGCGTGCGGTCCCCTTGCACCGTCCCCAGCGAGAACACCGGGAACGGCTTGCCGATCATCGCCGAGGGCAACTCGTCAGGCTTGAGGAACAACCCCTTGTAGAGAAAGACCGCCACCAGCAGGAACACCGCCAATGGCACTACCATGATCCAACGCTTCATGCAGTCGCTCCAGACACACCCAGGACATCACGCACCCGGGCTTTGACCTTGACGCGGTAGCGCCGGTCGAGGGCCGCCAGGAAACCGCCCAGCGCAGTCAGCAGACCACCCAGCCAGATCCAGCGGACATAGGGTTTGATATGCACCCGCACCGCCCAGGCGCCGTTTTCCAGCGGCTCGCCCAGGGCGACATACAGGTCGCGGGTGAAGCCGGCGTCGATACCGGCCTCGGTCATCATCGACTGCTGCACGGTGTACAGGCGCTTCTCCGGGTGCAGCACGGTCACTTCGCGGCCGTCGCGCAACACACGAACGGTGCCTTTGTCGGAGATGAAGTTCGGCCCTTCGAAATGCTTCGCACCCTCGAACAGGAAGTGGTAGCCGCCCAGCTCGACGGTCTCGCCCGGCGCCATGCGCAGGTCGCGCTCGGCGCTGTTGTTACTCGACAGCACCACACCCAGGGCGCACACCGCCAGGCCCAGGTGCGCCAAGTGCATGCCCCAGTAGCTGCGGTTGAGGCCGGCCAGGCCTTTGAGAAGGCCTTTGTGACGGGTCTTGTCGAGGATGTCGCGCACACCGCTGAACACCACCCAGGCGGCCAGGGCGAACACACTCAGGATCGGCCAGTCGAAGTCATCGACGATCAACCCGGCAACCGGCGCCAGCACCGCGCTGCCGACCAGCACCGGGGTCATCATGCTCGCCAGCCATTTGCCGGGTGTGTCCTTCCAGCGCACCACCACGCCGACGCCCAGCACCAGCATCAGCAACGCCATCAACGGCAGGAACAATGCGTTGAAGTACGGCGGGCCGACCGACAGCTTGGCGCCAGTCAGGGCATCGAGCACCAGCGGGTAGAGGGTGCCAAGCAGGATCGTCGACGCCGCCACCACCAGCACCAGGTTGTTGGCCAGCAGCAGGGTTTCACGGGACCACAGGGCAAAGCCGACCTGGCTCTTGACCACGGGTGCGCGCAGGGCGAACAGCGTCAGCGAGCCACCGACCACGAACAGCAGGAAGAACAGGATGAAGATGCCCCGCGACGGGTCGGCGGCAAAGGCGTGCACCGAGGTCAGCACCCCGGAGCGGACCAGGAAGGTGCCCAGCAGGCTCAGGGAGAACGCGGCGATGGCCAGCAGCACGGTCCAGCTCTTGAACACACCACGCTTCTCGGTGACCGCCAGCGAGTGAATCAGCGCCGTGCCCACCAGCCAGGGCATGAACGAGGCATTTTCCACTGGGTCCCAGAACCACCAGCCGCCCCAGCCCAGCTCGTAGTAGGCCCACCACGAACCCAAAGTGATGCCCACGCCGAGAAATGCCCAGGCAACGATGGTCCAAGGCCGCGACCAGCGGGCCCAGGCCGCATCCAGGCGCCCGCCGAGCAACGCCGCGATGGCGAAGGCGAAGGCTACGGAAAAGCCCACGTAGCCCATGTACAGCATCGGTGGATGGACGATCAGGCCGAAGTCCTGCAGCAGCGGGTTGAGGTCGCGACCGTCGCCCGGCACCTGCGGTAGCAGGCGCTGGAACGGGTTGGAGGTGATGATCAGGAACGACAGGAAGCCCACGCTGATCATGCCCATCACCGCCAGCACGCGGGCCAGCATGACCTGTGGCAATTGCCGCGAGAACACCGAGACGGCGAAGGTCCAACCACCGAGGATCAGCGCCCACAGCAGCAGCGAGCCTTCGTGGGCGCCCCACACGGCACTGAACTTGTAGTACCAGGGCAAGGCGCTGTTGGAGTTGCTGGCGACATACGCAACCGAGAAGTTGTCGGTCATGAAGGCATGGGTGAGGCAGGCGAAGGCGAAAGCGAGGAAGGCGAACTGCCCCCAGGCAGCCGGACGCGCCAGGCTCATCCACAGCGAATCGCCACGCCAGGCACCGAGCAACGGTACCGTGGCTTGCACGGCGGCGAAGCAGATAGCCAGGATCATCGACAGCTGGCCCAGTTCGGGGATAACCAGGGCCGCGTTCATGGCTTGGCCCCCGCGTCGCTGGCAGCCTGGCCGCTTTCCTTGAGCGCCTTGGTGACTTCAGGTGGCATATATTTCTCGTCGTGCTTGGCCAGGACTTCATCCGCTACCACCACGCCGTCGGCATTGAGCTTGCCGAGGGCGACGATGCCCTGCCCTTCGCGGAACAGGTCGGGGAGAATGCCACGGTAGGTGATCGGCACCGACTTGGTGTAGTCGGTGACCACGAAGCGCACGTCCAGCGAGTCTGCCGAGCGCTGCACCGAGCCTTTCTCGACCATGCCGCCGGCGCGGATGCGGGTATCCAGCGGTGCTTCGCCGTTGGCGATCTGGGTTGGGGTGTAGAACAGGTTGATGTTCTGCTGCAGGGCGCTCAGGGCGAAGCCCACGGCCACGCCAACACCGGCCAGCAGGCCGAGGATAAGGAACAGGCGTTTCTTGCGCTGCGGATTCACGGTTTGCTCTCCCGGCGCAGACGGCGCGCCTCTTCTTGCAGGTAGCGACGGCGAGCCAGCAGTGGCGCGGCGACATTGAGCGCCAGCACCGCCAGGCAGATGCCGTAGGCCGACCAGACGTACAGGCCATGGTGGCCCATGGCGAGGAAATCACTGAAGGAAGCGAAGCTCATCGCGCAGTCTCCCGGCCCAGGCTGTTCATCACCTCGTCCCTGACCCAACTGGCACGCGCCTCGCGCTTGAGCACCTCGAGGCGCATGCGCAGCAGCAGCACGGCGCCGAAGAAACAGTAGAAACCCAGCGCCGTAAGCAGCAGCGGCAGCCACATCTCCACCGGCATGGCGGGTTTTTCGGTGAGGGTGAACGTGGCGCCCTGGTGCAGGGTGTTCCACCACTCCACCGAGTACTTGATGATCGGGATGTTCACCACCCCGACGATGGCCAGCACCGCGCAGGCCTTGGCGGCGCTGTCACGGTTGCTGATGGCCTGGCCCAGGGCGATGATGCCGAAGTACAGGAACAGCAGGATGAGCATGGAGGTCAGGCGTGCATCCCAGACCCACCAGCTGCCCCAGGTGGGCTTGCCCCAGATCGCGCCGGTGACCAGCGCCACCGCGGTCATCCAGGCGCCTATCGGTGCCGCGCACTGCAAGGCGACGTCGGCCAGTTTCATCTTCCACACCAGGCCCACCACCCCGGCCACCGCCAGCAGGACGTAGCAGGACTGCGCCAGCATCGCCGCCGGCACGTGGATATAGATGATGCGGAAGCTGTCGCCCTGCTGGTAGTCCTGGGGGGCGAAGGCCAGGCCCCAGGTGATGCCGACCAGCAGCAACAGGATGGCGGCCACGGTCAGCCAGGGCAGCATGCGGCCGCTGATGGCATAGAACCATTTGGGGGAGCCCAGCTTGTGGAACCACGTCCAACTCATTTTCATCAGGGTACATCCAGGGTATTGGCCGGGCTGCGGTGCCCGGGACTCGTTATTCGCCGACGCTGATCTTCAGGCCGGCCGCGATCGCAAAGGGTGCCAATGTCACAGCCAAGGCAGTCAGGCTGGCGAGCCAGAGCAGATGACCGGTCGCCGGCATATTCTGCAACGCGGCCTGCAACGCACCACTGCCCAGGATCAATACAGGGATATACAACGGCAGAATCAGCAGCGCCAGCAACAAACCGCCGCGCTTGAGACCGACCGTCAGCGCGGCGCCCACCGCGCCCAGCAAGCTCAGCACCGGCGTGCCCAGCAGCAGCGAGGCCAGCAGTACCGGCAGGCAACTGGCCGGCAGGCCGAGCATCAGCGCCAGCAGTGGCGCCAACAATACCAGCGCCAGCCCGGAAAAGATCCAATGCGCCAGCACCTTGGCCAGTACCAGCAGGGCCAGTGGGTGGGGTGATAACACCCACTGCTCCAGCGAACCATCCTCGAAATCGCTGCGGAACAACCCGTCCAGTGACAGCAATACGGCCAGCAAGGCCGCGACCCAGACCAGCCCTGGAGACAAGGTTTGCAACAATTGTGTCTCGGGACCGACCGCCAGCGGGAACAGCGCAACGACGATAGCGAAGAACACCAGCGGGTTGGCCAGTTCCGCCGGACGACGGAACAGCAGGCGCGCCTCGCGGCGCAAGAGAAGAAGGGATACGCTCATGCCGCCCATTGCCCCAGGTTCAATTCACGGTAGCCGGACGGCTTGTGCTCAAGTGTATGGTGGGTGGTCAGCACCACGGTGCCGCCCTGCTCGCAATGCGCCGCCAGATGCGCCTCGAGTTGGGCCACGCCCTGTTTGTCGAGGGCGGTGAAAGGCTCGTCGAGAATCCACAGCGGAGGGCTGTCCAGGTGCAGGCGGGCCAGGGCGACACGGCGTTGCTGGCCGGCTGACAGCGTATGGCAGGGCACGTCCTCGAACCCGCGCAGGCCAACCGCTTCCAGGGCACGCCAGATGGCATCGGGGCTGGCTGGCTGGTGCAGGGCGCAGAGCCAGGCGAGATTTTCCTCGGCGGTGAGCAGGTCCTTGATGCCTGCGGCATGCCCGATCCATAACAGAATGCTGGCCAACGCGTGACGCTGTTCGTTCAAAGGCGCGCCGTTGAACAGGATACGCCCGGCGGTCGGCTGCATCAGCCCGGCCAGCAAGCGCAGCAGGCTGGTCTTGCCGCTGCCGTTGGGGCCGGCAATCTGCAGCATGTCGCCAGGGCGCAGTTCGAAATCCAGGTGCTCGAACAGCAGTCGCCAGTCGCGCTCGCAGGCCAGGCCCACGGCTTGGAGGTGAAGGGTCACGGTTTCGCCTTTTCAATGCTCGGCTCATGACCGGGTCGCCTGCTTCGCGGGTAAACCCGCGCCTACCGGTTCGACGTAATCCCTGTAGGAGCGGGTTTACCCGCGAAGCAGGCGACACCGATCATGAACCTTGTGTCTCAAGTGCCCCTGCTCGCTGCCGTTATACTGGCAGTGGCAGGCGGCGGGCATTATTACACGCGCCACCACGCTGCCAAGAGGGCTGGACCGACAGGTTGTATACAATCATGACTGAAATCAATAGTCTCGGCGCACAAACTGCGCTAGCCCCCCAGGCGACCAAGGCCGCCATGACCGGCGAGCTGTTGCGCCTGCTGCAACCGCAGCCTGGGCTGCTGGCGCCAGGCGAGACGGCGCGCGCCGAAGTCATGTCGATGCGCCAGGTCGGCCCGGACTTCCAGATGCTGCTGCGCCTGACCCAGGCCAACGGCAACCAGACCCAGCTACAGGCCAGCGCCAATCAACCCCTGCCCCAGGGCAGCCAGATCACGGTCAGCCAGACCGAGAGCAACCGCCTGGCGGTCATGGTGCAACAGGTCAACGCAGGCAACATTGCCTCCCTCACCCGCCTGGACACCAGCCAGGTGCCGGTCGGCACGCTGCTGCAAGGCAAAGTACTGACCAGCCAGGCGCTGCCACAGAGCGCAGGCGAGATCGCCAGCTTCCGTTCGCTGGTGAGCCTGCTCAACAGTCGCCAGGCCGGCGCCACCTTGACCATCGACAGCCCACGTCCACTGCCTGTCGGCAGCCTGCTGAGCGCGTTGGTGCAAGGCGACCAGTCGTTGCGCTTCGTCCCCCTCAGCGGCCGCCAGGACCAATTGGCCATCGCCCAGCAACTGTTGACCCAGCAAGGCCAGCAAGCCTCGCTGCCCAGCCTGCTCAACGCCCTGCAGCAGATCACCACCTCAAGCGATGCCGGAACGCAACTGCGCGCCAGCGCCGAGCGCCTGCTGGCCAGCTTGCCCGATGCGCGCCAACTGGGGGACGCGAAGAACCTCGCCCAGGCCCTGAGCAACAGCGGCGCCTTTCTCGAGGCCAAGCTGCTTGGCGGCCTGGCAAGCGGTGTCGCACCGGACCTGAAGGCACAACTGGTCAGGCTGGTCGCGCAACTGCCCAACCCACCCACGGGCCAGCCACTGAGCCCAGCACTGGCCAGCACCCTGGCCCAGGCCCTGCCCGGCTTCGCCCGTAGCGCCCTGGGCATGCTCGGCCAGGTCAGCCCACGGCCACAGCCAGGCGCTTTCCCCCTGCCCTCGCGCCTGCTGCAGAGCCTGGAAAACGAAGGCGACCTGCAACAGTTGCTGCGCCTGGCCGCCGCCGCCGTTTCGCGCCTGCAAAGCCACGCGCTGTCCAGCCTGCAGCAGTCCGGCCCCCTGGAAAACGGTAACCAGCAGACCACCTGGCAAACCGAGATCCCCATCCGCCATGGCCAGGAGTTCATCCCACTGCAAGTCAAGCTGCAGCGTGAGGAAACGCCGGAACAGCACGCTGATCGGGAACGCGAGAACCGTGACCCGCTGGAGGCCATGTGGCGCATCGAACTGGCCTTCGACCTTGCACCGCTTGGCCCGCTGCAGGTCCAGGCGCAACTGCTGCAGGGGCGGCTGTCGGGACAACTGTGGGCTGAACACGCGCAGACCGCGCGCCTGATCGACAGCCAGCTTGGCGCACTACGCGAACGCTTGCTGGCGCGCGGCCTGGATGTCGGCGACCTGGAGTGCCACCCCGGCACACCGCCGCAAGGGCCACGCACACGCCTGGAACAACGCTGGGTGGACGAAACCGCATGACCTACAAGCAACCCCGCCAGGCCATCGCCCTGAGCTACGACGGCCAGCAGGCCCCGACACTAAGCGCCAAGGGTGACGACGAGCTGGCCGAGGCCATCCTCGCCATCGCCCGTGAACATGAAGTGCCGATCTACGAGAACGCCGAACTGGTGCGCCTGCTGGCGCGGCTGGAACTGGGCGAGCAGATTCCCGAGGCGCTGTACCTGACCATTGCCGAGATCATCGCCTTTGCCTGGCAGCTGCGGGGCAAGGTGCCCGTTGGCTTCGACGACCAACCCACGCCGCCGCGGGATATCACACCCGAGCAGGTCTTCCTGCCAGCGGGTTCGCAGACGCCTTGAACCTCGCTACGGGCACGTTCTGTCTGTAGGAGCGGCTTCAGCCGCGATGCAAACAAAGCGGTAGCTGGCACCTGCTTCGCGGGTGATCGCGGCTAAAGCCGCTCCTGCGGGCTTGCTGCTGGGCTCCAGCTCGGCGCGTTACCTGTGATCCACTGACATCCTCGCGTGGTAACCCGCTACCGCAAACATCCGTACGGGTTGAGTCAACGTTGTGCCTGATTCCTCACACACAGGCCGACTCAACAATGTCTCAAACCTTCATCAACAACTTCGGTGCCGAGCTTGTCCGCACTCACCTGCAGGACATTCCCCGCCCCGACAGACACGCCGCCCAAGCCATCCGCGGCTGGGCCAAAAGCCAGGGCTCAGACCTGGACCCGGAGCAGACCGACGTCGTCACCCTGCACTACCGAGGTAACCAGGCCATCGTCGTCCAGCGCCAGTCGCTGACCGAGGCGGTGCTCTCGAACTGGCAGGGCGAGACTGACAAGAACCTTGTCGGCCAACTGTTCCCGGGACATTGGTCCGGGACACTGCCACCCGGCCCAATACAGATCGTCGATCGACTGCCCACCCGTGGCCCTCTGGAGAACGGTGCCGATTACTCGGTATTCAATGGCCTGTTCCGTCGCACCGATAACGGCCAATACGACAGCACCACGCACCTGTCCGTGGATGTCGAAGCCATGCAACGTTTCATCTGGGACCTGGACTTCCATACCCGCTTCACAGCCATGCTGGACAATTACTGGCAGCGTGCCCTGCACGGCCACCAGTTGTCGATGCGCATCAGTTTCGTCGCGGCCTGCAACAGGCAGGTGAGCGAAGGCTCACTGAGCGATAGTGCACGCCAGCTGGCCTGGCAGGCCGCCGGCCTGATGCCCCGTGCGAAGGGCCTGCGGATCAGCCCGCTGAACATCTACGGCTACGCCGCTACCGATCTGCTGTGCATCACCGATAACGCCCGACCGCAAGTGCTGCTCTACCTGCCCGGCAACGCCTCGCCGCTGCACGAGTTCACCGACATGGCAGCACTTCAGGATTGGTTGGCCGAACAATGCCAGGCCCCCGAAAAGCGCCAGCAACTACGCCAACACTTCAACTTGGCCGACACCCCGGACGGGCTGGACTTCAGCGGGCTGGACACTGCCCTCGAGGGCCTGGGTGCCTACCCTGGCATCCACCACCGGTCGCCAAATCGGCCGGGCTTCACCACCGACGGCCGTTGGTCGCCCAGGGACTACGTCAACTACCGCCCAAACAAATACAGCCCAGTACTCGAAGGCGACCTGTTTGCGGCCCTGAGCCTGCGCCAACGCAAACGCAGCTATGCCGACGCCGACTTCATCATCACCAGCGACCACGAGGTGACCAAGGCGCGCTGGCGCGGCTATCTGGTCAGCACGATCAACCTGCTGGCGCCCTTGGCCGTAGTGCTGCCAGAGCTGGCACCCCTGCTTGCCATGGGCGGCGTCGCCCAGTTCGCGGCAGGGATCGATCAGGCAATAAACGGCAAGACGCTCGACGACAAGGCCGAGGGCGTGACGAACATCGAGTTCGGCCTGATGAACGCAGCGCCGCTCGTCCTGCGGCCCTTGGCGGAGCCTCGCGTGCGATTCCCCGTCAAAAGCAGGCGCTTTGTCTTTCCCAGGCGGGTAAATGACCAACTGGGCTATCCGCTGAGCCCGATCACGCCTTCCGCAGTGCCCGAACACCAGCTGGTCGGCCTGTTCGGCTCGACGGTGCCACCCCTGCCCGGCGGCGATACCGACATCGCGCAGTGGCTGGTGCGCGTACCAGCCTCCGAGGACTCGGAAGGACAACTTCAGTCCGTGTTGAGCGGCTACAACACGCTGGTCCTCTACGACAGCGAACACGATGCCTTCATCCTCGAGTCTGAGGCCAACGAAGTGAGTCCAGCCTACTATCAGGTATCGGCCGAAAGCCGCGGGCTGGTCGGGGTGGAGCCGAGCACCCGCGCAGTCACCGACTCAATACGCACAAGCAGCCTGCGGGCCATGGGCGTGGAAGTGCAGTTGCCCCTGGAGATTCCGCCCTTCGAGGCGCAGCTGCGCGCGCCAATTGCCCGAAAGATCTCGAGCATCTGGATTGGCGACAAAGTGATCGCCCCAAAGCTGTTGACCATAATCGCGCGCAACAGCCAGCGCGTCACAACCAGCCAGTATGCCTACCGGCTGTTCCTGTCCAACGCGAACGCCCAGGCCTTTAGCGAAAACCTGCGGTTACTGGCCGCGCAGGCACCGAATCTCGACGTCCTGCCCCTGGAAGAGCAGCCGTTCTTCGCGAGGTTCCGCGACAGCAAGTACTTCGAGCAGTACCGCGATGCCGTTGGTGGCGCTGGCGCGAACTTCTCCTCGGCATCCGACATCCTGCGCTATCCCCTGCTCGCCGAGGAGGGCGGGTTGTACCTGGACGTCGACGATGCCTTGGTCGCCGACCCCGCCCACCCGGAAAACCCGAGTCGCGCCGCAATCGACTCGGTCACCCTGGCCACCACGCCGGATGGCCTGGTACTG
Source organism: Pseudomonas entomophila L48 (assembly GCF_000026105.1). Classification (NCBI taxonomy): domain Bacteria; kingdom Pseudomonadati; phylum Pseudomonadota; class Gammaproteobacteria; order Pseudomonadales; family Pseudomonadaceae; genus Pseudomonas; species Pseudomonas entomophila. The sequence continues at coordinate 4,065,800 of NC_008027.1, forward strand.
GGTGCGCCGATGAACAACGACTCCCTGGGGATGTACTGCCAGTACAACACCAACATGATCGGCAGCCATGCCGGCAACCCGACACTGCAGGCGATTTCGGACGCCATGCATGAGCGCTACCTGGCCAACCGTGATTTCTACGACCACAGGCCGGTGGTGGACAGCCCCGAGTTCGATGCCTACGCCCTGCGCCTGAGCCACATGACCGGGCCAGCCCTGCTGAACGATGTGATCGACCAGCGCTTGCCACGGCTACGGGCACTGCGCCAGATCATCAACCTGCATGCCTTGCCGCAACATAACGCCATGTACCTGGTAAGCCCTGTGGAGCCTGCCTTGCGCGAGGCAGCGACAGGTGACATACCGCTCAACCAGGTGGCCGAAGTCGGCAACTTCCACTCTTGGGCCAGGCCCTGATGCAACAAGGGCGACCTGATGGTCGCCCTTGTCTCACTCGCCGCGATGCAGCTTGCTCATCAGCTGCGCTTCAGCCTGGGTCAACCCGCAGGTCTGGGTCAACTCCTCGACACTTGCCCCCATCCCCACCAGCTTGGCCGCCTGGGTGAAGGTGACGCTGTTGGGGTCGCGCTGCTCCAGTTGCTGGAGCTTCTCGGGCAGCGGCGCCACCACCGCGCGCAGCTCATGGATGGCCTCCCCCATGCGCACGGTGCCGTTCTGGTAGTCGTCCAGGCGCTTGCCCAGGTCCTTGATGCGCTGGTCGCGCAGGGCATCGCCCTGGGCCTGCTGGGCCGCCAGCTCACGCTGGCGCTTGCTGTAGTTGAGGAAGAACCACAGGCTCAGCGCCCAGAGCAGCGCCAGGAAGATGACAGCAACCTCGAAAATCAACTCAGATGCTCTCCAGCTCGGACCACTCTTCCTCGGTCATCATCTTGTCCAGTTCGACCAGGATCAGCAGTTCGCCGTTCTTGTTGCACACGCCCTGGATGAACTTGGCCGACTCTTCGTTACCGACGTTCGGCGCGGTCTCGATCTCCGACTGACGCAGGTAGACCACTTCGGCGACGCTGTCGACCAGGATGCCGACCACCTGCTTGTCCGCCTCGATGATGACGATTCGGGTGTTGTCGGTGACTTCGGTGGGCATCAGGCCGAAACGCTGGCGGGTGTCGATCACCGTCACCACGTTGCCGCGCAGGTTGATGATGCCCAGCACGTAGCTGGGGGCGCCCGGAACCGGGGCGATCTCGGTGTAGCGCAGGACTTCCTGCACCTGCATGACATTGATGCCGTAGGACTCATTGTCCAGACGGAAGGTTACCCACTGCAGGATCGGATCTTCGGAACCTTGTGCAGACGACTTTTTCATTCCCCTAGCCCTCTAAACCCGCCTATGGCGGTGTGCTCTGTATTGCCGCGGCAGTAGCGGCGTTGATTCAGTTGTGTTTGGTGTTCATCTGCTTGACCGCGCCGCTGGCGATCAGCTCGGCCAGCGCGGCGACATCCAGCAGCGCGCACATGTGCTCGATCACCGTGCCGGCCAGCCAAGGGCGCTGGCCACGCTGGCTGCGCCACTTGATCTCGTTCGGGTCCAGGCGCAGGGAGCGGCTGACCTGGTGCACGGCCAGCCCCCATTCATAGCCCTGGACGGAAATGACGTATTGCAGCCCCTGGCGAAAATCATCGCGATAGCGGTCGGGCATGACCCAACGCGCGGTGTCGAGCACCTTCAGGTTGCCGGCCTGGCAGCTGAGGATGCCAAGGAACCAGTCCGGCTGGCCGAACAACGGCGTCAGCTCCTGGCCGGCCAGGCTGTAGATCGAGCCCAGGCACACCAGCGGCACCGCCAGGGTGAGCCCGGCCACATCGAACAGCAGGCATTCGAAAGGCTCGGCCGCCCAGTCCGGGCGACCATCGACCGTGGCCGGCGGCACGGGTGCCGCAGGCGCAGGCAAGTGGACATCTACCAGCGGCGCGACGGGTTCGGCGGCCTGCACTTCGGTCAGGACTGGGATGTTGGCCTCGGCCACCACTTCAGTATCGACCACAGCGGCGGCCGGCTCGGGTACAGGCTGCAGCGGTGGCAGGACAGTCGGCAGCACCTTGGCCTGGGGCTCGGCGAACGGCCGTGCCGCCACTGGCGCCGGGCTGGCGTGGCGCTGGGCGTCCAGGGCCTGCTCTTCGCGGACCGCAGCCTCGAACTCGTCGCTGGGCGCTTCATCCGCCTCACCTGCCTCCTCTGCCGTCGCGGCTTCGGGCAAGTCAGGCAGGTCGAGGGTCTCGGTGGCCTCCTGCAACAGGCCATCGAGATAGGACTGCAGCGCCAGTTGTGGCTTGCTGGTGATGTGCGGTGCCGAGTTCATCAAGCCACCTGCAACGCGGAACGGTAAGTGAGCAAATGCTTGAGCAGCGCCCGATAGGCGACCACCCCACGGCTCTTGCCGTCGAACTGCGACGGCGTGACACCGTTGCGGCTGGCGTCACGCAGGCGAGTGTCGACCGGAATGTAGCCCTGCCAGACCTGGTCGCCATAGGTGTCGCGCAGCACCTTGAGGGTGCCCAGCGAGGCCTGGGTGCGGCGGTCGAACAGGGTCGGGACGATCTGGTACGGCAAGGCCTGCTTGCGCGAGCGGTTGACCATGGCCAGGGTGCCGACCATGCGTTCCAGGCCCTTGACCGCGAGAAACTCGGTCTGCACCGGGATCACCAACTGCTGGCTGGCGGCCAGGGCATTGACCATCAGCACGCCCAGCAAGGGCGGGCTGTCGATCAGGGCGAAGTCGAAATCCTGCCACAGCTGCGCCAGACTCTTGGCGATCACCAGGCCCAGGCCACTCTGGCCTGGTGACTGGCGCTCCAGCACGGCCAACGCGGTGCTCGACGGCAGCAGCGAGATGCGCTCGTCGCTGGTGGGCAGCAGCAACTGGCCAGGCAAGCCCTCGGGCACCGTCCCCTTGTGCAGGAACAGGTCGTAGCAGCTGTGTTCGAGCGCGTCGGGATTGTGCCCGAAGTAGCTGGTCATCGAACCGTGCGGGTCGAGGTCGACGACGACCACGCGCTTGCCCGCCTCGGCCAGCAGGCCAGCGAGGGCGATGGTGGTGGTGGTCTTGCCGACGCCACCCTTTTGATTGGCTACTGCCCAGACTCTCATCGTGCGTTGCTTCCTCCCGGTATGGCCGACAGCCTTGCCGGGAACGGTGTGAATTTCAGTGACAGGGATTTGACGGATTCAGCCCCCGGTCGACGGTGCTGGCGTGGCTGGTGCACTTTGTGTGCCAGCCCGGCGCATGGCGGCGTCGGGGGTGGCATTGGCGCTGCCGCTGCCGGTCAGGCTACGGCGCACCTCGAGGTTGCGCGAGATCACCAGCACCACGCGGCGGTTGCGCGCGCGGCCGTCGGCGGTGTCGTTGCCGGCCACCGGCTGGTATTCGCCGTAGCCCACCGAAGCCATGCGCGCCGGGTTCACCCCTTCCATCGCCAGCAGGCGAACGATGCTCGCCGCCCGTGCCGACGACAGCTCCCAGTTGGTCGGGTACTGCGCGGTGCGGATCGGCAGGTTGTCGGTGAAGCCCTCGACGTGCACCGGGTTGGCGAACGGCTTGAGAATCTTCGCCACCTTCTCGATGATCTCGAAGGCCACGTCGCTGGGCATCGCGTCGGCGCTGGCGAACAGCAGCGAGGAATTGAGTTCGATCTCCACCCACAGCTCGTTGCCGCGCACGGTCATCTGGTTGGACTTGATCAGGTCGCCGAAGGCGTCATGCACATCGTCGGTGATGGTCTTGAGCGGGTCGGCGCTGGTCTGCGCCAGGCCCGCGTCAGTCTGCTCGCTGTCCTTGATGAGCGGCTCGGCCGGCTTGACGCTCAGCGGTCGCTCGTCACCGATGGGGATCGGCTTCATGCTGCGCTCGGGGTCGTTGAACACCCCGATCAGCGCCTGGGAGATCTGCTTGTACTTGCCCTCGTTGATCGACGAGATCGAGTACATGACCACGAAGAAGGCGAACAGCAAGGTGATGAAGTCGGCGTACGAGACCAGCCAGCGTTCGTGGTTCTCGTGCTCTTCGGTTTTACGACGGCGGGCCATGGCTTACTCCATGAAGCCTTGCAGCTTCAGCTCGATCGAGCGCGGGTTCTCGCCTTCGGCGATCGACAACAGGCCCTCGAGCAGCATCTCGCGGTAACGCGACTGGCGCAGGGTGACGGCCTTGAGCTTGTTGGCGATCGGCAACAGGATCAGGTTGGCGCTGGCCACACCGTAGATGGTGGCGACGAAGGCCACGGCGATGCCGTTGCCCAGCTGCGACGGGTCGGCCAGGTTGCCCATCACATGGATCAGGCCCATCACCGCGCCGATGATACCGATGGTCGGCGCATAACCGCCCATGCTCTCGAACACCTTGGCTGCCTGGATGTCACGGGCTTCCTGGGTCAGGAAGTCGACTTCGAGGATGCTGCGGATGGCTTCCGGTTCGGCGCCGTCCACCAGCAGTTGCAGGCCCTTGCGCGCATACGGATCGGGTTCGGCATCGGCCACGCCCTCCAGCCCCAGCAGGCCTTCCTTGCGTGCCGTCAGGCTCCAGTTCACCACGCGGTCGATGCCGCCGGCGAGGTCGACCCGCGGCGGGAAGAAGATCCAGCGCACGATCTGCAGTGCGCGCTTGAACGACGACAACGGCGACTGCAGCAATGCCGCTGCCAGTGTGCCGCCCAGCACGATCAGGGCTGCCGGGCCGTTGATCAAGGCACCGGCGTGGCCACCCTCGAGGAAGTTGCCGCCGACGATGGCGACGAACGCGAGGATCAGGCCGATCAGGCTCAAGACATCCATCAGACGCACGCCTCGACCAGGTGCTTGCCGATCTCGTCCAGGCTGTACACGGCATCGGCCAGGTTGGCCTTGACGATGGCCATGGGCATGCCATAGATCACGCAGCTGGCTTCATCCTGGGCCCACACGGTGCTGCCGCCCTGCTTGAGCAGGCGCGCGCCTTCGCGGCCATCGGCGCCCATGCCGGTGAGCACCACCGACAGCACCTTGTCGCCATACGATTTGGCGGCGGAACCGAAGGTGATATCGACGCAAGGCTTGTAGTTCAGGCGCTCGTCACCTGGCAGGATCTTCACCGTGCCACGGCCATCGACCATCATCTGCTTGCCACCGGGGGCCAGCAGCGCCAGGCCAGGACGCAGCACGTCACCGTCCTCGGCTTCCTTGACACTGATCTTGCACAGCTTGTCCAGGCGCTCGGCGAAGGCCTTGGTGAAGGCCGCCGGCATGTGCTGGATGAGCACGATCGGAGCCGGGAAACCGGCGGGCAGCTGAGTCAGCACCCGTTGCAGCGCCACCGGGCCACCGGTGGAAGTACCAATGGCGACCAGCTTGTACGGCTTGCGCTTGGGCGCTGGCGAATGGGTGGCGGCCGGTGCCGCGGCGCGGGCCGGGGCAGCGGCAGCGCGCGCAGGCGCGGAGCTGCTGAAGCTGCTGGCCGGGGTATGGCTGCTGGCCGGAGCCGGCGCAGCGGCCGGTGCCGGGCTGGAATAGGCGCTGAAGCGGCGGTTGCTGCGGGAAATGGTATGAACCTTTTCGCACAGCAACTGCTTGACCTTCTCCGGGTTGCGCGAGATGTCCTCGAAGTTCTTCGGCAGGTAGTCGACCGCGCCGGCGTCCAGGGCGTCGAGGGTGACGCGGGCACCTTCATGGGTCAGCGAGGAGAACATCAGGACCGGCGTCGGGCAGCGTTGCATGATGTGCCGCACCGCGGTGATGCCATCCATCATGGGCATTTCGTAGTCCATGGTGATGACATCGGGCTTGAGCGACAACGCCTGGTCGATCGCTTCCTTGCCGTTGGTCGCGGTACCCACGACCTGGATCGTCGGGTCCGCCGAGAGAATTTCCGAGACACGGCGGCGGAAGAAACCGGAATCATCCACCACCAGGACCTTGACTGCCATAAACACTCCATTAGGTGGCGCACCCGCCAGGGCGCGCCACCGAAATCAAATACGCCGGGCGGCGTAACGCTTGAGCATGCTCGGAACGTCGAGGATCAGCGCGATACGACCGTCGCCGGTGATGGTCGCGCCGGACATGCCTGGCGTGCCCTGCAGCATCTTGCCCAACGGCTTGATCACCACTTCCTCCTGACCGACCAACTGGTCGACCACGAAGCCGATGCGCTGGGTGCCGACCGACAGGATCACCACGTGACCTTCATGCTGCTCTTCGTGCTCGTGGTCCTGGACCAGCCAGCGCTTGAGGTAGAACAGCGGCAGCGCCTTGTCGCGCACGATCACCACTTCCTGGCCGTCGACCACATTGGTGCGCGACAGGTCGAGGTGGAAGATCTCGTTGACGTTGACCAGCGGGAAGGCGAACGCCTGGTTGGCCAGCATCACCATCAGCGTCGGCATGATCGCCAGGGTCAGCGGCACCTTGATGACGATCTTCGAGCCCTGGCCCTTGGCCGAGAAGATGTTGATCGAGCCGTTGAGCTGGGAAATCTTGGTCTTCACCACGTCCATGCCCACGCCGCGGCCGGACACGTCGGAAATCTCGGTCTTGGTCGAGAAGCCCGGGGCGAAGATCAGGTTGTAGCAGTCCGACTCGCTCAGACGGTCGGCAGCATCCTTGTCCATCAGGCCCTTTTCCACGGCCTTGGCGCGCAGGATGCTCGGGTCCATGCCCTTGCCGTCGTCGGAGATCGACAGCAGGATATGGTCGCCTTCCTGTTCGGCGGACAGCACCACCCGGCCCATGCGCGACTTGCCCGAGGCCTCGCGCTCGTCCGGCATCTCGACACCATGGTCGACGGCGTTGCGCACCAAGTGCACCAACGGGTCGGCCAGCGCCTCGACCAGGTTCTTGTCCAGGTCGGTCTCTTCGCCGACCAGCTCCAGGTTGATCTCTTTCTTCAACTGGCGGGCCAGGTCGCGAACCAGGCGCGGGAAGCGCCCGAAGACCTTCTTGATCGGCTGCATGCGGGTCTTCATGACCGCGGTCTGCAGGTCGGCGGTGACCACGTCGAGGTTGGACACGGCCTTGGACATGGCTTCGTCGCCGCTGTTGAGCCCCAGGCGCACCAGGCGGTTACGCACCAGCACCAGTTCGCCGACCATGTTCATGATCTCGTCCAGGCGCGCGGTATCGACCCGCACCGTGGTTTCCGCTTCGCTGGCGCCGTGCTTTTCGGCAGCCGGTGCGGCGGCACGGGCTGGGGCGGCTGGCGCGGCCGGGGCCGCTGGCTTGGCGGCGGCAGCCGGGGCTGCAACCGGCGCGGGCTTGGCCACAGGCTTGGCTTCCACCTTGGCGGCGGCAGGCGCCTCACTGGCGACGGCGTCGCCCGAGAATTTGCCTTTGCCGTGCAACTGGTCCAGCAGGGCTTCGAATTCGTGCTCGCTGATGTCCTCGCCACCTGGCGCGGCCGATGCCACGCTGGTCGCCGGCGCGGCGGCAGCCGGCAAGGCGTCCACGGCGAAGGTGCCCTTGCCGTGCAACTGATCGAGCAGCGACTCGAATTCGTCGTCGGTGATTTCGTCGCTGGCAGGCGCAGCGGCTGAAGCCGGCGCGCTCGGCGCGGCATCCGCCGAGAACTGGCCCTTGCCATGCAACTGATCGAGCAGCGTTTCGAACTCGGCGTCGGTGATCTCGTCACCACCCGCGCCGACCACTTCGCCCTGCAGTTGCTCATGGACCTCGGCTTGCGCCTTGACCGCATCGAGCGAGTCGAGCAGTTGCTCGAACTCGGTGTCGGTGATGTCCGGCTCGGCTTCGACTTGCGGGGCGGCCTCGACGACCGGCGCCGGAGCGGGTGCGCCACCTGGCTCGGCCAGGCGCGACAGTGCCGCCAGCAGCTCCGGCGTGGCCGGGGTGATGTCCGAACGCTCGCGGACCTGGCTGAACATGCTGTTGACCGTGTCGAGGGCCTCGAGCACCACGTCCATCAGTTCCGCGTCGACCCGGCGCTCACCTTTGCGCAGGATGTCGAACACGTTCTCGGCGATATGGCAGCACTCCACCAGCTCGTTGAGCTGAAGGAAGCCGGCGCCCCCTTTTACAGTGTGGAAACCGCGGAAAATCGCATTGAGCAGGTCCGCGTCATCGGGCCGGCTTTCCAGCTCGACCAGTTGCTCGGACAGTAGCTCGAGGATTTCGCCGGCTTCTACCAGGAAATCCTGAAGGATTTCTTCATCGGCGCCGAAGCTCATTAAACGTGCTCCTTAAAAACCCAGGCTGGATAGCAGATCGTCGACATCGTCCTGACCGGACACGACGTCTTCACGCTTATCGGCATGAATCTGCGGACCTTCACCCCGAGTCGGATGTTTTTCTTGATCTTTTTCAGCACGCAGCTGCTGGTGGTCATGTTCGATACCGGCAAAGCGGTCGACCTGGCTTGCCATCAGCACGAGCTTGAGCAGATTGCTTTCGACTTCGGTGACCAGTGTGGTCACCCGCTTGATCACCTGCCCGGTCAGGTCTTGATAGTCCTGGGCCAGCAGAATGTCGTTGAGGTGGCCGGCGACCTTGCGGTTGCCCTCGGCGCTGTGCGTCAGGAAACTGTCGACGCGCTTGACCAACTCGCGGAATTCCGGCGCCGCCACCTCGCGGCGCATGAAGCGCTGCCAGTCGGCGGACAGGTCCTGGGCCTCGCTTGCGAGGTCGTTGAGCACCGGCGTGCTCTCCTCCACCAGGTCCATGGTGCGGTTGGCCGCGCCCTCGGTGAGGCGCACCACGTAGGAGAGGCGCTCGGTGGCATCGGTGATCTGCGAGACTTCCTCGGCCTGCGGCATGGCCGGGTCGATCTGGAAGCTGACGATTGCACTGTGCAGTTCACGGGTGAGCTTGCCGACTTCCTGATACAGGCCACGGTCGCGGGTCTGGTTCAGCTGGTGAATCAGCTGCACCGCCTCACCGAACCGGCCGCGCTCGAGGCTCTCGACCAGTTCCTGGGCATGCTTCTTCAGGGTTGATTCGAACTCACCCAGAGAGTTGTTCTGTGACTCCATGGCGCCCCCTGACGTGACTCAGCCGTTGACGCGTTCGAAGATCTTCTCGATCTTTTCTTTGAGCACCTGGGCGGTGAATGGCTTGACCACATAGCCGTTGACCCCGGCCTGGGCCGCTTCGATGATCTGGTCGCGCTTGGCTTCGGCGGTCACCATCAGCACCGGCATGCCCTTGAGGCGGTCGTGTGCCCGCACCTTGCGCAGCAAGTCGATACCGGACATGCCCGGCATGTTCCAGTCGGTCACCAGGAAGTCGTAGTGGCCGTTCTCCAGCATCGGCAGCGCCGTGGTGCCATCGTCGGCTTCTTCGGTGTTGGTGAAGCCCAGGTCACGCAACAGGTTCTTGATGATCCGCCGCATCGTCGAAAAGTCGTCAACGATGAGGATTTTCATGTCTTTGTTCAATTAGACCTCCAAGCAGTCTTAAACGCGCTCGGCGCCGAGCGCGCAGTCAATCAATTCGGCACCACAAAAAAAACGACTGCATCGAACCTGGGTTCAACGCGCCCGCCACTCACCCAACCGGCTGCGCAGACGTGCCGCGCACTGGCTGTGCAACTGGCTGACACGCGACTCGCTGACCCCCAGCACCTCGCCGATTTCCTTGAGGTTCAGCTCTTCGTCGTAGTACAGCGCCAGGACCAGGCGCTCGCGCTCCGGCAGGTTGGCGATCGCATCGGCCAGGGCGGACTGGAAGCGCTCGTCCTCCAGGTCCCGCGATGGCTCCAGCTGGCCGCTGGCTCCGTCCTCGTGCAGCCCTTCGTGTTCGCCGTCCTGCAGCAGGTCGTCGAAACTGAACAGGCGGCTGCCCAAGGTGTCGTTCAGAATCCCGTAGTAATCATCGAGACTCAATTGGAGTTCGGCAGCAACCTCGTGATCTTTAGCGTCGCGACCGGTTCTTGCTTCAACCGAGCGAATCGCGTCACTGACCATGCGCGTGTTGCGGTGCACCGAGCGCGGCGCCCAGTCCCCCTTGCGCACCTCGTCGAGCATGGCGCCGCGGATGCGGATACCGGCGTAGGTTTCGAAGCTCGCGCCCTTGCTGGCGTCGTATTTGTTGGCGACTTCCAGCAGGCCGATCATGCCGGCCTGGATCAGGTCCTCGACCTGCACGTTGGCCGGCAGGCGCGCCAGCAGGTGGTAGGCGATGCGTTTGACCAGCGGCGCGTAGCGTTCGACCAGCTCGTACTGGGCGTCTTTCGCCGCCTTGCTGTACATCTTGAAACCGCTCGCGTTCATAGCACTGGCCCCGCGCTGGTGGGCTGCACCAGACGCTCGACGAAAAACTCCAGGTGTCCGCGCGGGTTGGCAGGCAGCGGCCAGCTGTCGACCTTCTGCGCGATGGCCTTGAAGGCCAGCGCGCACTTGGACCGAGGGAAGGCCTCGTAGACCGCCCGCTGCTTCTGCACCGCCTTGCGCACACATTCGTCGTAAGGCACGGCGCCGACGTATTGTAGGGCGACGTCGAGGAAGCGATCCGTGACCTTGGTCAACTTGGCAAACAGGTTGCGCCCTTCCTGCGGGCTCTGCGCCATGTTGGCCAGCACGCGGAAACGATTCATGCCGTAATCGCGGTTGAGCAGCTTGATCAGGGCGTAGGCGTCGGTGATCGAGGTGGGCTCGTCGCACACCACCAACAGCACTTCCTGCGCGGCGCGGACAAAACTGACTACCGAGTCACCAATACCCGCAGCGGTGTCGATCACCAGCACATCGAGGTTGTCGCCGATCTCGCTGAACGCCTGGATCAGGCCGGCATGCTGGGCCGGCGCCAGGTGCACCATGCTCTGGGTGCCGGAAGCGGCCGGCACGATGCGTACCCCGCCAGGCCCCTGCAGCAGCACGTCGCGCAGCTCGCAGCGCCCTTCGATGACGTCGGCCAGGGTGTGCTTGGGCGTCAGGCCCAGCAGTACGTCGACATTGGCCAGGCCCAGGTCGGCGTCCAGCAGCATGACCCGGCGGCCGAGTTCGGCCAGCGCCAGGGACAGGTTCACTGAAACGTTAGTCTTGCCGACGCCACCTTTGCCACCGGTCACGGCGATCACCTGTACGGGATGCATGCTACCCATGTCTGTTCTTTACCTTGTCTCGCTTGGACCCAGGCCACAAGAGGGGCTGAACGCTCGAGGCCACGGACAGGCCGGGCAACCCCATGATGTAGGTACGTTGCACAGTATTCACCCTCAACCCGCACGCTTGCCAGGGTTGTGGTAGAGATCAGCGAACATGTCGGCCATGGCCTCTTCGCTGGGCTCGTCCTGCATCTGTACGCTTACCGCGCGGCTCACCAGCTGGTGCTTGCGCGGCAATTGCAGGTCGTCAGGAATACGTGGCCCGTCGGTCAGGTAGGCCACCGGCAATTCATGACTGATGGCCAGGCTCAGCACTTCGCCGAGGCAAGCCGTTTCATCGAGTTTGGTCAGGATGCAACCGGCCAGGCCGCAGCGCTTGTAGCTGTGGTAGGCGGCGGTAAGCACCTGCTTCTGGCTGGTGGTTGCCAGCACCAGGTAGTTCTTGGCGGCGATGCCGCGCCCGGCCAGCGTCTCCAGCTGCATGCGCAGGGCCGGGTCGCTGGCCTGCAGGCCGGCGGTGTCGATCAGCACCACGCGCTTGCGCAGCAGGGGCTCGAGGGCCTGGGCCAGCGACTCGCCCGGGTCGACGTAGGTGACCGGCACGTTGAGGATGCGCCCAAGGGTCTTGAGCTGCTCCTGGGCGCCAATGCGGTAGCTGTCCATGCTGACCAGCGCCAGGTTGTTCGCGCCGTACTTGAGTACGTAACGGGCGGCCAGCTTGGCCAGCGTGGTGGTCTTGCCCATGCCGGCCGGGCCGACCATGGCGATCACTCCGCCCTCCTCGATCGGCTCGATCTCGGGTACTTCGATCATGCGCGCCAGGTGCGCCAGCACCATGCGCCAGGCTTGACGCGGCTCTTCGATTTCAGCCGTGAGCTCGAGCAGTTCGCGCGCCAGGCCACCGGAGAGGCCCAGGCGCTGCAGGCGACGCCAGAGGTTGGCCTGCTGCGGCTTGCTGCCCTGCAACTGGCTCCAGGCCAGCGAGCCAAGTTGTACTTCAAGCAGCTCACGCAGGCCGGTCAGCTCGAAGCGCATGGCGTCGAACAGGCGCGGGTCTACCGCCGGCTGCGGGGGCGCGGCGACTGGCGCCGGCTCATCGACATGAGGCTCGACCAGCGGCTCGGAGGCCGTCAGCGACTGACCGGCGAACAGCTGGCGGTTACCCTCGCCCAGCTCACTGCGATCATTGATCTGCGCCTGGGCGGTGACGATGCGCGACTGCGTCTTGCGCAACTCGTCCTCGAGCTCGGCGTTGGGTACGCGTGGGGCCAGGGCGGACAGCTTGTAGTCCAGCGCGGCCGTCAACTCGACACCGCCAGCGATGCGCCGGTTGCCGATGATGGCGGCGTCGGAGCCGAGCTCATCCCGGACCAGCTTCATGGCCTGACGCATATCGGCGGCGAAAAAACGCTTAACTTGCATAACCCACTACCTCAGCCATTTGGGCCCACGGTGGCAACGATGGTGACTTGCTTGTTGTCAGGTATTTCCTGATACGCCAAAACATGCAAATTCGGTACAGCCAGGCGGCCGAAGCGCGACAGCATGGCCCGGATCGGGCCGGCCACCAGGAGGATGGCCGGCGAGCCCTGCATTTCCTGACGCTGGGCTGCCTCGATCAACGAACGCTGAAGCTTTTCGGCCATGCTTGGCTCAAGAAGAACACCATCTTCCTGACCCTGCCCGGCCCTTTGCAGACTATTGAGCAAGATCTGTTCCAACCTTGGCTCAAGGGTGATCACAGGCAGCTCGGACTCAACGCCGACAATGCTTTGCACGATGGCGCGACACAATCCGACCCGCACCACCGCCACCAGCGCGGCGGTATCTTGACTCTTGTTGGCGTTGTTGGCGATGGCTTCGGCAATGCTGCGGATGTCACGCACCGGCACTTGCTCGGCAAGCAACGCCTGCAGGACCTTGAGCAGGCCCGACAAGGAAATGACACCCGGCACCACCTCTTCAGCCAGTTTCGGCGAGACCTTGGCCAGCACCTGCAGCAGTTGCTGGACCTCTTCGTGACCGATCAGCTCATGGCAGTGCTTCTGCAGGATCTGGTTCAAGTGCGTGGCGACCACCGTGCTGGCATCCACCACCGTATAGCCCAGTGACTGCGCCTGCGCACGCTGGGCGATATCGATCCATACCGCTTCCAGGCCGAACGCCGGATCGCGGGCGGCAATACCGTTGAGGGAACCGAACACCTGCCCGGGGTTGATCGCCAGTTCGCGGTCGGGGTAGATCTCCGCCTCGGCGAGGATCACCCCCATCAGCGTCAGCCGATAGGCGCTGGGTTGCAAGTCGAGGTTGTCGCGGATGTGCACGGTGGGCATGAGAAAGCCCAGGTCTTGCGAAAGCTTCTTGCGCACCCCTTTGATCCGCGCCAGCAGCTGGCCACCCTGGTTGCGGTCGACCAGCGGAATCAGGCGATAGCCCACTTCCAGGCCGATCATGTCGATGGGGGTGACGTCATCCCAGCCCAGCTCCTTGGTTTCCAGCGCGCGCTGCGGCGATGGCAGCAGGTCTTGCTGACGCTGAAGCTCCTGAGCGGCCTCGACCTTGGCCTTCTGCTGCTTCTTCCACACCAGGTAGGCGCCACCGGCGGCCAGCAGGCCCAGGCTGAGGAAGGCGATGTGCGGCATGCCCGGCACCAGGCCCATGACGATCATCAGGCCGGCGGACACCGCCAGGGCCTTGGGCGAATCGAACATCTGCCGGTTGATCAGCTTGCCCATGTCCTCGGAGCCCGAGGCACGGGTGACCATGATCGCGGCGGCGGTGGACAGCAACAGTGATGGCAATTGCGCCACCAAACCGTCACCAATGGTCAGCAGGGCGTAGACCTTGCCGGCATCGGCGAAGGACATGTTGTGCTGCAGCATGCCGATGAGCATGCCGCCGATGAGGTTGATGAACAGGATCAGCAGGCCAGCGATGGCGTCGCCACGGACGAACTTGCTGGCACCGTCCATCGAGCCGTAGAACTCGGCTTCCTGGGCGACTTCGGCGCGACGGGACTTGGCCTGGGCCTGGTCGATCAGGCCGGCGTTGAGGTCGGCGTCGATGGCCATCTGCTTGCCGGGCATGGCGTCTAGGGTGAAGCGCGCGCTCACTTCGGAGATACGCCCGGCACCCTTGGTCACGACCACGAAGTTGATGATCATGAGGATGGCGAACACCACCGCACCCACGACATAGTTGCCGCCGATCACCACCTCGCCGAAGGCCTGGATCACCTTGCCCGCGGCGCCATGGCCTTCCTGGCCATGGAGCATGACCACACGGGTGGAGGCGACGTTCAGCGCCAGGCGCAGCAACGTGGCGACCAGCAGGATGGTGGGGAAGGCGGCGAAGTCCAGCGGGCGCAGGGCGTAGACGCAGACCAGCAGGACCACGATCGACAGGGCGATGTTGAAGGTGAAGAAGACGTCGAGCAGGAACGGTGGAATCGGCAACATCATCATTGCCAGCATCACCAGCAGCAGCAGCGGCACGCCGAGGTTGCCCCGGCCGAGACCGGCCAGGTTGTTGCGGGCGTTGCTGATTAACTGAGTGCGATCCACCGCGAGTCCTCTTCAAGCAAAAACTTTGACGCCTGCGTGGCGCCTGGCGCTGCCTTTGCAAGAAGCCTTCCAACTTTTTTGAGGGTGGGGATTTTTTGCGGGCGCGGGCTTTGGATCGCGCGTTGGCGGACAGGGGGCAGGCGATTTTTTTGCAGGGGTATTGAGATCGAGCGCCGCCCGCGCGGCGCATCGCGGATGAATCCGCTCCTACACACCATGTGTGTCCGACGCGACTTATCGGCATTCTGTAGGAGCGGATTCATCCGCGATGCACCGCACAAGCGGTGCCCGAACCGGCCAACCTCAACTATCGCGCCGCAAATCCTCGGGAATCGGCAGATCTTTCTTCAACGGCTCCGGCGCCTTGCCCTTGCCCGCCCGGTACTGGCGAATCTGGAACACATAGGCCAACACCTGCGCCACCGCCAGGTACAACCCCGCCGGAATCTCCTCTTCCAGTTCGGTGGAATAGTAGATAGCCCGCGCCAGCGCCGGCGACTCGAGGATCTGCACCTTGTGCTCGACCCCGATCTCCCGCATCTTCAGCGCCAGGAAGTCGGTGCCCTTGGCCAGCAGCAACGGCGCCGCCCCACCCTTCTCCGGGTCATACTGCAACGCCACCGCATAGTGCGTCGGGTTGGTGATGATCACGTCGGCCTCGGGCACCGCCGCCATCATGCGACGCTGCGAAGCCTCCCGCTGCAGCTGGCGAATGCGCTGCTTCACCTCAGGCTTGCCTTCGGAGTCCTTGTACTCGTCACGCACTTCCTGTTTGGTCATCTTCAGTTTCTTGTGCGCCTGCCAGAGCTGGAACGGCACGTCCGCCGCCGCAATCAACAGCAAACCGGCCGCCATCCACAAGGCACTCCAGCCCACCACCTGCACGGCATGGATCACCGCCTGCTCCAGCGGCTCGTTGGCAATCGACAGCAACGCCTGGCGGTCACTGGCCAGGACCACCAGCGCCACCACCAGGATCACCAGGAACTTGGCAATGGCCTTGAGCAACTCGGTCAGCGCATGCAGGGAAAACATGCGCTTGATCCCCGCCAACGGGTTCATCCGGCTGAACTTGGGCTGCAGCAGGCTACCCGAGAACAGGAAACCACCCAGGGCGATGGGCGCGACAAAGGAGATCACGAACAGCAGGATCATCACCGGCTGCACCGACCAGATCGCCATCTTGCCCGACGCCAGCAGGAACGCGCCCATGCTGCGCTCATCCACGATCACCTCACGGGTGAGGGTGAAGTTCGCACGCATCAGCGTCATCAACGTTTCGGCCATCTGCCCACCGAACGCCAACAACCCGCCAGCACCCGCCAGCGTCACCGCCACCGTGTTCAGCTCCTTGGACCGAGCGATCTCACCTTTCTCGCGCGCGTCGCGCTTGCGTTTGTCGGTGGGTTCTTCCGTCTTGTCCTGACCGCTTTCGCTCTCCGCCATGCTCAGCGCGCCCGTGCCAGTTCACGCAGCCACTGCAGCGCTTCGCTGGCCAGTGCCTGGTAGTGGGAAAGAATATCGGCCAGGCCGACCCAGAAGATGCCGAGCCCCAGCACCAGGGTCAGCGGGAAACCGATGGAAAAGATGTTCAGTTGCGGCGCCGCCCGCGTCATCACGCCAAACGCGACGTTGACCACCAGCAGCGCGGCGATCGCCGGCAGAATCAGCAACAGCCCCGCCCCCAGCACCCAACTCAGGCGCCCGGCCATTTCCCAGAAATGATTGACCACCAGCGCATTGCCCACCGGCAGGGTGGTGAAGCTTTCAGTGAGGATCTCGAATGCCACCAAGTGGCCGTTCATCACCAGGAACAGCACGCTCACCAGCATGGTCATGAACTGGCTGACCACCGCGACGTTGACGCCGTTGGCCGGGTCGACCATCGATGCGAAGGCCATGCCCATCTGCACCGCGACGATCTGCCCCGCCACCACGAAGGCCTGGAACAGCAGCTGCAGGGAGAAGCCGAACAACGCACCGACAATGATCTGCTCCCCGCACAGCAACACCCCGCGCAGGCTCAGCGGGTCGATTTCAGGCAGCGGCGGCAGGCCCGGCACGATCACCACGGTAATGGCCACGGCGGCGTACAAGCGCACCCGCGCCGGCAGCATCTTGGTGCCGAAGATCGGCATGGTCATCAACAGCGCCGTCACCCGGAACAACGGCAGGATGAAGGTGGCGACCCAGGTACCGATCTGCGTGTCGGTCAGCTCGAGCATCGCAGCGTCAACCGATCAGCTGTGGAATGCTGGTGTACAGGCCGATGAAGTACTCCATGAACTTCTGCACCAGCCACGGCCCGGCGACGATCAGCGTGATCAGCATCACCAGCAGGCGCGGCAGGAAGCTCAAGGTCTGTTCGTTGATCTGCGTGGCGGCCTGGAACATGGCCACCACCAGGCCTACCAGCAGGCTGGGCACCACCAGCACGGCCACCATCAGGGTGGTCAGCCACAAGGCGTTGCGGAACAGGTCGACTGCAACTTCAGGTGTCATGCAAAACCCTCCTGGATGGCGTCAGACGCCACCGAAACTGCCGGCCAGGGTGCCCATGATCAGCGCCCAGCCATCGACCAGCACGAACAGCATGATCTTGAACGGCAACGAGATGATCAGCGGCGACAGCATCATCATGCCCATCGCCATCAGCACGCTGGCGACCACCATGTCGATGATCAGGAACGGAATGAAGATCATGAAGCCGATCTGGAACGCGGTCTTGAGTTCGGAAGTGACGAACGCCGGCACCAGGATAGTCAGCGGCACCTGGTCGGGCCCGGCGATGTCGGTGCGCTTGGACAGGCGCATGAACAGGTCGAGGTCGCTCTGCCGGGTCTGCGCCAGCATGAAGTCCTTGAGCGGCCCCTGGGCCTTGTCGATGGCCTGCTGGGCGGTCATCTGCTCGGCCAGGTAGGGCTGGATGGCGTCCTTGTTCACCCGCTCGAACACCGGCGCCATGATGAACATGGTCAGGAACAGCGCCATGCCCGTGAGCACCTGGTTCGATGGCGTCTGCTGCAGGCCCAGGGCCTGGCGCAGGATGGAGAAGACGATGATGATCCGGGTGAAGCTGGTCATCAGGATGACGAACGCCGGAATGAAGCTCAGCGCCGTCATGATTAGCAGGATCTGCAGGCTGACCGAGTACTCCTGCTGCCCGTCCGCCCCATTGGACAAGGTGATGGCCGGGATCGACAGCGGGTCGGCGGCCAGGGCCAGCGGCGCGGCCAGCAGCAGCGCCAGGGTCAACAGCATGCGCAAGGCGCCCATCATCACTTCTTGTCCTTATGATCCTTGCCCATCAGCTCGAGCAGCCGCTGGGCGAATTCCGGCGCGGCCTGGCGCGCGCCAGCAGGCACCTCGACCGGCTCGGCGAGCACGTGCAAGGCCTCGATGCTGCCCGGGGTATGGCCGATCAGGATCTGCTCCTTGCCGACCTGCACCAGCAACAGCCGGTCACGCGGGCCGATGGCACGACTGCCGACGATCTCGATCACCGGCGCGCCACGCTGCGCGGTACCCTGCATGCGCCGCAGCAGCCAGGCCAGAAAGAAGATCAGGCCGACCACCAGCAACAGGCCGAAGACCATCTGCGCCAACTGCCCGCTCACGCTGCCCGAGGTCGCTGCCGGCACCACCACGGTGGCGGGCTCGGCGGCGATCACCGCCTCGCTGACCAGCAGCGCAGCGAAGGCCGTCACGGCCCGCACCATGCCCTTCACTCAGCGCAGCTTCTTGATACGTTCGCTGGGGCTGATCACGTCGGTCAGGCGAATGCCGAACTTTTCGTTGACCACCACCACCTCGCCGTGGGCGATCAGGGTGCCGTTGACCAACACGTCCAGCGGCTCGCCGGCCAGGCGGTCGAGCTCGATCACCGAGCCCTGGTTGAGCTGCAGCAGGTTGCGGATGTTGATCTCGGTGCTGCCCACTTCCATGGAGATGCTCACCGGAATATCCAGGATCACATCCAGGTTGGGGCCTTCGAGACTGACGTTCTCGTTGAGCTTGGGCGAGCTTGCGAACTCTTCCATCGGCAGGCGATCACCACCGGCGTGACCGGCGTCACCACCGAGCAGGGCATCGATATCGGCCTGCCCGGCATCGCCGGTTTCTTCGAGGGCCGCAGCCCACTCATCGGCCAGGGCCTGTTCCTCGGGGGAGCTGATCTCGTTTTCGTTAGCCATGATTTCCTCGACAACCTTTCAATACGTTTAGAGCGATCGACGCGCCATCAGCGGCGTTCGATCGGGTCGATGATCTGCAGCGCCAGGGTGCCCTTGTGCGAACCCAGTCGCGCCTTGAACGCCGGTACACCGTTGGCCCGCAGGACCAGGTGCTCGGGCAGCTCCACCGGGATCACGTCACCCGGCTGCATGTGCAGGATGTCGCGCAGCTTGAGCTGGCGACGGGCAACGGTGGCCGACATCGGCACCGCGACGTCCAGCACGTCCTCGCGCAGGGCCTTGACCCAGCGCTCGTCCTGGTCGTCCAGGTCGGACTGGAAACCGGCATCGAGCATCTCGCGCACCGGCTCGATCATCGAGTACGGCATGGTCACGTGCAGGTCGCCGCCACCGCCATCGAGTTCGATGTGGAAGGTCGAGACCACCACCGCCTCGCTGGGGCCGACGATGTTGGCCATGGCCGGGTTGACCTCGGAGTTGATGTACTCGAAGTTGACCGGCATGATCGCCTGCCATGCCTCCTTGAGGTCGACGAAGCACTGGTCCAGCACCATGCGTACCACGCGCAGCTCGGTGGGGGTGAACTCACGCCCTTCGATCTTGGCGTGGCGACCATCGCCACCGAAGAAGTTGTCCACCAGCTTGAACACCAGCTTGGCGTCGAGGATGAACAGCGCGGTACCGCGCAGCGGCTTGATCTTGACCAGGTTGAGGCTGGTGGGCACGTACAGCGAGTGCACGTACTCGCCAAACTTCATCACCTGCACGCCGCCCACGGCCACATCCGCGGAACGGCGCAGCAGGTTGAACATGCTGATGCGGGTATAGCGGGCAAAGCGCTCGTTGATCATTTCCAGGGTCGGCATGCGACCCCGCACGATACGGTCCTGACTGGTCAGGTCGTAGCTCTTGATGCTGCCGGGCTCGCCAGCACTTTCGGTTTGTACCAGACCATCGTCCACCCCATGCAGCAGGGCGTCGATCTCATCCTGGGACAGCAGGTCCTGCACGGCCATCTATGTGCTCCTACTGCAATACGAAATTGGTGAACAGCAGCTGGTCGACGACCGGCCTGCCGACTTCTTTCTGCGCCACTTCCTGCACCACCGCGGTGGCTTTCTGACGCAGCATCTCCTGCCCGACCGGGCTGCTGGCGAGGGTGTCGAAGCCCTGCCCGGAGAACATCATGACCAGGTTGTTGCGGATGACCGGCATGTGCACTTTCAGCGCTTCCAGGTCCGCCTGGCTACGACCCTGCATGGTGATGCTCACCTGCATGTAGCGCTGGCGCCCGTTCTGGTTGAAGTTGACCACGAAGGCCGGCGCCAGGGGTTCATAGATCGCCGCCGCCTTGACGTTGGCCTGGGCCGGGTCCACGGCAGGCGCCGACTCGCTCTTGTGCATGAAGAACCAGGTCGCGCCCACCGACAGGCCGACCGCCAGCAGCAAGGCCAGCACCAGCAGCAGGATCAGCTTGAGTTTGCCTTTAGTGGCGGGGTCTTTCACTGCGTCGCTCTTCGCCATGCCAATAATCCGTCGTCCAACAGGGTTTCTAAGTAGGATGACGTGGCTTGAGCAAGTGTTATGCCAGATTTGTCTGTAGGAGCGGCTTTAGCCGCGATCACCCGCAACGCGGGTGTCAGGCACCGTGGTGGCGGCATCGCGGCTGAAGCCGCTCCTACAGAAGACCCCTGGCGGGATCAGGCGTAGTAGTCGACCACGCTGTCGCCGATGACGACCTGCTGCTCCACCGGACGAGCGGCATCGGCCAACTCACCTGGCTCACCCTCACCGCGCTCGGCGCGACGGGCCGCTACGCCAGAGAGGTTCGAGCCCTCCTGCTGCGCCTGCTGCTGTTGCTGCTGACCTCGTGACTGGTCGGCGACACTGACATCAGGCTGGGCCAACCCCTGCTGGGCGAACAATTCGCGCAAACGGTGGGCCTGGCTGTCCAGAGCGTCGCGCACGCCCGCGTGACCACTGATGAAGTGGATCTGCGTGGGCTGGTCCGCCGCCACATTGACGCGGATGTCCAGGCGACCGAGCTCGGCAGGCTCAAGCTGGATATCGGCCGACTTGAGGTTCTGGCTGGACAGGTACATGACCCGGTTCACCAACCCTTCGGTCCAGGCGCCCTGGTTCATCTGCAAAGGTTGCTGCAACGGGCTCGGCGTGACAGGCACGGCGTTGGCCGTCTTCGGCGTGGCCGCCTGGGTGAGGCTGGCCAGGCGATTGGCGAAGTCATCCACCCGCGTGTCGCTGCTGGCGCTCTTGAGGTCCTTGAGGCCGTCGTCGAGCAACCCGGCAAAGCCTTTTTCACCATGCTCGGATCGGCCCGCCTCAGCCTCGACCTTCTCGGTCAGGTTCGCCAAGGTATTGACGGGCGCCTGATTGGTTTCCGCCGCCTGCTGCCCCTGGTCGGCGCGAGCGCTGCCGGCATGCGCCGAGGTGGTACCGCGCGCCTGCGCATTCTGCTCAAGCGCCAGGCGCAACGTCGGCATATCGGCCAACGGGTCGACCTCCGGGTCGAACGCCGCCTGCACGGGCTGCTCTTCGACTACAGGGGTTGGGACTGGCGCAGGAGCAGGCGGCACTGGCGGCTGGACCGCAGCCTGCAGCACGGGCGCAACCGCCTCGGCCTGGGCCTGCAACAACTGGGCGCCTGGCTGGGCGTCGGTCACCTGCCCGGCAACCAGGCTGGCATCCACGAGCGCCGAAGCACCACTGTCAGCAGCCTCGTCACTGCCATCGGCAACGGGCGGCTTGTCCGTGACGGGCAACTTCTTGCCGCCATCGGCAACCGCAGGCGCAGCATTGCCATCCTTGTTGCCGCTGGAGGCGTCGACTTTGTCCTTGGGTTTGGCTTGCCCCGAAGCGCCCGGGGAAACCTTGTCATCGCGCGCCGGGGCCGCGTCACGCCCTTGCCGGGCCATGACTTGATCGAAGCCCGCGCCTTGGTCACCCGCCGCCTGCAGCGGTTTGTCGGCCACACTGGCGGCCGGACGCGCTGCCTTGCCCAGCAGGCCGGCTTGCAACAATGGATTGGATGCGACAGGCATTGAAAAGTCTCCGCGCCAGAAACATGAAAATTACGTCCAGGCAAAGACAGGCAAAACTCGCGCCAGGTTTCCTAACCTGCGGAAATCCGTTGCCGCTCGTTCCGATAGAAGCGCTGCACCTCCAGGTACTCCTGGTCGATGCGATTGATCAGGTCTTCGATACCGTACAGCGGCACCTGGCGCACGCGATCCTCCAGTTGCTGGCAGAGACCGGCCAGGCCCACGGCCCCCATGTTGCTGCTGCTGCCCTTGAAGCTGTGCGCCGCCATCCCGAGTTCACCGGCATCCTTGGCTTCGTGCAGCTGATTGAGACGTCGCTCGGAGTCCTCGAGGAAGGTTTCCAGCAATTGCGGGTAGCCGTCCTCCATGACCTCCCGAAGGTCACTGAGCACCTTGTGATCGATATGCACGTCCACCACTTGCTCACTCCTTGATCAAGCCTGTTTACACCTCGGCCCGAAGCTCACTTCGGGCCAACCCTCGACTCACCACTCGAACTCCACCCGCGCCAGGCGCCCACCCTCAAGCCACTGAGCGCGGCAACCCAGGCGGCGAACCAAACCCAACCCACGCCCACTGAAGCCCTGCTCGACCGGCGCCAGCGCAAGCATTCGCGCAACATCGAACCCGGCACCGCTGTCGCGAACCTCGATCCTCAGATGCCCGCCCTCACCGCGCGGCTCCACCAACAGGGCGATTTCGACAAACCCCTCGATGCCGCCCGCCAGGCGCTGCCCCCGTTGACGATAGTACTCGGAGAAGCCCTGCGCGTCGCGCTTGAGGCGCGAATCCAACCCCAGCACACCGTGCTCCAGGGCATTGGAATACAACTCGCTCAACACACTGTGCAGCATCCCGCTGACAGGCCGCAGGCCATGTATTTCCTGCAAGAGCTGCACCAGGTAAGGCACCGGGTTGAAACGCCTGAGGCTCTCGCCACGCAAGGTGAAGTTCAACGCCCACTCCAGCGGGCTCGAGCGCCCACTGTCGGAGTAGACCACCGCCTGCGGCACGACATCCGCAGGCGCCAGCATGCGGATGTCGCACAGGCTGATGTCGTCCCGGGTCTGGCCACCGAAGCGCTCCAGCGCCTGCATGACCTCCTCGAACAACAGCGCGGGCTGACGATTTTCAGCCAGCACCTGACGCAGCCGCGCCACACCGAACAGGCATTCCTGCGCATCGCCGCTGTCGATCACGCCGTCGGACAGCAGAAACAACCGCTCCCCCACGGCAAGCGGCATGACCTCGGTGGTGTCGTCGAACTGATCAGGTGCCAGGATCCCCAGGGGCAGATGACGCGAAGGCATTACCGCCAGCACCTCACCTTGCGCCGAAAGCTGGTAGCCATCCGGCATCCCGCCATTCCAGATCTCCACCGTCCCACGCTGGAAGCTCAAGTTGAGCAGCAGCGCGCAGCAGAACATGTCCACCGGCAGGATGCGCTTGAGCTTGGCGTTCATCTCGCGCAGCGTCTCGACCAGGCCGTAGCCCTTGGCCGTCATGCCGTAGAAGACTTCCGCCAGGGGCATGGCGCCGACCGCTGCCGGCAGGCCATGCCCGGTGAAGTCCCCCAGCAGAACGTGCATATCGCCGGACGGCGTGAAGGCGGCCAGCAGCAGGTCGCCGTTGAACAACGCATAAGGCGACTGCAGGTAGCGGATGTTCGACGCATTGAGGCAGCCGGAATGCGCGACCTTGTCGAACACGGCCTTGGCCACCCGCTGCTCGTTGAGCAGATGATGGTGATGGCGGGTGATCTGGTCGCGCTGCTCCAGCACCACGGCCTGCAACCGGCGCAAACGGTCCATGGCGCGAATCTTGGCGCCCAGGATCACCGCGCTGTAGGGCTTGGCCATGAAGTCGTCGCCTCCGGCCTCCAGGCAACGCACCAGCCCCTCTTCTTCGTTGAGCGAGGTCAGAAAGATGATCGGCACCAACGCCTCACCCGCCAGCGCTTTGATCCGCCGCGCCGCCTCGAAGCCATCCATCACCGGCATCAGTGCATCCAGCAAGACCAATTGCGGCCGCTGCTCGGCGAACACCGCCACCGCCTGCTCGCCGTTCTCCGCGGTGATGACCTCATGCCCCTGGCGCCGCACGATCTGCGCCAGCAGCATGCGGTCCGCGGCGCCGTCCTCGGCGATCAGCACGGTCAACGCCTGTTCGGCAGGCATGACGGCATTCAACTGATGTCGAACAGCTTTTCAAAATTGGAGATAGCCAGGATCTTGCGAACGTCGGGGCTGGCGTGGACCACGCGGATATCCGGCTCATCCCCCCCGACATGATCACGCAGCAACAGCAGCATGCCCAACGCGGAGCTGTCCAGATAGGTGGCCTCTTTCAGATCAACGATCACCGAGTCCGGCTGGCGACGCTCGTAGGCGTCCCTGAATTCCTGATGCTTGCCGAAATCGAAACGACCCTTGACCTTGATCGTCAGCTGTTTCCCGTCCTGTGAAAAATCAGTCTCGACTGCCATGCCAGCGATTCCTTCGGTGATGGCTAATACAACATCTGAAGGTTTAGCAGCCAGCCCGGCACCCCGCAAGCCAAGCGGTTTTTCCCAAACCTCTGTAGGAGCCAGCTTGCTGGCGAACCCGGACACCACGATTCGCCAGCAAGCTGGCTCCTACAGGGGAGCGTGGCGCGGCAGGCGCTGGGAAAGTTCGTCGAGCAGGCGCTGCTCGCGCTTGTCCTCGGCTCGACGGGCCTCGTCCAGGTAGCGCTGCACCAGCTTGCGCAGCCCCTCCACCCGGGCATAGGCCTGCTGCCAGGTGTTGCGCGCGTTATTGAGGTTGTTCTGGTGCCAGGTCAGGCTCTGGCGCTGCTGGGTCATCGCGGTTTCCAGCTGCGCAAGGAAACGCTGGTAGTTGAGCAGCCAGCTGCCATCGACGCCCTGCCCGCCGCGATTGATCCACTGCATCTGATAGGCTTCGCGGAAACTCTCAAGTTCCGCCAGCTTGACCTGGGCGTCACTGACCAGCCGCTGGAAATGCCCCACCCGCTGGGCAGCCTTGCGCTCGGCCTCTTCGGCCATCTCCACCACCGGCACCAGGCGCGCGGCGCGACTTGGCTGGGCCATGACCTATCACCCCGCCGGCGGCACGAAGATTGCGCCCAGCTCTTCGCGGCTCTGGGCCATGCCGACATTTTCGTCCAGACCCTGGCGCAGGAAGTCCACCAGCTTGGGCTGCAGGGCGATGGCCAGGTCGGTCTCCACGTCGCCACCGGCCACATAGGCGCCGACGCTGATCAGGTCGCGGCTCTGCGACAGGCGCGACCACAGCTGCTTGAACTTCTGCGCCTGGCGCAGGTGGTCGGGGTCGACCACCTGGGGCATGACCCGGCTGATGGACGCTTCGATATCGATGGCCGGGTAGTGCCCTTCCTCGGCCAGGCGCCGCGACAGCACGAAGTGGCCGTCGAGCACACCCCGCGCCGAGTCGGCGATCGGGTCCTGCTGGTCGTCGCCTTCGGATAGCACGGTATAGAACGCCGTGATCGACCCGCCACCCGGCTCGCCGTTACCCGCCCGCTCCACCAGCTTGGGCAGCTTGGCGAACACCGAAGGCGGATAGCCACGGGTGGCGGGTGGCTCGCCGATGGCCAGGGCGATTTCGCGCTGGGCCTGGGCGAAACGGGTCAGGGAGTCCATCAGCAACAGGACGTTCTTGCCCTTGTCGCGGAAATACTCGGCAATTCGCGTGCAATACATCGCCGCGCGCAGCCGCATCAACGGGGCGTCGTCCGCAGGCGACGCGACCACGACCGAACGCTTGAGCCCTTCCTCACCGAGGATGTGCTCGATGAATTCCTTCACTTCGCGACCACGCTCACCGATCAGCCCGACGACGATGATCTCGGCTTCAGTGAAGCAGGTCATCATGCCCAGCAACACCGACTTACCGACACCGGTGCCGGCGAACAGGCCAAGACGCTGGCCGCGCCCGACCGTCAGCAAGCCATTGATGCTGCGAATGCCGACATCCAGCGGCTGGCTAATGGGGTCGCGGTTGAGCGGGTTGATGACCGGGCCATCCATCGGCACCCAGTCCTCGGCCTTCATCCCACCCTTGCCATCCAGGGCCCGGCCGGCACCGTCGAGCACCCGCCCGAGCATGCTCATGCCCATGGGCAGGCGGCCACTGTCATCCAGCGGCACCACCCGGGCTCCCGGGGCCAGGCCGGCGATGCTGCCGACCGGCATGAGGAACACCTTGTCACCGGAGAAGCCCATCACTTCGGCTTCGACCTGCACCGGGTGATAGCTGTCGTCGTTGATCACCAGGCAGCGGCTGCCCACGGCGGCGCGCAGGCCCTCGGCCTCCAGGGTCAACCCGACCATGCGCAGCAGGCGGCCTTCCACCACCGGCTGGTCCGGCAAGCGGATGGCATCGGCGTAACCTTCGAGGCGCTTGCCGAAGCTGGTGCGATCAAGGCGCATCAGCGGCTCCCGGCTGGTCCTCGAGCTCGATGGAGATATCCGGCGCGGCAGGATGCAGCGAATGGTCGTGGGACTGGTCGAACAGCTGCGCCACGGCCTTCTCGATTCGCGTCTCCATGGTCGCGTCGATACGGCTGTGGGCGGTCTCGATGCGGCAACCTCCCGGCAACAACGCCTCATCCTCGAGCAGCTTCCAGCTTTCCTCGTGGCGCTCGCGCAGGGCCTTGGCCAGTTCGAAATCCTGGGGGTTGAGATGGATGCGAATGTTGTCGGCGCCCATGGGCAGCAGCTTCAAGGCTTCGCGCAGGACATGGGTGATATGGCTGGAGTCGGTGCGCAGCTCGCGGCCGATGACCTGGCGCGCCATGTGCGCCACCAGTTGCACCATGCCTTTCTCGATCTGGGTATCCTGCTCGGCGATCGGCTCGAGCAGATGACCCATGAGCTGCTCCAGGCTCGCCAGCTTCGCCGCCAGGGCGACTTCGGCCTCCTGGCGCACCTTCAGCTGGGTGCTATGGAAACCTTCGCGCTCACCGGTGGCGAAACCTTCGTTGTAGGCCTCCTGGCGGATGGCTTCGAGTTCTTCGAGGGTCAGTGGCTGGACTTCCTCCAGCGGCACTTCCTCGATTTCCTCTTCGACGACCTCGGGCTCAGGCTCGGGTACCGGCTCAGGCTCGGGGTCGAAGCTGGGCAACGCCCAGACATCGACACCCTCGAGGTCGCGGGCGCGGATCAGGTCGCTGGGATGTTCGGTGGTAGACATGTTTTCAGGTACTCAAAAGCCATCTGCAACCAACGCGCCCCCTGTAGGAGCGGCCTTGTGCCGCGAAAGGGCTGCAAGGCAGCCCCGGCATTCTGCGGTGACATCAAGGCTGCGCAGCCCTTTCGCGGCGCAAGGCCGCTCCCACAAGGACCGCTTCGCCCCGCAGGTCAGATCATTTCCTCGGCACCCTTGCCGCCAAGCACGATTTCGCCGGCCTCGGCCATGCGTCGGGCGATGGTGAGGATTTCCTTCTGCGCCGTTTCCACGTCGCTGACCCGCACCGGCCCTTTCGCCTCCAGGTCGTCGCGCAGCAGTTCCGAGGCGCGCTTGGACATGTTCTTGAAGACCTTGTCCTTGACCTTTTCGTCGGCGCCCTTGAGCGACACCACCAGCACGTCGGAGGACACCTCGCGCAGCAGCGCCTGGATACCGCGGTCGTCGACGTCGGCCAGGTTGTTGAAGACGAACATCAGGTCTTCGATCTGCTCCGACAGGTCGCTGTCGATCTCGCGGATCGCGTCCATCAGCGCGCCTTCCACCGAACTGTCGAGGAAGTTCATGATGTCGGCGGCGCGCTTGATGCCACCCAAGGTGGTGCGCGCGGCGTTGGAGTTGCCGGAGAACTGCTTCTCGAGGATCTGGTTGAGTTCCTTGAGCGCCGCCGGTTGCACGGTATTGAGCGAGGAGACGCGCAGGACGATGTCCAGGCGCACCTTGTGGTCGAAATTGCTCAGCACCTCACCGGCCTGGTCGGGGTCGAGGTAGGCGACCACGATGGCCTGGATCTGCGGGTGCTCGTAGCGGATGACGTCGGCCACGGCACGCGGCTCCATCCACTTGAGGCTGTCCAGGCCGCTGGTGTTGCCACCGAGCAGGATACGGTCGATCAGGCCGTTGGCCTTGTCCTCGCCGAGGGCCTGGTTGAGCATCTTGCGAATGTAGCCGTCGGAGCCGACACCCAGGCTGGTCTGGTCGCCGACGATCTCGACGAACTCGCTCATGACCTGCTCGACCTGCTCGCGATGGACGTTGCCCATCTGCGCCATGGCCACACCGACCCGCTGCACTTCCTTGGGCCCCATGTGGCGCAGTACCTGCGCGGCATCGGTCTCGCCGAGCGAGAGCAGGAGAATGGCCGCTTTGTCGACGCGGCTCAGCTTGGCGGTAATGGCTCGATTGTCACTCATCGGCGTTGATCCACTCTTTCACGACCTGGGCCACGCGGCCCGGGTCTTCGGCCACCAGGCCCTTGATTGCGTTGAGCTGTGCCTCGTAACCCTCGCTCGGGCTTGGCAACAGAATGCTTGTCGGGCCACCCAGGCTGACGCGGTCGTTGGCCAGTTCGCCATCCAGACCGATCATGCCGCCCAGCTCCATGTCGCTGTCCGTGGCAGCCTGCTTGCCGCCACCTGTGATATTGGTGAGCACCGGACGCAGCACGCCGAACACCAGCACCAGGATGAACAGCACGCCCAGCACTTGCTTGACGATGTCCCAGAACCACGGCTGCGAGTAGAACGGAATGTCGACCAGCTCGTCGCCACGATCGGCGGCGAACGGCACGTTGATCACGGTGACGCTGTCGCCACGGCTGGCATCGAAGCCCACGGCGTCCTGCACCAGGCGGGTGAAGCGCGCCAGGTCTTCGGCGCCCCACGGGGTGCGTGTGGCTTCGCCACTGGCGGCGTCGAGCTTGACCTGGTCATCCACCACCACGGCCACCGACAGGCGGGTCAGGCGACCCTGCTGCTGGCGGGTGTGGCTGATGGAGCGGTCCAGTTCGAAGTTCTTGGTGCTCTGCTGGCGCTTGTCGCTCGGGTACGGCGCGAGCATCGGCTGGCCGGTGGCCGGGTCCATGATCTGCTGGCCGTTGGCGTCCACCAGCGGCTGGCCAGGCTGGATGGCACCGGCCGGCGTCGCGGCGGCACGGGCGTTCTCTGGCGCGGAGGCGCCGGCTGGCGGCTGGTTGCTCAGGGCACCCGGCACACCTTGCGGGCCCTGGCTGCTGGCGCGCTGTTCGTTGACCGACTGCTCGCTGCGCAGCGCCGGCTGGTCAGGGTTGAACTGCTCGGAGGTGGACTCGACGGCGCTGAAGTCGACGTCGGCCGACACTTCGGCCTTGTAGCGGTCATTGCCCAGCACCGGCTGCAGGATGTTGTGCACGCGCTGGGTCAGCAGGCCTTCCATGCGGCGGCTGTAGTCGAACTGCTTGCCGGCCATGCTCAGGGCGGTGTCCTGCAGTTGATCCGAAAGCAGGTTGCCTTTCTGGTCGACCACGGTCACCTGCGACTTGTCCAGCTCCGGAACGCTGGTGGCCACGAGGTTGACGATGGCCATGACCTGGCCGGCTTCCAGGGCGCGGCCCGGATACAGCTCGACCAGTACCGAGGCGCTGGGCTTGCGCTCGTCACGGACGAACACCGAGCTTTTCGGGATCGCCAGGTGCACGCGCGCGGCCTTGACATTGTTCAGGCTGGAAACGGTACGGGCCAGCTCGCCTTCCAGGCTGCGGCGGTAGCGGGTGGTTTCCATGAACTGGCTGGTGCCCAGCCCCTGCTCTTTATCCAGCAACTCGAAACCGACGTTGCCGTCGCTCGGCGCCACGCCGGCGGCGGCCAGCTTCAGGCGCGCACGGGAGAGGTCGTCGGCCTTGACCAGCAGGGCACCGGAGTTCGGTTCCACGTGATAGGGAATGTCGGCGGAGGCAAGCGTGTCCATGACCTGCTTGGTGTCCATGCCCGCAAGGCTGCCGTACAGCGGCCGGTAATCCGGCTGCTGCGACCAGAGCACCACGGCGAAGCCGATGGCCACGCTGGCGGCCAGGCCGACCAGCAGGCCAACCTGCCGCAGCATGGGCATCTGCGAGATATTTTCCAGGAACGCCATGCCGAACAGCGGCGGCTTGGCCGCTGGCGGGCCACTTTTGGCGGGGGCGTTATCGACGACTGCTTCGGCCATGACTCACTCTCGCCCTTATACCGGCATCTGCATGATGTCCTGGTACGCCTGTACCAGCTTGTTGCGCACCTGGGTCAATGCCTGGAACGACACGGAGGCTTTCTGCGAGGCGATCATGACGTCAGTCAGGTCGACACCGCTCTTGCCGATTTCAAAGGCGTTGGCCAGTTGGCTGGAGGCCTGCTGGGTTTCATGCACCTTGCCAATCGCCTGGCCGAGCATGTCGGCGAAGCTGCTCTGCCCTGGCGCCAGTTCTGGCGCGGCAGTGGTCTTGGGCGTGGACATGGCTTCGGCCTTCATGGCGCGCATGTCCATCATCAGACGATTGAATTCAACACCTTGGGTCATGGACTTCTCTCTCCGGCGGCCGCATTTTTTTGACACTCATGCAGCGAATAGGCTGGGACTAGCAAGAGGAGTGCCAGCCCGCCCGTCATACATTCAAAACAATTGATCAGCCAAACAGGCTGGCTTCCACATCGAGCCCCGCATCGCGCATCTGCGCCAGCTTGTAGCGCAAGGTGCGCGGGCTGATGCCCAAGCGCTCGGCAGCCTCCTTGCGACGGCCGCGCTCGGCGCGCAAGGTGTCGATGATCATCTGGTATTCGTGGCGACGCATGTCGTCGCCCAGGCCCATGGACTCAACCGCGCAGTCCTCGACCACTGGCGTGGCCCTGGAGGGAGCCGACAATGGAATGACGCCCGCCAGACAGAAATCCGCCGCCTCGATCACCCCGCCCTGCTGCAGGATCAGTGCCCGCTGCAAGGCGTTGTCCAGTTCGCGCACATTGCCCGGCCAGGCATGCGCCTGCAGGCAGGCTCGGGCATCGGCGGACAGGCGCACCGGCGCATGCCTCATCTTGCCGACATGGCGCGCCAGCAGGCGCTCGGCCAGCGGCAGGATATCCCCCGGACGTTCGCGCAGGGCACGCCATGCCAGTGGGAATACCGACAGGCGATAGTAGAGATCTTCACGAAAGCGCCCGGCCGCCACCTCGCCTACCAGGTCGCGGTTGGTGGTGGCCAGCACCCGGATATCCAGGGCGATCGGCTTGCGCCCACCGACCCGCTCCACCTCGCGCTCCTGCAACACCCGCAACAGTTTGGCCTGCAGCGCCAACGGCATTTCGGAAATCTCGTCGAGCAGCAAGGTGCCGCCATCGGCTTGCTCGAACTTGCCGGCCTGCGCGGCAATGGCGCCCGTGAAGGCCCCCTTCTCGTGACCGAACAGCGTCGCTTCGAGCATATTGTCGGGGATCGCCGCGCAGTTGATCGCCACGAACGGCGCCGCCGCCCGGGGCGACTGCTGATGAATGAAACGCGCCAGCACTTCCTTGCCGGTACCCGACTCCCCCGAGATCAGCACGGTGGAGTCGCTGCGCGCGACCCGCGCCGCCAACTCGAGCAGCTGCAGGCTGGCAGGCTCACAGGCGACCGGCCCCTCCTCCTCGCCCACCTCGAGATGACCCGCAGCGTGTCGCTCCACCAGGCTGATCAGCGCCTTGGGCTCGAACGGCTTGACCAGGTAGTCGACCGCCCCCTGGCGCATGGCGTCGACCGCCCGCTCCACCGCGGCATGGGCCGTCATCAGCAGCACCGGCAGTTGCGGATGATGGCGCCCCAGTTGCGCCAGCAACTGGTGACCATCCATGCCCGGCATGTTCACATCACTGACCACCAGGCTGAACGGCTCGCGCGCGACCGCTTGCAGCGCCTCCTCGGCCGAGCCCACGGCAAGATGGGCGAAACCGCCGATCTCCAGGGTGTCCGCCAGCGCCTGGCGCAGAGTGCGGTCATCCTCGACCAGCAGCACCTTGATATCCATCAGTGCTCCCCCTTCGTCGCAGCGGTGATCAATGGCAGGATCACTTGCGCACAGGTGCCACGGCCCGGCCTCGAACGCAGCCGCACTGTACCCTGGTGAGCGCGCACCACGGCCTGGACGACCGCCAGGCCCAGCCCGGTACCGGTCGACTTGGTGGTGAGGAATGGTTCGCCCAGCCGCGCCAGGAGCTCGGCATCGATACCGCTGCCGGCATCACTGACACACAAGTGCAGGTGCTGGTCGCGCCGGTACAGGTGAACCTTGAGCCGTACCACCCCTTCGCTGGCCTGCACGGCGTTGTCGATCAGGTTGAGCAACGCGCCCACCAGGGTGTCGCGATTGCACAGCAACTCGCCAAGGTGCACATCGCACTGCCAGCGCACCGACTGCCCCTGGACATGGACCTGCGCAGCCTGCTGCAACGCCTGGAACAATGCCTTGGGGGTCAGCCGATCGCCCAGCGGCAGCTCGCCACGGGCAAACACCAGCATGTCGCGGACCTGGTGCTCCAGTTCGTGCAGGCGCTCCTTCAGGCTCCCGGCAAAGCGCTGCCGGGTATCGTCCGACAAGGCTTTTTCGCTGCTGGCCAGATGGCTGGCATAGAGCATCGCCGCAGACAGTGGGGTACGGATCTGGTGCGCCAGCGAGGCCACCATGCGGCCGAGCGACGACAGGCGTTCGTGGCGCGAGAGCTGATCCTGCAGGCGACGGGTCTCGGTGAGGTCGGTCAGCAGCACCAACTGCCCGGGCTCGGCATCCAGCGAGCGCGTGGCGATCGACAGGCGGCGACCGTCACGCAGCGACACCTCATGGCCGTCATCCTTGCGCGGTGCGAAGCTGCGTGCGATCACCTGGCGCCAGAGTTCACCAACCAGCGGTTCGCCCAGCAGGTCGCACGCGGCCGGATTGGCCTCGCGCACGCAGCCCTGCGCATCAATCACGATCACTCCACCCGGCAACAGGGCCAGCAGGTTCTGCAAACGATTGGCCACCCGCTCCTTCTCGCCAAGCTCCGCCATGCGCTGGGCACTGACCACCGCCAGCTCACCCTTGAGCTCACTGACGCGCGCCTCGAGCATGCTGTACGACTCGCTGAGCTGGGAGGAAACCTGATTGAACAGGGCGAACGCCTGCTCAAGACCCTGTCGGCTTTCCTGCTCGACCGGGGTGCGCCCCTGCGGATCGGGGACTCGGGACATGTGGGCGGCCTGGGGCATCGTGCTCTCTCGCGTGGCTGACCGTCAAAAACGGTGTATTGCCAGCGATATAGCAATACGCGTGCCGGAGGTGGCGAGAGACAACCGGGCAACATGCTCATGAACGGCCGCAAGACCGCTGATCACGGGGCTTTGCACCCCTTCGAAAGGTAGGGGCATTGCATCCGCGGGGCTTTCCATAGCCCTCGACGGATACCGCAGGCGTCAATCCTCCGCCTGTTCCTCGCCACCCTGGCGGCTCATGCCGTACTTGCGCATCTTCTCCACCAGCGTGGTACGACGGATACGCAGCCGCTCCGCGGCACGGGCAACGATGCCATTGGCGTCATCCAGCGCCTGCTGGATCAGCCCCTGCTCAAGACCGCCGAGATAGTCCTTCAGGTCGAGCCCTTCCGGTGGCAGCATGGCATGGCTGGCGAAGTTCGGCGTGCTGCCGTTGATCGCCACGCGCTCCTCGAGGTCGCTGCGCAGGCTGTCCACCAACTGCTCGTCCTCGTCATCGACATAGCGGAATTTCTTCGGAAGTTCCGACACGCCGATCACCCCATAGGGGTGCATGATCGCCATGCGCTCGACCAGGTTGGCCAGCTCACGCACGTTGCCCGGCCAGCCATGCCGGCACAGCGACATGATCGCCGCCGAATTGAAGCGGATCGAGCCGCGCTTCTCGTGCTCCATGCGCGAGATCAGCTCGTTCATCAGCAGCGGGATATCCTCGACACGCTCGCGCAGCGGCGCCATCTCGATGGGGAAGACGTTCAACCGGTAGTAGAGGTCTTCGCGGAAGGTCCCGTCCTCGATCATGCTCTCGAGGTTCTTGTGGGTCGCGGCGATGATGCGCACATCGATGCTCTGGGTCTTGTTGCTGCCCACCCGCTCGAAGGTGCGCTCCTGCAGCACGCGCAGCAGCTTGACCTGCATGGGCAGCGGCATGTCGCCGATCTCGTCGAGGAACAACGTGCCGCCGTTGGCCAGCTCGAAGCGCCCGGCGCGGCTGGTGATCGCCCCGGTGAACGCGCCCTTCTCGTGACCGAACAGCTCGCTTTCGAGCAGCTCCGCCGGGATCGCCCCGCAGTTGACCGGCACGAACGGCGCTTCGCGACGCTTGGAGTGGTAGTGCAGGTTGCGCGCCACCACCTCCTTGCCGGTACCGGACTCACCCAGGATCAGCACGCTGGCGTCGGTGTCGGCCACTTGCTGCATCATCTGCCGCACGTGCTGGATGGCACGGCTGGTGCCTACCAGGCTGCGGAACAGGTTGGGCTCGCGCTGGCGGCCGCGCTCGCGGGCCTGGTCATACATCTCGCGATAGACCTGGGCACGGTGCAGCGAGTCGAGCAACTGGCTGTAGCTCGGCGGCATTTCGAGGTTGGAGAGCACCCGGCGACGCAGGTCGTCGGGGAACTCGGCAGAAGAAATTTCACCCAAAAGCAGAACCGGAAGGAACTCATCCCACCCAGCCACTGTCTTAAGGAGCCCCAGCACACTGGCTGGAGCATTCACGGTGCCGATCAGTACGCACAGCACTTCACGGCTCGAGCTCAACGACTCGACGGCTTGCTGCCAGTCCTGACTGGAACAGGACAGGTTTTCTTCGCCGAGGAAGTTCAGCACCACTGCCAGATCGCGGCGGCGGGCGCTGTCGTCATCGATCAGGAGGATTTTGGTTTCACGCCACATGCAATAGCAACTTCCCTAGTCATATCGGCGCCCTGAGGGCATGCTCGACATCATTCCGACTGAATGGTCAGTGTTCGGACGTCTGAAATTCGAAAACAGCCACTAGTAAAGTCAAAAAACCGCACACAGTCAAATTTATGGCGCGCTGGTTTTTACACATCCGTGGTCAAGAGAACAGATGGTATACCTTTGCGGCATTTTCCGCCTGACGGATCTGCGTCATCTCGTCGACTATTGATTGACGCTCGCCACTTGCAATCTCGATCAGTTGCCGATAGACCCCCAGCAACTGCTCCAGGCTACCGCGCACCTCATCTTCGTTGACCGCCGCCTCCGCCACGATATCCTCGACGCAGACACGGCACTCCAGATCGAGCTCGCCGATGGCGTCCCAGTCACGACTGGCCAGCGCGGCCAGCAAGGCCTCGCGGGTCTGTTCGATACGCTCGACTACCTCGCTCATGACATCTCTCCTGATTCAGGGCGTCGGCTGTTGATCGCCGATCGCATCCCAGCCTTCCTTGACGGTGATCAGCAGGCGCGCCACTTCATCGATGATCGCCGGGTCGCTCTTTACGTTCGCCTCGATCAGACGGCGGCTCATGTAGGTGTACAGGTTGTCCAGGTCCGCCAGGCTGTCGGCATGGTTTTCCAGGTCCAGCCCTTCACGCAGGCCGCCGATGATGTCGATGGCCTTGCCGATCAGAATGCCGCGCTGGGCAATGTCATTGCGCGCGATCGCGCCCTTGGCCTGGGCCAGGCGATCGAGGCCGCCCTGCATGAGCATCTGCACCAGGCGGTGCGGGCTGGCCTCGGACGTCTGCGCCGCGCCATTGACTTTCTGGTACTGCCGAAGGGCCAACATCGGGTTCATGGATCTACCTCGTTGCAGCGAAAAAGGTGCATATACCCTTGTATCGCCGTCACGTCAAAAAACTTTAGCCGTCAAACGATGAAGCCCGGGGCACCTGTTCGGTGCCGCCGGGCTTCTGTCACCAGCGATCGATTACTTCTTCGCCTGGGCGTTGATCGCCTCGAAGATGGAGACGATCTGCTCGCCCTGCTTCTTCACCTTCGCCAGCGCCGCGTCCAGGGCCGCGTACTTCTTGGTCAGCGATTCGGTCAGGGTCGCGGTGCGACGATCCAGGGCCGCCTGCTGGTCGAGCAGGCTCTTGGCCGCCTTGTCGAGGTTGCTCTTGCGCGAGTCCAGCGAACCACCCGTCGAGTTGTACGGGTCGATAGCCTTGTTCATGCGCTCGAACAGGCCATTGGTGCCAGTGAACAGCTGCTGAATATCCGGGCCGAGCTTCTTGTCGTTCAGCGCCGAGGAGAACTTGGTACTGTTGAACTCCAACGTACCGTCCTTCTGGGTGTTGATACCCAGCTGGCTCAGCGTGGTCAGCCTGTCGCCGTTACCGACTTCGGCCAGCACCTTGCGCACGTCACCCAGCAGCGAACGGGTGGTCGGGTCGTTGGTCAACGGGCCAAGGCTGGTGACATTGCCACTGGAGTCCTTGGTCGGCGTTGTCAACGCAGTGACGGCCTTTTGCAGCGTGTTGTAGGCATCGACGAACGACTGCACCGACTTGCGCAGCCCATCGTTATCCAGCGCCACGGTCACCTTGGCGCCGGTGGCCGCACCAGGAGCGGTAACACCCGTGAGTTCCAGGGTCAGGCCGCTGATCGCGTTATCGACCGTGTTCTTGGGGCTGGTCAGCTTCAGGCCGTCAATCGTGAACTCGGCGTCCTGCGCTTTATCGGTGATGTAGCCCGCACCAGTACCGGAAATCTTCTGAGTGCCATCGATAGCCAGTTCCGGGATGCCACTGACGGAAATATCACTACCCGCACCCGTGGTGGTGGAACCGAACACCAGGCGTGAACCACCCGCCTCGTTGATAATGTTGGCGGTGATGCCCTTGGCGCTCATTTCCTTGTTGATCTGGTCACGCACGCTCTGCAGCGTGGCGCCACTGGCAACAGTGATCTTGTAGTCCTTGCCGCCTTGGCTGATGGTCATCTCACCGGCAGTGATCGCCGAAGAGGCACCACCGGCGAACTGCTGGCTGGCGACCTTGGAGGACGTGGCAAGCTTGTCGACCTTGATGTCGTAGGTGCCGGGCACCGCGGTGTTGCTCGACTTGACCTTGACCACGTTTTCATTCGCGGAAGTACCCGCGAAGGCGTTGAAGGAGGGAGCATCCTTGTCGTTGAGCTTCTTCATGGCATCCTGGAACGCCGTCAGCGCGCTACGCAGGGAGCCGATACCCGAGAGCATCGCCGAGTTGTTGCTCGACTGCCGGGCAATCTGATTGGACTTGGCCGAGGTGTCGGCTTTCACCAACGCATCGACGATCTTGCCAATCTCGAGCCCGTAGCCCTGGCCCGTGCTTGGAATAATGGGGCTTGCCATGCTGTTGTCCCTCTCATCAACGCGTCAGCCCCACTCCTGCAAGGCTGACATGATTCACATCATTGGGTGTTCGCCGCCGGTCAGACCTTGGCGTCGAACAGAACACTTTTGACATCGCTGAGGCTGTGGGCGATACGCAGGGCTTCTTCCGAAGGAAGTTGCCGGATCAGCTCACCGGTCTCGCTGGCGATGACTTTGACCACGATCTTGCCAGATTCTTCGTCAGTGACGAACTCCAGGTTGCGTCGGGTCTCTTTCAGGAATTTCTCGATCTCGGAGACGGCATCCTTGACCTTGTCGGTGGCGTTCACCTTGACCGGGTCTTTTTTCTGCTCGCCATCCGGGGAAACCTCGGTCGACCGGGTAACCGGTTTCTCGGCAACCTGCTCGGCCGTACGTGCGGCCGGGTAAGACAGGTTCAGCTTGAGGCTCATGTCCATGTCTACCACCTCACAATGAAAAGGCGGGGAAGCGCCCGAAGGGCACTCCCCCGCCGCAAGCTACAAGGCAGATTAGCCCAGCAGCTTCAGGACTGCCGATGGCAGCTGGTTGGCTTGAGCCAGAACCGAGGTCGAAGCTTGCTGCAGGGTCTGCTGCTTGGTCAGCTGGGCAGTTTCAGCAGCGAAGTCGGTGTCCTGTACACGGCCACGAGCGGCTTCGGCGTTCTCGTTGATGTTCTGCAGGTTGTTGATGGTGCTGGTCAGACGGTTCTGGTTGGCACCCAGGTCGGCACGGGTGGCGTTGATCGCGTCCAGAGCGCTACCGATAGCGTCCATGGCGGCGCTGAAGGTGGCTTCGGCGGCGGTGCTGTTGGCACCGGTGATGCTCTTGCCAGCCAGGGCGGTCAGGGCAGCGCCAGTACCGGTGGTTTTCATGGCAGCGCTGAGGGTGATGGTGATCTGGTTGGCGGTACCGGTGTTGGAGCCGACCTGGAAGGTCATGGCGCCAGCGGAGCCGTCCAGCAGGTTCTTGCCGTTCAGCTGGGTGCTGTCAGCGATACGGTCGATCTCTTTCAGCATCGACTGGAACTCTTTGTCCAGAGCGTCACGGTCGGTCTGGCTGTTGGAGTCGTTTCGCGATTGCAGGGCCAGTTCGCGCATACGCTGCAGGATGTTGGTCTGCTCTTGCATCGCGCCTTCAGCGGTCTGGGCGATGGAGATACCGTCGTTGGCGTTTTTGATAGCCATGGTCTGACCACGGATCTGCGAGGTCATGCGGGTAGCGATCTGCAGGCCGGCGGCGTCGTCTTTGGCGCTGTTGATTTTCAGGCCGGAGGACAGACGGGTCATCGAAGTGCTCAGTGCGTCGGAAGCACGGTTCAGGTTCTTCTGAACGCCCAGAGAGGTGGTGTTAGTGTTTACAGTCAAAGCCATGACGAATTCCTCGTTGGATTGGGTACTACGGCTTCCGGCCTTGGCAATTCGCCGGTTATGTGGCCTAGAGAACCTTCGTAATGGTTATCGTCGTCGGGGCAGTTTGCTTTAGCGCCTTTTGCGATTTTTTTTACTGGCACCCTGCCACCTCAATGAAATCAAGGCTTTGACGCCAGAAATCCACCACCCTAGAGGGCTTGCGGTAGAGCGGCCGCCCCGTGAATCGCAGGCACAAAAAAAGCGCCGACCGGTTTCCGGTGGGCGCTTTCTCTATGGCAAAGCAGGTCAGTCGCTGCGCTCGATGATCGCCGAACCCCACGACAGGCCGACGCCGAAGCCACTGAGCGCCACGCGCTTGTGCTGCGAGCCGAGCACGTGCTTCTCCAGCAGCAGCGGAATGCTCGACGACACGGTGTTGCCGGTTTCGAGCATGTCCTTGACGAATTTCGCCCGGTGCGCGCCGTCATCGAAACGCTGGGAGACTGCGTCGACGATCGCCGCGCTGCCCTGGTGCAGGCAGTACAGGTCGATCTGCTCGGCCCGCAGTTGGCTGGCGTCGAGCAGTTGCTGCAGGTGCGCAGGCACCTTGACCAGCGCGAAGTTGTAGACCTGGCGGCCGTTCATGAAGAACTTGCCATCGGTGGTGCGCAGGTGTTCGGCACCGGCACCATCGCTGCCGAACAGCGACTTGCCCAGCTGCCAGGCAGCACCCTCGCCCATCCAGGTCGCAGTGGCGGCGTCGCCGAACAGCATCGTGGTGTTGCGATCTTCCGGGTCGACGATCTTCGAATACGGGTCGGCGGTGATCAACAGGCCGTTCTTCAGGCCCGTGGCCTCCATGAAGCCTTTCATGGCATACAAGCCATAGACGTAGCCGGAGCAACCCAGGGAAACATCGAATGCCGCGACTTGCGTGGAGAGGCCCAGCTTGTGCTGGACGATGGCCGCAGTGTGCGGCAGGCCTTCGGCATCACCGTTCTGGGTGACGACGATCACCACATCGACAGTGGCCGGATCGAATGCCGGATTGGCGGCGAACAGCGCCTTGGCGGCCTCGACACACAGGTCCGAGGTTTCCTGGGTGCCATCCTTGCGCGGCAGGAAGGTCGAACCGATCTTGCCGAAGATGAAATCCTGATCCTTGCCGAATTTCGCGCCCTGGGCGTAGTTGTCTACCCCTTGAGTCGGCAGGTAACTGGCGATGCTTTTAATGCCAATCATATGGCTTCCCGTTCAGTAACAGCGAAGTAGCCACGGCGCCCACAACAGCAAAACGCCAGGGAATCGGGGGGATTCCGGTCCCTGTGCGGTTTTTTCGGATGCGCGACGGCGGCTCCAGGTTTTCGACAATATAACAGTGAAGATGCGCGTAGTGACTCTGAAGTCACGCGCAATTTGTCGAATGGGCAGAAGTACGGCTCGAACGGCCGCACAGAAAGCGCCTTGTCGGCACTCGGTGCTGGCGGACTGACCCAGGCATGCGCCATCGATCAGTCCGCCGCGCGCGCCTCAGTCAGGCAGCCAGGCACGTCGCCAGACGCCCAGGCGCTCGCCTTCGAGCAACCACTGCGAGCGCACCGCCGCCTGCAAGGCGTCGCCCAGCGCGGCGGACGCGTCACGGTCCGACAGGTGCAGGCGGATCGCCTGGAGCCAGTCGGCGGCCTGGTTATCCACCCGCGACAACGGCAAGGCGTCCCCACCGGTGAAGCCCGGCACTCGGCTGCAGATCACCGGATGACCACAGGCGGCATGCTGCAGGATGCGCATGTCACCGGAGCAGGCGTTGCCCAGAGACTGCGCCATGGGGACGAGCGCCAGGTCGAGGTTCAAGTCGGCCAGGGCCATGCCGAGCTGATACGGCTCGACCTGGGCACGCACCTCGCTGACAAATGGCCTGAGGTTGGCCGGGCACTCGCCCAGCACCACCCATTCCACTTCACCGGCCAATGCCGGAACCACCTCGGCCAACAGCGCATCGTCCTTGCCGGCCTGCCAGCCCAGCCGCGGCAGCGCGCTCACGCGCCGCTCGCCCTTCAATCGCCCCCAGCTGTCCGGCAAGCCCGCTTCCACCACCCGCACATCGTCATGCTGCCCCTGCAGCAACTCGGCCAGGGCAGGCGTGGGCACCAGCACCCGGTCGACCTGCATCAGGCCGATGCGCAGGCGCTGCAACAGCTGCTCGGCATCGAAATCAGCCGCCAGCCCCATTTCCGGCAGGTAGCCATCCAAGTCGTAGACCTTGAATGCCTGGGAGAAAGCACTCAGGCGACGCAACGCCTGCAGCCCGGCGTCGTCCAGAGGGCGCTGCAGGACAACGCTGGTGGGAGCGAAACGCTCCAGCTCCACGGGCGTCAGCAAGCCAGTGATAGCGGCGCCTTCGGCCTGGCCACCCTCGCACAGCGCCGCCAGCGGATGAACCAGGCGCGAAAGTGCCTCGCCCGGTTGCTCGGCCACGCAGGCCAGCACCCTCGTCGCCCTGCCCTGCAACGGATGCCAGCTCAGGTCGTTGCTGTCCAGGTCGAAGCCCTTGCCGCGGCGCAACGACAAGTTGCTGTTGTACGCCGGGTCATGGGCCAGTTGCGCCAGCCAACGCGCATACAGTGCATCCTCCTGCTCGGCACTGGCGTGGGCCGCCAGCGGCGCCTCCGACAACAGCCGTGCGTAGGGCGTGAAGACATTCAGGTAACCGGCCTCGCGCAGGCGCAGGCACAGGTCGACATCGATCCAGGGTTCGAGCAGTGGGTCGGTGTCGAACCCACCGGCTTCGAGGAACAGTTCCCGCCGCAGCATCAGGCAACCGCTCCCAACCGCCGAGCAGTTCTGATCGAAGCCAAGCCTGCCCATGTAGCCCGCAGCCTGCGCCGGCACCCCGGTGAAGGCACCTGCGGCACTCCCGCCCAGGCCCAGCACCAGGCCGGCCTGACGCACCGCGCCATTGCCGCCGAGCAACTTGCCGCCAACAACCCCCACCTCCGGGCGCTGGCCGTGGTTGAGCAACGCCGGCAACCAATCGCCGTCCAGCACCACGTTGCGCCCATCGAGCCAGACCAGGTACTCGCCGCGCGCCTCCTGGGCCGCCGCATTGAACAGGGCCGCCCGCGGCTGGCCGGGCATGAAGCGCAGCACCTGGAAGCGCCCCTCGCCGATACGCTCGACCATCTCCAGCCACTCCAGCAAGGCGGGATCGTCGTTGCCGGGTTCGATCAGCAGCACCTCGTACTCGGGATGGGGCGTCTGCGTCAGCAGGCTTTCCAGGCAGCGCTGGAACTGCACCAACTGCCCGTCGAGATGGACCAGGATGCTGACCGATGCCTGGCGCGCATGGCCATAGTCGATGCGATAGCCGCCATCCTGCACGATCACCGCGGCCTGCGCATAGCCTCGCTCCCCCAGGTGCCGCTGGATGACCACGCGTTCATCATCACCCACCGCCGTGCGCCCGGCCTGGGCAATCAGCAGGGGCTCGGCGACATGGCCTACACACCCCAGCCCATGCTCGGCGAGCAGACCAAGCTGGTAGCCCAGTTCGAAGGCCTGGCCATGGCTGCCCTCGAAACCGCCCGCCTGCAGCAGCGCATCGCGACGGTAGAGCCAATGACGGGACAAGCCGGCGGGATTGGCCAGCAGCAAATCCAGGTTCAGGTCCGGGCGCAAGGCGATATCGACCACGCCATCAGCATGGCGCAGGCCTTCGTCGCCATAGACCGCCAGGCAG
Organism: Pseudomonas entomophila L48; assembly: GCF_000026105.1. Classification (NCBI taxonomy): domain Bacteria; kingdom Pseudomonadati; phylum Pseudomonadota; class Gammaproteobacteria; order Pseudomonadales; family Pseudomonadaceae; genus Pseudomonas; species Pseudomonas entomophila. Next base: position 4,108,051 of record NC_008027.1, read on the forward strand.
CCCGACGGGGCATCGAGCAGGTTCACCGCCGTCGCCAGCAAGCCACTGGCGATGAAGGTCTCGCCCGCCTCGACCAGCATGCACCAGTCCCCCGTGGTGCGTTCCAGCACAGCGTTGATCGCCGGCAGCGAATGGTGCGGATCACAGGCCTGCCACTGGACATTGACACGCCCAGGGTCGCACTCGCCCAGCACGTGCACCTGAAGATTGCGGTACAGGCCACGATCGAGGCTTTCCAGGGTATGCAGCAAGGCCGCCTGGTCACCTCGATCAAGCACCAGCACCGAAAGGCTCGGTGCCTGCGGCCCGGCCAGGCATTCGTTCAGGCGCGCCAGCTGCCCAGGCCGCGGGTAGCGCTGGCGCAACCAGTCGAGCATGCCGCGTCGATTGCCGGCCGCCTCGCGACTGGCCGCCGTCTGGGTCTTGGCAATGAAGGTGTCCAGTTGCTGCCAGAACGACGCCGTGCGCTCCACATAGCGCTGCAAGGCGCCGCCGACGCTCGCCCGGGCCCGCTCTAGCGCATCGGGCTGGTCGAACATGGCGAAACCGACACTGCCGAAGAAGCTGGTGTCGAGCACTTGCTGATCCACCCCGTACCCCGGCATGAAGATCACCGGGCAGCCGCACAACGCGGCAATCACGCAGGTCATGGACCATTCGTAGGTGTACAGCACCTCGGCCCGGCGGAACACATCGGCCAGCTGCGGCAAGGTCAAGGCATTGGCAACGCGCAGCAGCTGGATATCAGCAGGCAGCTGCATGTAGTCGATCTGCTCGAGCGGGTGCCTGTTCTGGAAGAGGTAGGCCCCTTCGCGCACGGCGCCCGGTGGCGCGGCAGTAAACAGCGAGATGTCGAGGGCCGGCAGGCAGAGCAGGTCGACGTTGACATCGCCACGCGCCTCGGCCAGGCGCTCGGCGTAATAGAAGATCAGGTCGTCGGCCGTCGCCTCCATGCCCTTGCCGGTGATGAAGCTTTCGAAGTTCAGCATGTAGCGCGCCACCACCGAACAGCCGAGCGGGTTGCCGCTGGTCACCTCGGGGTAGATCGCGATCGGCACCTTTCCCTGGGCAAGGTGACGCTGGACGACCGCAGGATCGTGCAAAGGTGTCTTGAGATCCGGGCTGACCACATCGGTGCCGCAGATGTACGCCTCGCGCCCGCTGAGGTTGAGCATGTGGCAGAGGTAGTGCATCGAGACGATGCCGGACGAGGTGTCGCGGTAGGCGGGCGCAAGCAGGTAGTAAGGGTGCTCGGGCTTGGCAAACATCAGCCGCAGGCGTGACAACGCCTGTTCGAGCGAGTGAGCGTCCAACTGCGCAGCGTTCGACATCGGGTACGGACTCCAGGATCAGGGCAAGCGGGGCGCCATCCGTGCGGCCTGACCGTACCTGTGGCGCCCTGTCAATAATTTGCCGGCATCAATGAAAAAGCCGGGCTGAGCCCGGCTTTTTTGCAATTAGCGCGCCATTCAATCCAGCTGCGCCAACCATTGCGGCCCTGCGCTGCGGCCGGCCTCGTGCACCGGCTGATCCAGGCGCGCCAGGCCCTGGAACGCAGCTGGCCAACGCTCGGCCAGCGCTGGCGCCAGGCCAGCCGTTGCAACCGGCAGGCCGCTGGCGAGCAGCTGCGCGCGCGGGGTCCACACCACCATCAAACCCAGTTGGTTCACGGCCAGGCACAGGTCGATGCCCGAGGCCTGCACGCCACCACACTGCTCGAGGGCTTCGCGGCTGAGCATCAGGCACTCATCGGAAACCGCCGGGCAAGCGCGCACCGACAACGGCCATTGCGCCTTGGCGGCCTGCTCGAAGGACAGCCGCTGCCACGGGGCGTGGACCTGCGGGCCGGCGAGCAGTTCATAACCGGCATGCACCAGCGTGCCGTCAGCCGCCCAGAGGCTGGCGCCGACAACACCGACTTCCGGGCGCTGCGCTTCGTTGAGCAGCGATTCGATCCATGCCGGGGTGATCACCTGGCAACGCTCCGACAGCAGCACCAGGTAGTCGCCCCGGGCCTGGGTGGCCGCCAGGTCGAGCAGCTGCGCCCGGGAGGCACCGGCTTCGCCGGCTACCAGGCGCAGTCGACTGCCGAAGGCCTGGGCCACGTCGGCCAGCGCCTCGGCCTGCTGCCCCGGCAGCGCCAGCACCACCTCGTAGCGCGGGTAGCGCGTGCGCTGGAAGATGCCGGCCAGGCAGGCCTGCAGGCGCGCCTGGTCGCCCTCGCCCACCAGCAGGATGCTGACCAGCGGGGTGGCGCTGTGGCGGAAGTCGACGGTCAGCCCGGCAGCCCCTTGCCCGCCGACCTGGGCGCGATAGCCCAGCTGAGTGAGGTGTCGGTTGAGCACCTTCTGCGCTTCCTCGATGAGGGCCGGCGCAGGCTGTTGGCTGATCACCAGGTACTCGTCCATGTGCGCCAGGCTGCCCGCGCCGTGCTTCTCGACCAGGCGCAGCAACAGGTCGTATTCCAGCGCATGGCGATTGGACTCGCTGTACCCGTCCAGGTCGAGCACCGCCTGGCGACGCACCAGCCAGTGCCGGGACATCAGCCCAGGCTGGCTGCGCAACAGGTCCAGGTCGCTGCCCGGACGGCGCACGACCAGCAGGCGCCCCTCGTCGTCACGCTGGACTTCGTCGGCGGCGATGGCCTGGCAGGCCGGCGCCTGGGCCAGCTCGACCGACAGGCGCAGCAGGCCGCCGGCCAGCAGCACGTCGCCCGCCTCGAGCAGCATCAGCCACTCGCTCGGCAATTGCCGCACGACCTGGTTCAGGTGCGTCGCCCAATTGCTTTCGGTGACCTGGATGAAATGCAGGGTATCGCGCGGCGTGGTGATCGCCGGTGGCTTGCCCGCCTTGAGCACGACCAGTTTGAAATTGCGCACGCCGCTGGCCAGCAGGCTGTCGAACGTCGTCTGCAGGGCCAGGTCGTCGTGTTCCAGGTCAAGCACGACGAAGGCGATCTGCGGCGCCGGGTGGCTGGCCAGATGCTCCAGCACCCGCTGGCGCGCGGTTTCATCCGGCGTGGCCGCGTCGATGGCGGCGAGCACGCGCCCCGACGGCGTACCGCCCAGTTGATCGCGCGTATCGATGCCGGGCACCTCGCCCAGGCGTGCCATCCAGTCGCCCAGCTCGCGGGCGTGATTGGCATTGTCGTCGGCGGTCAGCATAGACGCCAGGCGCTGGCACGCTTCGAGATTGAACAGCCCCAGGCGCATTGCCTGCCAGTAGCGCAGCTGCAGCGTCTCGGCGGTGTCGTTGGGGTGCACGATCAACAGGTCGCGCTGGCGAACCCAGGCGCCTTCCAGGGCATGCTGGTGGCGCGCGCCGGTCGGCCAGGCGTGACAGAGGAATTCCAGCGCGTTCAGGCGCTCGAACAGCGGGCCATTGTAGTAAGGCAGCTGCACGCACTGGCGCGGCTCGAACTCGCGCTCCGGCGCGTCGCTGATGCTTTTCCACGGCGAGGTGAACAACAACGGCAGCGCCCCTTGGCTCCAGGTGTCGCGCACGAAGCGATTGAGCGTGGTGAAGCCGTCGTCACTGGCAAAGGCCCCCTGCTGCTCGCCATCCCACTGACGCAGAATCCGCACCACCTGGACCAGGTGCTCTTCGCGCTCGGCCTGGGTCAGGGTGTCCGGCAGCGCCTCGCAGACCACGTCGGTCTGGTCGAGGTGGGCGACCTCGCCCTGCAGCAGGATCGCGCAGGCCAAGGCCACACGCCATCCCGCCGGGTCCAGCCCCTGCGGCAAACCAGCCAGCGCCGCCTGCAGGGTCGAGACCCGCAGCACCGCGCGCCAGGCCTGCTGCTCGGCGCTGGCGTAGTGGCGCAGACGCTCCAGCGCGCCCTGCCCGGCCTGCGCGGCGAACGGTGTACCGACCTGGTGATAGCTCAGTTCACTGTTGCCGACCGTATAGGCCAGGGCATGCCCCTGCGCGGCCACGGCCTGCGGCTGGGCCTTCAGGCAGTGGGCGGCATTGTCCAGCGCCGCCGCCAGGACGAAGTCGGCATCCAGGGCCAGGCACACGAACGGCGTGCCGACCTGCGCCACGGCCGACGCCAGGCGCTCGCCCAGTTGCGCGCCCGACTCGCTGCCCTGCACCGGCTCCAGGCCAAGGCACGGCACGCCGGCCTGGCGATAGTAGTGGAGCGCGCGAGCGCGGTGATCTGCCTGGTCATGCCCCAGCAGGACAACGGTCACTTCGTTACGCGAGCCGATTGCAGTTTCGGTCATAAGGCACCTGTTCAAATGGTCGGTTTCAGTCAGCCAGCCAGGCGTTGGCCCAGTGCTGCAGATGGTGTTCGTTCAATACATAGTCACGCAGCACGGCTTCACGCAGCGCGTCCCCCTGGCGGTAACTGGCCAGCGGATCGTTCAGGTGCATGCGGATCGCCTCCAGCCATTGCTCGGTGGTGTTTTCGCGGACCCGGGTGCACGGCAGGTAGCCGGCATACGCCTTGGTGTCGGTGCAGATCACCGGGAAACCGCACGCCCCGTACTCAAGCAGGCGCAGGTTGCTCTTGCAGTCGTTGAACAGGTTCTGCTCCAGCGGCGCCAGTGCCAGATCAAGGTTGAGGCCGGCCAGCTTGCGCGGATACTCGGTGAACGAGATACCCGCATGGAACTCCTTGACGTAGGGCCGCAGGATGTCCGGGCACATGCCGAAGAACACCCAGTCGACCTCGCCGGCCAGGGTCTTGATCACGTCCAGCAGCAGCTCCAGGTCACCACGGTGGCTGGTGCCCCCCGCCCAGCCGACTCGCGGCCGCGCGCTGCTCTGACGCTGGCTGACCAGCCCCGTCCACAACGGCGCGGCGAGCATGTTGGGCACCACGCGGATGTCCTGGTGCATGCTCGACAGGGCATCGGCCAACGGCTCGGTGGACACCACCACCCGGTCGCACAGGGAAATGGCGCGGCCGACCAGTTCACGGATGTTGCTCGGCATGTTGCGCGCGTGGTCGTTCTTCTTCGGTGGCTCGATGATGTAATCATCCAGCTCGTAGATGCGCCGCGCGTTGGAGAAGCGCTTGTACTGCTCGATATCCTTGACGTTCGCCGGCGTGTAGCGGCACTGCAGGATCATCACATCGGGCTTTTCCCGCTCGAGCTCGACCAGCCCTGGAGCGCTGAAATCGATTCGCCCCTGGATCCATCCTCCCTGCTCCAGGTCGGTGAACGGCTGGACGACACGGTATTGCCCGGTCGCGTTGGTGCTGCTGGGCAGCGCCAGTACCGACGGCATGGCCCGGGCGATGAACGGGTCCCAGCCACCGCGCAGGCCTGGTTCGAAATTGAAGTTCGGCAGTTTCAGGCTGAGGTTGCGGTTGTAGGCCGGGTCGAGCGCGATCCACGCCATCCAGCGCTCGTGCATCAGGTCGCGGTCGGCCTGCAGGTTCGGCGTCGCCGCCTGCTCGAGCGCAGGCACCGGCAAGCGGGCCACGCGCGAGTACGGCGTCCACACCGAAAGATAGCCTGCCGTCCGCGCGCGCAGGCACAGGTCGGCGTCGAACAGGGAACCTTGCAGGTGGGTCGCATCCAGCCCACCCAGCTCAGCGAACAGATCACGCCGCACCAGCAGGCAGTCGAGGCTCAGCGCACTCCAGTTCTGCACCAGGCGCAGGCGGTTCATGTAGCCGTCCGCGCTGGTCGCACAACCGAGGAATGGGCTGCCGGCCGTGCCCTGCATGCCCAGCACCAGGCCGGCAGACACGATCGTGCCTTTGTCGTCGAACAGCTTGGGGCCGACCATGCCGACTTCCGGGCGCTGCCCCAGGTGCATCAGCTCGACGAGCCACTGGTCGTCGAACAGCACGCAGCCGGCATCCAGCAGCAACAGATAGTCGCCACGGGCCTGCAGGCTGCCTTCGTTGAGGCTCTGGGCCAGCCCCTGGACGGCCACCTCGACCACCCGCAGCTGATCGCTGCCCAGCCCTTGCAGTCCGGCCAACCAGCCACGCACCTCGGCAGACGTGTCGGCACTGGCGATCAGCAGCACTTCGAAGTCGCGGTAAGCCGTGTTCGTGAGCAGCGACTCGACGCAGCGCGTCAGCACCGCCAGGTCGGCACCGGCATGGATGAGGATCGACACACTGGCGGCCTGCGCATGGTGATAGGTGACCCGGGTCATCATGCTGCCTTCAATGCCGGACACCTGGGCTTCCACGCCCAGGCGCCGCAGGTGGGCCTCCAGCACACGCGGGGCCTGGACGTGCCCGCTCGGCTCGGCGAGCCAGTCGGCATAGCTGTGCTGGCACTGCACGAGCACTTCGGCGATATGGTCCACCACCTGCAGGCCATGGGCCTCGACCAGCCGCCACAGCAGGTCGTGGGGCGCCAGGCCGTCGAAGCCCACGTCGAAACCACCCTGCTCGCGCAGCGCCGCGCACTTGAACGCCAGCAGGCGGCCGACGTAGGGCAGGCTGCGCATCAGGTCAAGGTTGAAGTCCGGCTTGAAGATCGGCGCCGACGGCGCGAGGTTGTCGTTGCTACCTTCATCGAGATAGAGGCACAGGCCTTCGCCCCGCAGCGCCATGCGCTCGGCCATGATCACCAGGGCGTGAGTGTGCAGGCGATCCCCCGCCTGCAACAGGAACAGCCAATCAGCCTGGCCATCAGCGGCAAGCCACTGGTTGAGCAGGTCGAAACCGGCGCCGCGACGCGTCAGGTAGCGCACGTTGTCCCGCACCACCGGCTCGAAGCCCTCGGGTGCGAGCACCAGGATGCAACGGGCCGGATAAGATTGCTGGGCGAGGCTGTCGAGGGTGGCGCGCAAGGCCTTCTCATCGCCTTCCCGGCAGGACACCATCGCCGCGATGCGCGGTTGAGTGGGCCACTGCTCGATGCGCTTGGGCAGCAGGCGCTCCTGCCCGGCGGACAGGCGACGGTACTCCAGCCACTCGGCATACAGCTCGTCGAAACTCAGGCTGAGCGTACCGACCTGCTGGTTGAAGTTGGCCATCTGCGCGGTGAACAGACGACGAAGATCGAGCTCGTCCCATTTCTGCCCAGGGTCGGCAACATAGTCGGCCAACGGCAGATAGCGCACCCAGCCCTCGGCCGGCGCGGCCTCGCCGGTACGGCCCTGGAGCATCTGCAGCAGCCAATCGGTTTCGGCGTCGAACACCTTGACCATGCTGCTCTGGTGGCTCAGGCGCCCGGGGTGTACGCGCTCCAGGCTCAGGACCTGGTCCAGGCTGCACAAATGTCCACGGCGCAACAGGCAGGCGTAGAGCGCCAAGTCCAGACGCGCGGCGAACCCTTGCCCCTCCTGCACCAGGGTCGGCAGGTAAGTCTCGACCTGTTCGCGACGCAGCAGTGCATGGCTGAGCCCGCCGAACAGGTTGACGCCGTTGTCGGAGATGCCTTCCAGCAAGTCGTTGCCGTTGAGCACCGCACTGCACATGGAGATGACGAAGTTCAGCGAGCGCGACGGCAACAGGACGTCATCGGCGGCACACAGCAGGCGCTGGCAGATGACCATGCTGACCTGCGGCAAGTCATTCAGCATCGCCGCCTGCTGGCTGATGCACGCGCCGAACAGCGTATCGTCGTCACAGAGGAACTTGATGAACGCGCCGGACGACTGCTCCAGGCACGCCAGCAGGTTGCGGGCAAAGCCTTGCCGCGCGGGGTTGCGCACATAGCGCACAGGCACGTGGGTAGTGGCGCGCAGCTCATCGCAGATCGTCTCGACCTGCGCATCCGGGCTGTCGTCGCACACGACGACCTCCAGGTTCGCGTAGTCCTGGGCAATCGCGCTGGCCAGCGTGCTGCGGAAGAATTCGGGGTTGTACGCGGGGATGGCGATACTGACGAGGGGTTGGGCGCTCACGGGTACTCACTCAAAGCAATTGATCGATGCCGCCTGGCTCGCCCCTGCCCCGGCCCGGCATCCTGCCATGGCCGGTGCCATGGCCGAGCCGCCTCGCGTCCCAGCAGGTAGCGAGGCGGCCCTTGCGGGTGATCACCCCGCTCGGCACAGCATCGTGATTCAGATGTAGTTGACCAGCGACAAGCCGGAGATCTTGGCAAAGGACTGCATCGAAGCCTGGAGCATGTTGGTCTGCATCTGCAGGCGCAACATCACGGTCGCCGGGTCGACCTCGCGGATCGAGCTCTGGGTCTTGGTATTTTCGGTGCTCAGTGCCTCGTTGGTCTCGGCCTGGATGTCCAGGGCCTGGCCGCGACCACCAATGGAGCTGATCGACGACGCCACCTGGTTGGTCGCACTGGCGACGTTGCCGATGGCCGAGTCCAGGGAGGCCAGGAAGTTCTGACGGGCTGCCGGGTCCTTGTCCATCGGCACCGACAGCGCGGTGCGCAGTTGGCTGATGGTCTGCAGGATGTTCTGGGTCTGGTGGGTGTCCACCTGGACCCCGAACGAGTCACCCGCGGCCGGTGCGCCGGACAGCTCGAAGCTCACGCCGGACGCGGTGGCGGTAGTGCCCGACAGCGTGCCGGTGGAGATCGGCCGGCTGTTGGCCGACATCGGCGCCGAGTACAGCTCGAAGTCAGTCGGGCTGGTGAACTTGAGCACCGCGCCACCGCCTGGGAACGAGGCGTTGTACTGGGCCTGGTTGGTGATGCTGGCACCGGTGACCTGGGTCGTCGAGCCGTTGCCCGGGCTGCGGCTGCCGGTGATGGTGTCCGGCTTGGACTGCAGCGAGAACGTGTGGCCAGCAATGGCCGCGTCCGGGTTGGCTTCGTCGCCCGGCTTGAAATCGATCTTCAGGCGCAGGTCGACGCCACGGAAGGACACCGAAGTGTTCACGCCTTTCGGGTCGAAGTTACCGCCTTGGCTGGCCTCCAGCGTCACGTCGTTGCCGCTGGCATCGAGGATCTTGTACTGGGTGCTGCTGGTGAACTGGACGCTGTAAGGCTCGCCGCTGCGGAAGCGGTCGTTGTAGGCGACGCTGCCGGAAACCTGGCCATTGGACAGGCTGACACGGCCATCGTCCACGGCTGGCGAGGTGAGCTTGGTCTGGCTGCGGCTGGTGTTCAGCGCCTGCTCGAACGCATCGTAGCCCGTCTCGTTGGCGGCCAGGCTGAGCATGTCACCCACCTGCAGCTTCAGCTGGCTCTGGTCGCCCTGGTAGCTGTAGGAGCCATCGGTGTTACGGACATACGGCTGGGTGTCGCCCTTGGACCCGGAGAACAGGTACTTGCCGTTTTCATCCTTGCTGTTCATCAGCGAGAACAGCTGCTCTTCCAGCGCCGCCAGCTCGGAGGCATTGGCCTTGCGGTCGGCGTCGGTGAAACCGGCGTTGCCGGAAGTGACCGCCAGCTCGTTGACCCGTTGCAACACGGCACCGATCGAGTTGAGGGTGGCTTCGCTGGTGCCCAGGGCATTGCGCACGTTGGTGATATTGCCCTTGTACTGGTCGAGCATGTTCTGCTGCTGCTCGAGCTGCAGCAGGCGCGCAGCGCCGACCGGATCGTCGGCGGCGGTACGCACGCGAATGCCGTCGCTGGATTGCTCCTGGCTCTTGACCGTGTTGGCCAAGCCGCGCTGATAGTTGGCGCTGCTGGTGTTGTAGAACTGCGAAGTGGAGATGCGCATGATCTACGGCTCCTTAAAGACTGTTGATCAAGGTGGCGAAGGTTTCCTGGGCCGCCTTGATGATCTGCGACGACGCGGTGTAGTACTGCTGGAACTTGACCAGGTTGCCGACCTCTTCGTCGACCGACACACCGGATGCGGTATTGCGGCTATCCAGCGCCGAGGCCTGCAGGGCATTGGTGGCATCGGCGTCCATGCTCGCCTGGGAGGCCTTGCCACCGACGTTGGACACCAGCTTGGCGTAGGCATCGGTCATGCTGATGCCCTTGCCGTCGGCCCCCACCTCGACCGTGGACTTGGTCTGCAGGCCGATCACCGACTGGGCATTGCGGTTGTCCGCCGAGCCGGAGCCGGTCAACGAGACGGTGAAGCTGTCACCGTTCTTCGGCGCGCCGGTGATGTCCATCTCGAAGTTGAACTTCTTCTGCACGCCACTGGCGTCATTGATCGGGTTGCCACTGCCATCGACCATCGGCACGGACAACTGCAGCTTGTTGTTCTGGCCAGGGACGATAGTGCCGCTGCCGATGTTGTTACCCTGGGCGTCGAACATCGTGTACGCCTGGGGCGAGGTCTCGTTGCCGAACACCAGCTTGACCGGGGTCGAGTACTTCAGGCCGGCCTGCAAGTCGCTGCGCTGGGTGGCGTCGTAGATGTCCAGCTTGGACGTCAGCGTGGGCTGGGTGATCAGCCCGGTGCCCTTGTTGCCCGAAGCGTTGACGGCGGTTAGTGGCGCGGCGAATGCCAGGCGCTTGGGGTCGGTGAGCGTCGAGTCGATGGTCCCGGCGGCGTTGCGCGTCGGGGTGATCTTGAAGCTGTCGCCGACACTGGGGGCGCCGCCATTGAGCGCCAGGCTGAAACCATCGATCACCGGCGGCGGGTTGGTGCTGAGGTCGAAGTTGCCCATGTCTTTGCCATCGGGCAGCCGGCGCACGTTGTAGCCCGTGCCACTGGTGAAGGTCACCTGGTAGTCGTTGGTCGACAGCTTGCCGGTGTCCTTGATGGTCACGTTCAGGTTGCCGGTGGCCGGGTTGTTGCCCAGCTTGGGCACGCTGCGCTCGCTGATGGCCTTGGCACTGTTGATGTCGCCGAACAGCAGCGCACCGAACTCACCGTTCTTGTCGATGCCCTGGGCCAGCTGGCTGTTGATCGCGTCGGACACGACCAGGGCAACCCGCCCCAGTTCGTTCAGGGCCGGGTCGAGGGTGTCCTTGCGGTAGCGGATCAGGCCACCCATCTCGCCACCGCTGGCGCTGTCGGTGATGTCCATCTTGGTGCTGCCGCGGTTGAGCACCAGGCTCATGCGCGTCGGGTCGGTCGGGCTGGGCGCCGTCTCCAGCTTCTGCGTGCCGGTGCCCAGCACCAGCGATTGACCGTTCTTCAGGTAGATGTCGTAGTTGCCTTCACGCTCGACCACGTCCACGCCAATCAGCTTGTTCAACTCGCGCACCGCGCCATCGCGCTGGTCCAGCAGGTCGTTGGGCTGGCCGGTGATGGCGGCCATCCTCACGATCTGCTGGTTGTAGTCAGCGATGGTGGAAGTGAGGTTGTTCACCTGGTCGGCGATCGACTTCATGTTCGAGTTGATGTTGCTGTTCTGCTGGTTCATCTGCGCCGACAAGGCGTTGAAGCGCTTGGCGAGGGTCTGCGCGCTGGTCAGCAGCAACTGGCGGGAGGCATCTTCGGTGGGCTTGGCCGAGGCATCCTGGGCGGCGGTGAAGAAACTCTTCAACGCGGCGGTGATACCGGTGTCAGTGCCGTACAGGGCCTTGTCCAGCGGCGCGACCTGGTCCAGGTACGAGGACGCATCGGCCGACAGCGAGGTGGTGGTGCGCAGCTGGTTCTCGAGGAACGAGTTGTACACCCGGCGCACGTCGGCCAGCGTAGTGCCGGTGCCGATGAACACCTGGCCGACCTGCTGGCTACCCTTGGTCTTCTGGACGATCTGCTGGCGAGAGTAACTTTCGACATCGGCGTTGGCGATGTTGTTACCCAGGGTGTACATCCCGGACTGGGCGGCACCCAGGCCCGACATACCGATATTGATCAAACTCGCCATGGTTCCCTGCCCTTAAAGTTGCGTGGTGGTACCGAGCATTGCGTAGCTCTGTTCCGACTTCATCTGTCTTGCGATCTGCGAGATCTTGCTGGCGTAGTTCGGGTCGGTGGCATAACCGGCCTTCTGCAGCTCTCGCACGAATTGTTCTGGTTTATCGGCAGCCTTCACCGCATCTTGATAGCGCGAATTGTTCTGCAGCAGGCTGACCAGGTCGTGGAAGCTGTCCTGGTAACTGTCGTAGGAACGGAACGCCGCCGTTTCCTTGACGAACTGGCCGTTGCGGAACTCGCTGGTGATCGCCCGCGCCTCGCCACCCTGCCAGCTGCCGGTGGCCTTGATGCCGAACAGGTTGTGGCTGCTGCTGCCATCGGGGTTGCGCATGACCGACTTACCCCAACCGGTTTCCAGCGCGGCCTGGGCGACCAGGTAGCGCGGGTCGATACCGATGCGCTTGGCGGCCTGCTCGGCCATCGGCAGCATGGTGGCGACGAAGGCGTCGCTGTCGGCGAAGGCTTTCTTCGGTGCCAGCGGCGGCTGCGCGCGACCGAGGATCTGCAGCTTGGCGTCCGGCGCGGCGAAGGTACGTGCCGGCGCCCAGTCGCGCGCGGCCACGCCACCGACCGGAATATCGCCACGGCGCGGCATGGCGGTGTTGGTGGCGGCCGCGGCAGTGCCAGTGGACGGCACGATGCCTGCGAGCAGGCGATCGGTGAGCTTGGACGGCAAGGCCAGGCGTCGCGAGTTGAGCGCGGCCACATCATTGCGCGTGGCGACGTCCTCGGTGGCACGCACAGGCTCCGCCACCTTCGAGGCCCACAGCGCCGGAGCCGCCCCCTCGATACGCGGGAACGGACTGGTGTTGGGGTGCACGGCCTTGTTCTTCGACAGCTGGCGCACCAGCACGTCCTGCAGGCCGATACCGCCACCCTCGCGGGACATGCTCACCGCCAGTTGCTGGTCGTACATGTCGCGGTACTGCTTGACCGTGTCGCTGTTCATCGGGTCGTCTTCGGAGGCCATCACATCGGTGGCCTTGCGCGACGCCTTGAGCATCTCGCTGACGAACAGCGACTCGAACTCCTTGGCCACCTTGCGCACGTTGGCGTCGCTGTCGCGATCACCGTACTTGAGCGAGCTCAGGCGGCTGAGGTCGGTGTAGGCGCCGCTGTCGGCGGGCGAGGACACCAGGCTCTTCGAATTCATCCGTGGCGTCCTCAGATCACGATCAGGTCGGCTTGCAACGCGCCGGCCTGCTTCAGGGCTTCAAGGATCGCCATCAGGTCGCTCGGCGCCGCGCCGACCTGGTTCACCGCACGCACGATCTCATCCAGCGTGGTGCCCGGGCCGAACTTGAACATCGGCTTGGCCTCCTGCTGGGCGTTGACCCGCGAGCGTGGCACCACGGCGGTCTGGCCATTGGAGAACGGCCCCGGCTGGCTGACGATCGGGTCTTCGGTGATGGTCACGGTCAGGCTGCCGTGGGTGACCGCCGCCGGCGACACCTTGACGTTCTGGCCAATGACGATGGTGCCGGTACGCGAGTTGATGATGACCTTGGCCACCGCCTGGCCCGGGTCGATCTCCAGGTTCTCGAGGATCGACAGGTAGTCGACGCGCTGGCTCGGGTCCATCGGCGCGGTGACGCGAACCGAGCCACCATCGACGGCCTGGGCCACGCCAGGGCCGAGCAGCTCGTTGACCTTGTCGACGATGCGCTTGGCGGTGGTGAAGTCCGGGCGATTGAGGTTGAGGGTGAGGCTGTTGCCCTGGTTGAAACCGCTCGGTACCGCACGCTCGACGGAAGCACCGCCCGGGATGCGGCCGGCCGACGGAACGTTGACGGTGATCTTCGAGCCGTCACGGCCCTCGGCATCGAAGCCGCCGACCACCAAGTTGCCCTGGGCGATCGCATAGACGTTGCCGTCGATACCCTTGAGCGGGGTCATCAACAGGCTGCCGCCGCGCAGGCTCTTGGAGTTGCCGATCGACGACACGGTGATGTCGACCACCTGGCCAGGCTTGGCGAACGGTGGCAGGTCGGCATGCACCGACACCGCGGCGACGTTCTTCAACTGCACGTTGCCCGACCCTGGCGGCACCTTGATGCCGAACTGCGACAGCATGTTGTTGAAGGTCTGCAGGGTGAACGGCGTCTGGGTGGTCTGGTCACCCGTGCCGTTGAGCCCCACCACCAGGCCGTAGCCGATCAGCTGGTTGGCGCGCACGCCGGAAATGCTGGCGATATCCTTCAAGCGCTCGGCGTGGGCACCGAACGCGCAGGACATCAGGAGTGTCGCGGCAATCAACCGCCTAGCGTTGAACATGGTCATCCGTACTCAGAAGGGCCAGAGCGGGCTGATGAAGAAACGGTCCAGCCAACCGGGCTGGCTGGCATCGGCGAACGAGCCGGTGCCCGAATAGGTGATGCGCGCGTCGGCCACACGGGTGGACGGCACGGTGTTGTCGGTGGCGATATCGTCGGCGCGGACCAGGCCGGCGATGCGCACCAGCTCCTCGCCGGTGTTCAGGGTCATCCACTTCTCGCCACGCACGGCGATGATGCCGTTGGGCAGCACTTCGGCCACGGTGACGGTGATCGAACCGGTCAGGGTATTGCCCTGGGTGGCCTTGCTGTCGCCCTTGGTGGTGCGGTCGCCGCTGTAGCCGGCCTCCAGCGACAGGTCGCCGCCGCCGAACGGGTTGTTGGTGTTTGGGCTGCTGCCGAACAGCGAGGTCAAGCCGATGTCGGCCTTGCTGTTCTTCTGGATCTGCGAGCCGGCATTCTTGCTGGCCGAGGTCCGCTCGTTGAGGGTGATGGTGATGATGTCACCGACCCGAAACGCCTTGCGGTCCGTGTACAGGCTCTGCTCGAAACCGGCCTGGTAGATCGAGCCGTTGTTGGCCGCTGCCGGCAACGGGGTGCGCGGCAGGACCGGCGCGTAGTACGGGTCGTTGGGCTTGGGCGTCGGCGCGACGCAACCGGCCAGCAACACCGCCCCCCCAAGGGCGAAAACGGACAACAGATGTTTCATGACGCTTACCTCACGGTGGAACAGGCGCTGCGACAGCGAGCGGATGGTCAGTGGCCCGCGCCAGGCGGGCCACCCGGGCTTACAGCTGCTGGGTGACGAACGACAGCATCTTGTCGGCGGCGGAGATGACCTTGGAGTTCATCTCGTAGGCACGCTGGGTGGTGATCATGTTCACCAGTTCTTCCACGGTGCTGACGTTGGAGTTTTCCAGGGTCTTCTGCAGAGAAGTACCGAAACCATTCAGGCCCGGGGTGCCGATCTGCGGCGCGCCACTGGCGGCAGTTTCGAGGAACAGGTTGTTGCCGATGGCCTGCAGGCCGGCCGGGTTGATGAAGTCGGCGGTCTGCAGGTTGCCGATGACCTGGGCGGCCGGGTTGCCGGCCGTGGTGATCGACACGGTGCCGTCCTGGCCGACGGTGAAAGTCTGCGCCTCTGGCGGCACGACAATGGCCGGCTCCAGGGCGAAGCCGTCGGCGTTGACGATCTGGCCATCGGAGTTCAGGTGGAAGGTACCGTCACGGGTGTACGAGACAGTGCCGTCCGGCTGCAGGATCTGGAAGAAGCCACGGCCGTTGATCGCCATGTCCAGCGGGTTCTCGGTGTTCTGCAGGCCGCCGGTCTGGAAGTTCTTCTGGGTGCCGACCACACGCACACCGGTACCGACCTGCAGGCCCGAAGGCAGCTCGCTGTCCTGGGTGGACTGCGCGCCCGGCTGGCGCTTGATCTGGTACAGCAGGTCCTGGAACTCGGCGCGATCACGCTTGAAGCCGGTGGTCGAGACGTTGGCCAGGTTGTTCGAGATGACCGTCAGGTTGGTGTCCTGGGCGGACAGGCCGGTCTTAGCAACCCAAAGAGCTGGAAGCATTTAGTGTTCTCCTCGTGCGCCTGTTTTACGGCACCCGTTCAAATGTGATTAGCCGATTTGCAAAACCCGAGCCATGGCTTGATCGCCTTCCTCGGCCGCTTTCATCATCTTGACGTGCAACTCGAACTGGCGGGACAGTGCCAGCACCGAAGTCATTTCTTCCACGGCGTTGACGTTACTGCCTTCCAGGAAGCCCGACACCACGCGCACATTGACATCGGCGTCGGCCGGCTGGCCGTTCTTGGTGTGGATCAGCCCGTCCGGCCCCTTGGTCATGTTCTTGATGTCCGGGTTGACCAGCTTGATGCGGTCGACCTCGGCCATCACCCGTGGGTCCTCGCCCATGGCGCGGATGCTGATGGTGCCGTCATCGCCGACCTCGACCTTCTGCTGCGGCGGAATCGCGATCGGGCCACCGTTGCCCATGACCGCCATGCCGTTGCCGGCGCGCAGCACGCCCAGGGCGTCAATGTTCAGGCTGCCGGTGCGCACATAGGCTTCGCTGCCATCCGGGGCCTGCACGGCCATGAAGCCATCGCCGCTGACCGCCACATCCAGCTCACGGCCGGTCTCGACCAGGGGGCCTGCGCGGAAATCGGTGGCCGGGCGCTCGCTCATGGCAAACGCACGCGCCGGAAAGCTGTCGCCGAATACCGGCATCGAACGCGCCTGCTCGAGGTCGCGCTGGAAACCGTTGGTGGAAACGTTCGCCAGGTTGTTGGCGTGGGCCTTCTGCGCCAGCGCGTTCTGGCTGGCGCCGGTCATGGCCACGTAAAGCATCTTGTCCACAGTCATCCTCCGCTGCACGGGCGGTCGATTGCCGCTCGCCGTGGCTTTGCGGTGCTTGGAGCAAGTTTCGCGCCAAGTGCTGCAGAAATGGCAAAGGCCCCGTGTTTTCGGGGCCTTTGCTGAAACAGCCGCCGCGCGAGAGACAAAATCTCGGCGGCGGACTGCCGACAACGGCAAGGGCTGGCCGCCCCGCCGTCATCGATCGTCACTTCGCTGTCAGGTGATGGTGAAGATAACTCCGCCGTGCGCCTGCCGACCCAAACGATCGCGCCGGCTCGCAAGCTCCGCGGCATCACGCATGCCCTGGCGAGCACCGCGATCGGCAATCAAGTCAGCAGCACCATCAGCACAATCACACCCAGCGCCAGCGATACCAGCCTGGGCAGGCTGCGGCCGGGATGACCCCGCCGTAGACTTCGAGCACCAACAGGGGGCCGACCAGCACCAACAGATGGATCACACCCGAGAACAGGGTCGCCCCGCATCAAGCCCTCTTTCAGGACTACAGACCGCCGCTCCGGCAGCACGCACGCGCCAGCACCCTTACAGCTTTTCAAGAGCTCCACCCCTGAAAGAGAGACGTTGCGAGACACGCAAACGAATAGGAATGTCGCGGACCATACCCGAAGAAAATGCCGCAATCGATGGCCTCAAGCCATCAATTTTTGCCGTGCGTCAAAGCTCTCGGCAGGCGGCATTGTTGAAGGGGCCGGCAAAGCGCTTCCAGCCATCGCCCGGCGCCCATTGCGAGCAGACCAGGCGCCCATCGGCCTGGCTTTCCCAACGCCACCAGGGCGCCATGGCGGCCTGGGCCTGGAGCAGGCAGAACGCCGCGGCGGCAGCGACGATCAGTGTTTTCATGAGCCAACCCTCGAAGACGACGAACCCCTTCGCGAGAAAGGGGTTCGTGTGGTTACGCGTAGTGCGGCGACCTGCCAGCGACCATCAGGTCATCTGGATGATGGTCTGCATGATGGTGCTTTCGGTGGAGATGGTCTTGGCGTTGGCCTGGTAGTTGCTCTGCGCCTTGATCAGCTCGACCAGCTCCTGGGTCAGGTTGACGTTGGACGCTTCCAGCGAGTTGGACTCGACGCTGCCCAGGGTGCCGGTCTTCGGCGCATCGATGCCCGGGATGCCCGAGGCGAACGACTCTTTCCAGCGGGTGCCGCCGATCTGCTGCAGGCCCTGCGGGTTGGCGAAGCTGGCGATGGCGACCTGGCCGATGGCGCGGGACTGCTGGTTGCTGAAGCTGGCGAACATCACGCCGGTGGAGTCGATCGACAGGTTCGACAGGATACCGGTGGCGTAGCCGTCCTGAGACTGCGACATACGCGCTGTCGCGGTGTTGTAGGAGGTGGTGCTGTTCATCGACAGACGCATGCCGTCGGCATTGCCGACCGCGCCATTCGACGCCCAGTTGCCGGCGGCGTCCTTGGCGGCAGGTACCCAGCCTTTCATGCTGAAGATGTTGTTGGTGACGCTCCATTCGAACTGGCCAGCCGGCGTGGTCGGCACGCCCGTGGCGGCGGTCGACATGTTCTTCACGCTGCCATCGGGGTTGAAGTTGATGGTGCCGGTCAGCGGAGTGGTACCCGCCGGGGCGGCAGCACCTGGCGTGAATGGGTTGCGCCCATCGACCAGGGTATACATGGTCCACTCGTTGGTGCCGGTCTTGCGGTAGAACTGCTCCATGACATGCTCGTTACCCTGGCTGTCGTACACCTTGGTCGGGAACGAGTCGGAGTAGGTAGTCCGGTCAGTCGGATCGAACGGCTTGTTCGGCACCATCGCCGGTGGCGTCGCGGTGGCGTCCCATACCTGCAGCGGGATATCGAGGGCCGACGAGTTCAGGTTGATACCCTGATCGATCAGGGTGGTGGACTTGGGCGCCAGCGCCGAGGTGTCGATCTTCAGGTCGGTCAGCACGCCCTTCTGGATCTTGCCGTTGGCATCGGCGGCATAGCCTTGCAGGCGCAAGCCGTCGGAGGTGACGACAAAGTTGTCCTTGTTGGTCTGGAACGCACCGGCACGGGAGTAGCTCAGCGAGCCGTTGTCGGACAGGACGAAGAAGCCCTGGCCCTGGATACCCATGTCCAGCACGTTGCCGGTGTTGTTCACGTCACCCTGGCCGAACTGCTGGGACACGTTGGCCAGGCGCACGCCGTTGCCGACCTGGTTCTTGCCCACGCCCAGGCGGTTGGCGCCGGCGTAGACGTCGGCGAACTCGGCACGCGACGACTTGAAGCCGTTGGTGTTGACGTTGGCGATGTTGTTGCCGGTGACGTCCAGTTGCTTGTTGGCTGCGTAAAGACCGCTAAGGCCGATATTGAAAGACATGTATTCGCTCCTTCTGCCGTTCTAGCGGCCTTAGATTCCGATGGTTTGTACTTTGGAGATACCCAGCTTGCCGATGCCGGCAAGGTTGAGCATCATCTCGCCGCCGTTCTGGAAGCTGACGCTGTTCACCGTGGCCGGCAGCAGCGTGTACATGATCGCTGCTTTGCCATCGACCGTGGTGGTGGCGGTAAAGGTGTAGTTGCCCGGGCTGAGCTTCTCGTTCTTGTCGTTGGTACCGTCCCAGATGAAGTCGGCGTTGCCCTTCTTCTGCTCGCCCAACTGGATGGTCTTGACCACGTTGCCATCCTTGTCCTTGATGGTGACCTTGCCATCGGTGATGTTCTGCGGCACGACCACCTGGCCGGTGAAGCTCTTGGTGGTGTCGACCATGGCCTTCTCGTTCTGCACGATCACCGAGCGCCCGACCAGGGACGAGGCCTGCAGCGCCTGGGACGAGCCCATGCCGGTGATGATCGAGTTGACCGAACTGTTGAGGGTCTGGATCCCCTCCAGGCTGCTGAACTGCGCCAGCTGGGCCACGAACTCGCCGTTATCCTGAGGATCCAGCGGGTTCTGGTGCTGCATCTGGGTGACCAGCAACTGCAGGAACGCATCCTTGCCCAGGGCGTTCTTGTCGGTCTTCTCGGTGGTGGGCTTCTTGGTCGTGCCGTCGCTGACACCCGAATTCTTCAGGACATCATTGAGGTTCACGCCAGTAGTGCTTTCGACTGCCATGGTCCGGTTTCCTTATCACTGACCCAGGGTCAGCACTTTCTGCATCATGGTCTTGGCGGTGTTCATCAGCTCGGCGTTGGTCTGGAACGCACGGCTGGCGGAGATCATGTCGGCCATCTCCTCGACCACGTTGACGTTGGGGTAGTAGACGTAGCCGTCCTTGTTCGCCGCCGGGTGGTTCGGCTCGTAGCGCGCCTCGAGGTTGCTCTGGTCCTCGATGATGCCCTTGACCTGCACGCCCTGCCCCGCCTCGCCCTGGTCCTCGAACAGCGACTGGCCGACGCCGCCCTGGGCCTGCTGGAAGGTGGTGGCGAACACCGGGTGACGGGCGCGGTAGGTCTGGTCGAGGCTCGACGAGACGGTCTCGGCGTTGGCGATGTTCGAGGCGACGGTGTTCAGGCGCGTGTTCTGCGCGCTCATGCCGCTACCGGCGATATTGAAGACACTGGCAAGGGACATGGTCACTCTCCGCGCAGGGCTGCGACCAGCCCTTTGAATTTACTGTTGAGCAGGGTGAAGCTGGCCTGGAAGCCGACGGCGTTCTCGGCGTAGTTCGACTGCTCCATCTGGGCGTCCACGGTGTTCTGGTCGATCGACGGCTGCATCGGCGTGCGGTACTGCAGCGTGTCGTCGGCCATCGCCAGGCCTTCGGCCTCGATGTGACGGCTGTTGGTACGGTCGAGGGCGATGCGCCCCTTCTGCTGCTTGTCGGCCTCGGCGGCGAGCACCGACGAGAAGTCCATGTCACGCGCCTTGTAGTTGGGCGTGTCGGCGTTGGCGATGTTGTTGGCCAGCACCTCGGCGCGCTGGGCGCGGAAGCCCAATGCCTTTTCGTGGATGCCGAGCGCTTTGTCGAAGCTGATGCTCATGTCGGGGAAACCTTCGAAGGTTGACCAGAATTTCGTTGGCAAAGCTTTAGCAAGGGTTGTGCCAACCAACAAATCCCCGATAAACACTGGCCTCTGACCCTTTCCATCGCCCGACGGCTGCCAGAAAAGCGGCAAAGTGCTTCCGCCTCGTGGAGCCCGAGCGGCAAATGACAGGCGGCAAAAGCGGCAAATCAAAAAATTGACGTCAACAGAAGTGTCAATATGCCACTACCTGGGATAGGATTCGCTCCCCGCGCAGAGGCGTGCCCGTAAGGCCACTCCCGAGAGGATTGCAGACCTCCCGTCACGCATGGATGCGCGCCGCTTCCCAAGACGATTTCCAAGGAACGAAAACGTGCCTGCGCCCACTTTCCGCAAGACCCTGCTGGCCCTGACCATCAGCGCCAGCCCCCTGCCTGCCTTGGCGGTATCCGCCCCCCAGACCATCGTCCTGACGGACGCCGGCTATAGCAGCCAGCACCAGACCTACGGCGACGATCTCACATTCACCGGGAGTTCCAGCGACATCTTCCGCACCGCCATCGACCTGATCGATGCCAAGGTGCAGGGTGACCTGGCGTTCGATAGCGCGATCAACGCCAACAACGGCAACTCCTTCGGTTCGAAGAGCGGGGTCGACGGCATTCGTATTGCCGACAGCGAACTCAGCGGCTACTTCTATAACCGCGGCATTGTGAAGACCAATAGCGCGCAGGGCTCCGCCCTGAAGATCAGCGCGACCGTGCTCGACGGCGACCTGGTCAACGAAGGACAGCTGCAAGCAGGCGGCGATATGACCTCGGGGCCTTTCGCCCCGCCGAAGGCCGCCATCGACTTGAGCGGTCGCACAGTCATCAACGGCGACCTGATCAATGCCAATGGTGCGCGCATCGTCGGCAACGGCACGCAATTGCGCGGCATCAACCTCGCCGGCGCGAGCCTTGAAGGGCGAGTCATCAACAATGGCGAAATCAATGTCGTCGGCCCCAGCGCAGTCGGTATCGATGCCACCACCGGCAGTGTCCTGGCCGGCGTGACCAACACCGGCCTGCTGTACATCGGGGCGCAGGAGTCGATCGGCATCAACCTGGACGGCACCACCCTGGTCGGCGGCATCGGCAATCACGTGGTCAACACCGGAAGGATCACCGCCGGCAACATCGCGATCAAGGTCGGCAATGTCGCCTATGACGGGCCGGGCCTGCAGCCGCAATACAAGGCCAACGGCGACCTGAACATCTTCAACAGCGGCCGGATCTGGTCCAGGGTGGCTGTCGACGCCACCACCAGCAACCGCCCGGTGGAGCTGATCATGCGCGAGGGCAGCGATATCCTGGGCGACCTCAATGGCCTGGCCAACATCGAAGTCGAGGGTAATGCCCGCTATGGCGCCTACTACCCCTTCCAGGGCAACATCCGCCTGCGCGATGGCGGCTGGCTCGAGGTCGGCAGCGCCGACGAGCCTCCGATCACCTTCAGCCTGGACAGCCAACAGATTAACCTCGAAGGCAACCTGCGGGTTGCGGACCACTCTTCGCTGGGCCTGTACCTGAGCGAGGAGAGCAACCCAGCCCAGCCCGTGCTCAAAGTCAGCGGCATTGCCGAGTTCGGCCAGGATGCGCGAATCGCGCTGGCCCCCGAGAGCGAGGACTACCTGCCCGCTGGCGGGCGCTACCTGTTGCTCGAGGCCGGGCAGGTCCAGGTGCTCGACGCCAGTGGCCAGGCCGTCGACCCCAACGGCAAACCCAAGGTGGTCAGCACATCGGCACTGCTGAACGTGCGCACCAGCACCCTGGAAGACAACAAGGTCTATGTCGAGGTCAACACCAAGTCGGAACAGGCCATCGACGAGATGGTCCAGGAACAAGGTGGCGACAAAAACGCCCAGCACGCCCTCAACGGGCTGGCCGGTTCCGGCCTGCTGGCGCTGTTGAGCAAGGACGATCCGCTGCTGCGCATCGCCTCCCAGGCCGATGAGGCGCAACTGACCCGGCTGGCCGAGCAACTGGCCCCGGATGTCAGCGATGGCGCCCGCCAGGCCGCCACCGCCAGCCAGCGCCTGATCACCAACGTCACCCTCAACCGCACCAGCGGCCTGCGCGGGGTCGCCTCGGGCGACACGCTCAAGGACACCGGCGTGTGGGTGCAGACCCTGTACAGCGACGCCACCCAGCAACGCCGCGACGGCATCGCCGGCTACAACGCCTACAGCCGCGGCATCGCCGTCGGTGCCGACGGCAAGCTCGACGACCAGCTGACCCTGGGCGTGGCGTACAGCTTCATCGACACCGACGTCAACGGCCGAAGCGGCAGCAAGACCGACGTAGAGGGCCACGCCTTCACCCTGTACGGCGGCTATGAGCTGGGCAATTACTTCGTCGACGGCAACCTCACCTACGGCTTCAACGACAACGAAGGCAAGCGCGACATCGCCGGCACCCGCGCCAAGTCCGACTACGACAGCAAGCAACTGGGTCTGAACCTGGTGGCTGGCTACACCTGGCAGGTCAGCTCGCAATGGCTGGTCGAGCCGCGCCTGGCCGCGCGCTACAACCGCGTCGACATCGATGGCTACAAGGAGAAAGGCTCGTCCGCCGCACTGAAGATCGAAGACCAGCGCTACGAAGCCATCGAACTGGGCGCCGGCGTGCGCCTGGCGGGTAGCTATGCCCTGGGTGCAGGCACTCTGGAGCCGCAGTTCAAGCTGATGACCTATCACGACTTCGCCGCCGACAAGGTGCAGAACACCTCGACCTTCCTGGTGGGCGGCACACCGTTCGTGACCAACGGCGCCAGCACCGCGCGCAACAGCTACGAGGCCGGCGTGGGCGCCGACTACAAGCTGGGCGCGGTCACCGTCGGCCTGAACTACGACTACGTCGGCAAGTCGGGCTTCGATGCCGACGTGTTCTCGGCCAAGGTGCGCTACGACTTCTGACCCCATTGATGCAACGAAACCTCTGTAGGAGCGGCTTCAGCCGCGATCACCCGCGAAGCGGGTGCCAGACACCGCGTCGCCCGCATCGCGGCTAAAGCCGCTCCTACAGGCGAACACCACCCGATTAACCAACAAAAAAGGCCGGTATCTCGCGATACCGGCCTTTTTTTGCCTTATCCAGCCTTACTTGGCCTGGTAGATGATGCCCGGGCTGCACTGGACCATCTGGTAATGGTCCGGCAACCCGTTGAGCGCCTCGGAGGCACCCAGGAACAGGTACCCGCCCGGTTTCAGCGTGCTGTGAATACGCATCAGGATGTCCTTCTTGACCTGGGCCGAGAAGTAGATCAGCACGTTGCGGCAGAACACGATGTCGAACTTGCCCAGCGGCGCGTAGCTGTCGAGCAGGTTGTACGAGCGGAACTCGACACGGCTGCGAATCGGCGGCTTGATCGCCCAGCGCCCCGGACCCTTGGTGTCGAAGTAGCGCTGCAGGCGCTCCTGGGACAAACCGCGAGCGATGGCCAGGCTGTCGTACTCGCCGGTCTTGCAGTTGTTGAGCATCGCGCCGGACAGGTCGGTAGCGACGATCTGCGCGCCCATCTTCAACTGGCCGAGGTTGGTGCGCTCGAACTCGTCGATCGACATCGAGATCGAATATGGCTCCTGCCCCGACGAACAAGCCGCCGACCAGATGCGCAGGCGCTGGCCCGGGTTGTTCTTGATGAACTCCGGGATCACCTTGTTCTTGAGCACCTCGAACGGATAGGTGTCACGAAACCACAGCGTCTCGTTGGTGGTCATGGCATCGACCACCTGTTCGCGCAGGCCACCCCGTGGCTGCGCCTGGATGCGTTGCACCAGCTCGCCAAGGGACTTGATGCCCTGCTGCTCCATCAGCTTGTTGAGACGGCTGGAGACCAGGTACTGCTTATTCTCGCCCAGCAGGATGCCACAGGCTTTCTCCAGGAAGACCCGGAACTGTTCGAAATCCAAATTACCCGTAGACAATGCTGCCGCCTCTTTCTAAATCGCTAGCGCCGGGGACGGGCCCCGGCCGTTTCAATGGGACGCCTTGATCCGGTCGACCACGCGCTGGGCGAGATCATCCGGCCTGAACTTGGCCAGGAAGTCATCGGCACCGACTTTCTTGACCATTGCCTGGTTGAATACCCCGGACAACGAAGTATGCAGGCAGATGTGCAGCTTTTGCATGCGCGGATCGCTGCGAATCTCAGCGGTCAGGGTATAGCCGTCCATCTCCGGCATTTCAATATCCGAGATCATCATGAGGAACTCGTCCTCCGGACGCTTGCCCTCGTCCACCAGCTTGCGCAGGTAGTCCAGGGCCTGGCGACCGTCGTTGAGCGCCACCACCTCGACCCCCACGGTCTGCAGGCAACGGCTGACCTGCTTGCGCGCCACCGACGAGTCGTCGACGGTCAGCACCCGCAGCATTACCGCCTTGTCCTGCACCTCGGCATCCACCACGCCCGCCGACACCGATTCGGACGACGGCGCCACTTCCGCCAGCACCTTCTCCACGTCGATGATCTCGACCATGCGGTTGTCGACCCGGGTCACCGCAGTGAGGTAGTGATCGCGCCCGGTGCCCTTGGGTGGCGGGTGGATCTCTTCCCAATTCATGTTGACGATGCGTTCGACCGAGTGCACCAGGAAACCCTGAGTCTTGGTGTTGTACTCGGTGATGATCACGAAACTGTTGCGCGTTTCTTCCTGCAGCCCTGGCAGCCCGGTCGCCATCGACAGGTCCAGGATCGGGATGGTCGCCCCGCGAATGT
This sequence comes from Pseudomonas entomophila L48, assembly GCF_000026105.1. Classification (NCBI taxonomy): domain Bacteria; kingdom Pseudomonadati; phylum Pseudomonadota; class Gammaproteobacteria; order Pseudomonadales; family Pseudomonadaceae; genus Pseudomonas; species Pseudomonas entomophila. The sequence continues at coordinate 4,133,032 of NC_008027.1, forward strand.
TGGCCACACCGCGCACCACCGGATGGGATCTGGGCAGCAGCGTCAGTTCCGGGCACTGCAGCACTTCCCGGACTTTGAACACATTGATGCCGTAGAGCTGGTCGCCATTGAGGCGGAACAACAGCAGCTCCAGGCGATTCTGCCCCACCAGTTGCGTGCGCTGGTTGACCGAATCCATCACTCCAGCCATGCCAGTCTCCTTCAACGATTGCCTGTTTACCAAGTCGGCACGGGCTTTGCTTTTTTGAGCGCCATGTACACGAAAACGACATTTTTCCGACGACTGACGCACCTGCTGACCGGCTCGCTCGCCGCGATGTGCCTGCTGGCACCCGGCGTTCGCACGCTGGCGGATGCGTTTACCTTGCCTGAACAGCTTATCGGTGTCACCCAGGGGTTTCTTGAATTCACCGTAGAGGATTATCTGGCGACCACCCAGACCCAGGGCCGCTACGAGATTCAGGTCAACACCCTCGACCCGCGCCTGCGCATGCCATTGTGCAGCCAGCAGCTGGACGCCTCGCTGGAAAGCCCGACGCCGTTGGGGCGGGTCACGGTCAAGGTGCGTTGCGACGGCACCGCGCCCTGGACGGTATTCGTCCCTACCCAAGTACGCCTGCTACGCGAAGTCGTGGTGATGACCCGCCCGCTCAAGCGTGAAAGCGTGATCGACCAAGGCGATGTCGCCCTGCGCGAGCGCGACGTGGGCACCCTGACGCAAGGTTACCTCACCCAGCTGGAACAGGCCGTGGGCATGAAGCTGGTGCGCCCCACCGTGCTCGACCAGGTGCTCACCCAGCAGCATATGGAGCAGGCTGACGTGATCCGCAAGGGCGACCAGGTGGTGATCGTCGCCCGCAGCGGCAGCCTCAGCGTGCGCATGCCCGGCGAAGCACTGGACAAGGGCGGCATGGAAGCGCAGATCCGGGTGCGCAACCTGAACTCCAAACGCGTGGTCAAGGCGCGGGTTACCGGCCCCGGCCAGGTCGAGGTGGCCATGTAGGGGAAAAGGGCGACAGGATGACGACAGAAAGCTGGCGGTGAGCAGGCACTCCCCCTAAACTGTGTCGGAAATCGGGTTACGCAAGCCAACTGACCGGCGGTGATGCATTCCTGCCTAAAGTTTCTTTCGGGTTGGCCGAAAACCAGGCATGCGTCCAAATACCCAGAGGTTCTGATCATGGTCATCGACTTCAGTCGTTTGAATAATTCTCCGTCCGTCACGGGCGGCGTTCGCGGCAATGCCGCGGCCGGCCAGGCCGACAAAGCCGGCGCTGCAAACGTCGCGCCCAAGCAGGCCAACGCCAGCGGAGAAGCGGTACACCTCAGCCAAGAGGCACAGCAGTTGCAGAAGATCAGCGACAAGCTGCGCGATCAACCGGCAGTCAACAGCGCCCGCGTGGCCGAGTTGAAGCAGGCTATCGCCGACGGCAGCTACAAGGTCGATGCCGGCCGGGTCGCCAGCAAACTGCTCGAATTCGAAGCCCAGCGCTGACCTCCAGGCGCGCTGACTTCAAGGACGCAACAAGCCAAGAGTTAGCCATGCACGACATCACTCTGCTGCAATTGATCGAAGACGACATCGCACCCACGCAGGAACTGCTCGACCTTCTACAAAAGGAAGCGGTGGCCCTGCATGGCCGGGAAATGGGGATGCTGGAACAGATCCTGGCCCGCAAGCAGTCATTGATCGTGTTGCTCGAGCAGCAGGGCCTGCGGCGCAACCAGCTGCTCGCCAGCCTCGGCCTCAGCGCCGACCGTGCCGGCGTGCAGGCGGTGGCCGCGCAGTCGCCCAACGGCGAGATCATCCTGCAACAACTCGATGTGCTCACCCAGTTGATGGATGCCTGCCAGAAGGTCAACGAGACCAATGGCCGGATCATCCAGGTACAGCAGTACGCCACGGCCAACCAGATCAGAATCCTCATGGGCGGCGATTCTCCGTCGCTCTACGACAGCCGTGGCGCCACTTCGCCGATGGACAGGCCCCAGGCGCTTGGCCAGGTGTGATTAGTTCTATCAAGGCACGGAACATACTGGCAAAATGCCGTTACTTGCGTGTGTCGTTTTTGCCTGGAGATTGATAACCCGTGTTCAATGAATCCGATGCTCCCCAGCCGCCAAAGGTGCTCACCACGCCTCTGGAGATTGCGGCCAACCTGCGCCAGCTGCTGGAGAGCCACGACCCGCTGATCATCAGCTTCCACGAGCGCAGCCAGCGGTTCCAGAGCTACGTGGTGCACGTCGACCGGGACAGCAACGCCCTGGCGCTGGACGAGATGATCCCGCGCGACGGCGAAAAATACATCGAGAACGGCGAACCGTTCCGCGTCGAAGGCTTCCATGACGGTGTACGCATCGCCTGGGAATGCAACACCCCCCTGACCATCAGCGCAATCGACGGTCACCGCTGCTACCGCGGCCCGCTGCCTGAGGAAGTCACCTACCACCAGCGCCGCAGCGCCTTCCGCGCCGCGCTGAAGCTGTCGCAACTGGTCGACATCGTCCTCGACGGCACCCACCTCAAGGGCAATGGCGCCCTGCGCGGCAAGCTGCTGGACATCTCCGCCACCGGTTGCAAGCTGCGCTTCGAAGGCAACGTCGAGGACCGCCTGCAGCTGGGCCAGGTTTACGAGCGCTTCAAGGCCGGCAATCCGCTGGGCCTGACTGACACCATGGTCGAACTGCGACACCTGCACTTCGAAGAGCGCATCAACACCACCTTCGCCGGCGTGCGCTTCCACAACCTCAATGGCCAGGCACAGCGCAAGATCGAGAGCTTCGTGTACCAGTTGCAACGTGAAGCGCGGCGCTTCGACAAAGACGATTACTGATCGGCTGCCGAACGCAAAAACGCCACCCATCGGGTGGCGTTTTCATTTGCCTAACGCTCTGTAGGAGCGGCTTCAGCCGCGATGCAGGCAACGCGGTATCTGGCACCCGCTTCGCGGGTGATCGCGGCTGAAGCCGCTCCTACAGATTCACCTCCGGCTTGGCCGAACCCTTCTCATCCTCTTCGGTATCCTCCGCCGCCACCGGCGCCTGCATCACATCCTGCACCGTCTGTTCATCCACTCGTGGATCGAGCGCCGCCGACAACGGCGAACCCGCCGCCGGCATGGCCACGTGCCCCAGCGGCGCGTCCTGGACCTGGTGCAGCCCAGTGACCGCCTTGGGCCGGATGCGCCAGACCAACACCAGAGCGAAGAACAGGAAGAAGGCATACAGCATCTGCGGCCCCAGCAGCTTCATCAGCACCCCGGCCGCCAGAGGTCCGATACAGGCCCCCACGCCATAAGTGACCAGCAGCATGGCCGTGAGCGATACCCTCCGCTCGCTCTCCACATGGTCATTGGAGAAGGCCACCGCCAGCGGATACAGGCAGAACTGCAGCAGCGAAATGACGAAGCCGATGGCGAACAGCAACTCCAGCGGTACGCCCGGCAGGATCGCCAAGGGCGCCGAAGCCAGCGCCAGGCCAATGGCCGCGCCACGGATCAACACCGCGCGGTCGTAGCGGTCGGACAGCCAGCCCAGCGGCCACTGCACCACCAACCCGGCAAAGATGCAGCTACCCATGAACAAACCGATCTGCTCGGTGGTCAGCCCCTGGGTGGCCGCATACAACGGTGCCAAGCCGTAGAAGGAACCGACGATCAGCCCCGAGCCGAGCACCGTGGACAGCGATTGCGGCACCCGCTTGATGAAGAACTTCGGTTCCATCGGCGCCGGGCGCAAAGGCGCAGGGTGGATGCGCCGGGTCATGGCCACCGGCACCAGGCACAAGGCGAAGCACATGGCCACCAGCATCAGCAGTTCCGGCCCCAGTTGCGGGTGTACCACCAGGATCAGCTGTCCAAGCACCAGGCCAAGGTACGAGGCGATCATGTAGCCGCTGAACACCGCGCCGCGGTGCTTGGCGTCGGCCTGCTCGTTTAGCCAGCTCTCGATGACCATGTACTGGCACATCATTCCCAGGCCGACGATCATCCGTAGCCCGACCCAGGCCGGCAGCCAGTTGGTCAGGCCATGCCCGAGCACCGCCGCGCCAACAATGCCGGCGCAAGTGGCGTAGGCGCGGATATGCCCGACCCGGCCAATCAGCCGGTGCCCCACCTTGCCACCGACCGCCAGGCCGAAATAGTTGGCCGCCATCAACGCGCCGACCCACAGGCTGTCGACATGATCCGCGGCCAGGCGCAACGCCAGGTAGGTGCTGAGCAGGCCCGAGCCGATCAGCATCATCAGGGCGGCGAAATACAACGACTGAAACGGCTTCCAGATGTTTCGCATACGTCCCGTCAAGCTCCTTGATCAGGTGGCGTTGGGTTGCAGGCAAGCATAAGGGCAAATCCGTCGCGGCGCAGGCCCCCGGCGGTGAAAGTAGCCACCGAGGGCGCATCCAGAGGGGGTTGTGTCGCGCTTAGGCCTGTGCCGCCAGCACACGCCGCTCCCAGGGTGTGATCTCGTCGAAGAAATCGGTCAGTTCCAGGGTCTTGGTGGCGATGTAGCCTTCGATGAACTCCCGACCGAACAGTTCCCGCGCCAGTTCGCTGCGCTTGAGGCGCTCAAGCGCTGCATGCAAGGTACAGGGCAGGCTCAAGTGCTCCGGCACCTCGAACTCGCCCTGGATCGCCGGCGCCGGGGCAATCTGCCGCTCGATGCCATGCAGGCCTGCGGCAAGGCTGGCGGCAATGGCCAGGTAAGGGTTGGCGTCGGCGCCCGGCAAGCGGTTCTCGACCCGTCGCGCCACCGGCGAACTGGCCGGGATACGCAGCCCCGCGGCACGGTTGTCCTGCGACCAGCAAGCGTTGTTAGGCGACGCATAGGGGTGGCAAAGGCGTTGGTATGAGTTGACGTTGGGCGCGAACAGCACGGTGAAGTCGGCCAGGCACGCCTGCAGACCGCCAATGAAGTGGTGGAAGGTGTCGGTCGCCCTGCCCTGCTCGTCGCTGAACACGTTGCGCCCGGTGGCGATGTCCACCAGGCTCTGGTGGATGTGCATCGAACTGCCGGGGGTATGCGCCAGCGGCTTGGCCATGCACACCACGGTCAGCCCGTGACGCAGCGCCACTTCCTTGAGCAGGTGCTTGAACAGGAAGGTCTGGTCGGCCAGCAGCAGCGGGTCGCCATGCAGCAGGTTGATCTCGAACTGGCTGACACCCATCTCATGCATGAAGGTGTCGCGCGGCAAGCCCAGCGCCGCCATGCAGCGGTACACCTCGTTGAAGAAAGGCCGCAGGCCATTGTTGGAGCTGACACTGAAAGCCGAATGACCCATCTCCCGGCGGCCGTCCTTGCCCAGCGGTGGCTGGAACGGTTGGCTTGGGTCGCTGTTCGGTGCAAAGACGAAGAACTCGAGCTCGGTGGCGACCACGGGTGCCAACCCACGCGCCGCGTACCGGGCGATCACTGCCTTGAGCTGGCCACGGCTGGACAGCCCCGACGGCCTGCCGTCGAGCTCCACCGCATCGCAGATGGCCAGGGCGCGGGGTTCGTCGCTCCAGGGCAGGCGATGGATCTGGCTGGGGTCGGCCACCAGCGCCAGGTCACCGTCATCGCTGCCGTAGAACCTGGCCGGCGGGTAGCCGCCCATGATGCATTGCAACAGTACGCCCCGCGCCATCTGCAGGCGCCGGCCCTCGAGAAAGCCCTCGGCGGTCATCACCTTGCCGCGCGCAACGCCGTTGAGGTCCGGGGTGACACATTCGATTTCATCGATGCCCTTCAGGTGCTCTGCCTGGTTGCGCGGGCCTTCGGTCGTCATGACGCTGTCCTTCTTGTTGTTTTCGCATGCCGGGAATGGCGACGAGCACAACATAGGCCTGGGGTGTTTAAAATATCAAGCACCTACAGTTTTGCCTGCAGGAGCCGGCTTGCCGGCGAACCGCAATCACTGCTCGCGCAATGTCATGCCATTGGCCGGCAACGGTAACGCGGTCTTGTAGCGCACCTGCTTCAAGGCAAAGCTGGAACGAATGTTCGCCACCCCCGGCAACCGCGTCAGGTAATCGAGAAACCGCTCCAGCGCCTGGATGCTCGGCAGCAGTACCCGCAAGAGGTAATCCGGGTCACCGGTCATCAGGTAGCACTCCATGACTTCCGGACGCTCGGCGATCTCCTCCTCGAAACGGTGCAGCGACTGCTCCACCTGCTTCTCCAGGCTGACATGGATGAACACATTCACGTCCAACCCCAGCACCTCGGGCGCCAGCAAGGTCACCTGCTGTCGAATCACCCCCAACTCCTCCATGGCCTTGACCCGGTTGAAACAGGGCGTGGGCGAGAGATTGACCGAACGCGCCAGCTCCGCGTTGGTGATCCGCGCGTTTTCCTGAAGGCTGTTGAGGATGCCGATATCGGTGCGATCCAGTTTGCGCATGAGACAAATTCACCTGGTTTTTGTGTTTGTACGGAATGTTTATCTGCGCCGCCGAACAAACGCAACGAACTTGAGAGAAAAATTCTCCCGCCGTCCCCCTATGATGTAAAAGACGCTGACTTGCCAGTCACAAGCCGGTACTCAGCGGCGGCCGCTTCAAAGCTCACAAAAACAACATTCGAGCGAGCGTAAAAAGCATGAACGAGTACGCCCCCCTGCGTCTGCATGTGCCCGAGCCTACAGGCCGGCCAGGCTGCCAGACCGATTTCTCCTACCTGCGCCTGAACGACGCGGGTCAAGTCCGTAAACCCCCGATCGATGTCGAACCCGCCGATACCGCCGACCTGTCCGGCAGCCTCGTGCGCGTGCTCGACGAGCACGGCAACGCCGTCGGCCCCTGGGCCGAGGGCATCGCCCCCGAGGTGCTGCGCCAAGGCATGCGCGCCATGCTCAAGACGCGCATCTTCGACAGCCGCATGGTGGTCGCCCAGCGCCAGAAGAAAATGTCCTTCTACATGCAGAGCCTGGGCGAGGAAGCCATCGGCAGCGGCCAGGCCCTGGCCCTGAACCGCACCGACATGTGCTTCCCCACCTACCGCCAGCAGAGCATCCTGATGGCCCGCGAGGTGTCGCTGGTGGAGATGATCTGCCAGCTGCTGTCCAACACCCGCGACCCGCTCAAGGGCCGCCAGCTGCCGATCATGTATTCGGTGCGCGAGGCCGGCTTCTTCACCATCAGCGGCAACCTCGCCACCCAGTTCGTCCAGGCGGTCGGCTGGGCCATGGCTTCGGCGATCAAGGGCGACACGAAAATCGCTTCGGCGTGGATCGGCGACGGCGCCACCGCCGAGTCCGACTTCCACACCGCCCTGACCTTCGCCCACGTCTACCGCGCGCCGGTGATCCTCAACGTGGTCAACAACCAGTGGGCGATCTCCACCTTCCAGGCCATTGCCGGCGGTGAATCGACCACCTTCGCCGGCCGTGGCGTGGGTTGCGGCATCGCCTCGCTGCGAGTCGACGGCAACGACTTCATCGCGGTCTACGCCGCCTCGCGCTGGGCCGCCGAACGCGCCCGCTGCGGCCTGGGCCCGACGCTGATCGAGTGGGTCACCTACCGCGCCGGCCCGCACTCGACCTCGGACGACCCGTCCAAGTACCGCCCCGCCGACGACTGGAGCCACTTCCCGCTGGGCGACCCGATCGCGCGCCTGAAGCAGCACCTGATCAAGGCCGGCCACTGGTCCGAGGAAGAGCACCAGGCGGTCAGCGCGGAACTCGAGGCCGAGGTGATCAAGGCGCAGAAGGACGCCGAGCAGTTCGGCACCCTGAGCAATGGCCATATCCCCAGCGCCGCCTCGATGTTCGAGGACGTGTACAAGGAAATGCCCGACCACCTGCGCCGTCAGCGCCAGGAACTGGGGGTCTGAGATGAACGATCACAACAACAGCATCCATCTGGAAAACGCCATGTCCACCACCACCATGACCATGATCCAGGCCCTGCGCTCGGCCATGGATGTCATGCTCGAGCGCGATGACAACGTGGTGGTCTATGGCCAGGACGTTGGCTACTTCGGCGGCGTGTTCCGCTGCACCGAGGGCCTGCAGACCAAGTACGGCAAGTCGCGTGTGTTCGACGCGCCGATCTCCGAGAGCGGCATCGTCGGCACCGCCGTGGGCATGGGCGCCTACGGCCTGCGCCCGGTGGTCGAGATCCAGTTCGCCGACTACTTCTACCCCGCCTCCGACCAGATCGTCTCGGAGATGGCCCGCCTGCGTTATCGCTCGGCCGGCGAGTTCATCTCCCCGCTCACGCTACGCATGCCCTGCGGCGGCGGCATCTACGGCGGCCAGACCCACAGCCAAAGCCCCGAAGCGATGTTCACCCAGGTCTGCGGCCTGCGCACCGTGATGCCCTCGAACCCCTACGACGCCAAGGGCCTGCTGATCGCCTCGATCGAATGCGATGACCCGGTGATCTTCCTCGAGCCCAAGCGCCTGTACAACGGCCCGTTCGACGGCCACCACGACCGCCCGGTTACGCCGTGGTCCAAGCACCCGCACAGCGCCGTGCCGGATGGCTACTACAGCGTGCCGCTGGACAAGGCGGCGATTACCCGCCCCGGCAACGACGTCACCGTGCTGACCTACGGCACCACCGTGTATGTCTCGCAGGTGGCCGCCGAGGAGACCGGCATCGACGCCGAGGTCATCGACCTGCGCAGCCTGTGGCCACTCGATCTGGAGACCATCGTCGCATCGGTGAAGAAGACCGGCCGCTGCGTGGTCGTGCACGAAGCTACCCGCACCTGCGGTTTCGGCGCCGAACTGGTGTCGCTGGTCCAGGAGCACTGCTTCCATCACCTCGAGGCGCCGATCGAGCGCGTCACCGGCTGGGACACCCCCTACCCCCACGCACAGGAATGGGCCTACTTCCCCGGCCCTTCGCGGGTAGGCGCGGCATTGAAACGGGTCATGGAGGTCTGAATGGGCACGCACGTCATCAAGATGCCGGACATTGGCGAAGGCATCGCGCAGGTCGAGTTGGTGGAATGGTTCGTCAAGGTCGGCGATGTGATCGCCGAGGACCAGGTGGTGGCCGATGTCATGACCGACAAGGCCACTGTGGAAATCCCTTCGCCGGTCAGCGGCAAGGTGCTGGCCCTGGGTGGCCAGCCGGGTGAAGTGATGGCGGTCGGCAGCGAGCTGATCCGCATCGAGGTCGAAGGCAGCGGCAACCATGTCGACACGCCGCAGACCAAGCCGGCCGAGCCTGCACCTGCGCCGGTCAAAGCCGAAGCCAAGCCCGAGGCGCGCCTCGAAGCGCAACCGCAGGCAAGCACCAGCCATACCGCCGCCCCCATCGTGCCGCGTGAGGCCCACGACAAACCACTGGCCTCCCCTGCCGTGCGCAAGCGCGCCCTGGACGCCGGGATCGAGCTGCGCTACGTGCATGGCAGCGGCCCGGCCGGGCGCATCCTGCATGAAGACCTCGACGCCTTCATCAGCAAGCCGCAGACCAGCGCCGGCCAGGCGCCGGGCGGTTACGGCAAGCGCACCGACAGCGAGCAGGTGCCGGTGATCGGCCTGCGCCGCAAGATCGCCCAGCGCATGCAGGACGCCAAGCGCCGTGTCGCCCACTTCAGCTACGTCGAGGAAATCGACGTCACCAACCTGGAAGCCCTGCGCCAGCAGCTCAACGCCAAGCATGGCGACAGCCGCGGCAAGCTGACCCTGCTGCCGTTCCTGGTGCGCGCCATGGTCGTCGCCCTGCGCGATTTCCCGCAGATCAACGCCACCTACGATGACGAAGCCCAGGTCATCACCCGCCACGGCGCGGTGCATGTGGGCATCGCCACCCAAGGCGACAACGGCCTGATGGTACCGGTACTGCGCCACGCCGAAGCCGGCAGCCTGTGGAGCAATGCCAGCGAGATCGCCCGCGTCGCCCATGCCGCGCGCAACAACAAGGCCACCCGCGAAGAACTGTCCGGCTCGACCATCACCTTGACCAGCCTCGGCGCGCTGGGTGGCATCGTCAGCACCCCGGTGGTCAACACCCCGGAAGTGGCGATCGTCGGCGTCAACCGCATGGTCGAGCGGCCGATGGTGATCGACGGCCAGATCGTCGTGCGCAAGATGATGAACCTGTCCAGCTCGTTCGACCACCGCGTGGTCGACGGCATGGACGCCGCCCTGTTCATCCAGGCCGTGCGCGGCCTGCTGGAACAGCCTGCCTGCCTGTTCGTGGAGTGATCATGCAAGACCTCATCAACACCACCCTGCTGATCATCGGCGGCGGCCCCGGCGGCTACGTGGCGGCCATCCGCGCCGGGCAGCTGGGCATCCCCACCGTGCTAGTCGAAGGCCAGGCCCTGGGCGGCACCTGCCTGAACATCGGCTGCATCCCCTCCAAGGCGCTGATCCATGTGGCCGAGCAGTTCCATCAGGCCAGCCGCTTCACCGAACCTTCGCCGCTGGGCATCAGCGTGGCCTCGCCACGCCTGGACATCAGCCGCAGCGTCGAGTGGAAGGACGGCATCGTCGACCGCCTCACCAGCGGCGTCGCCGCCCTGTTGAAAAAACATGGCGTGAAGGTGATCCACGGCTGGGCGAAGATCCTCGACGGCAAGAGCGTCGAGGTCGACGGCCAGCGCATCCAGTGCGAGCACCTGCTGCTGGCCACGGGCTCCAGCAGCGTCGAACTACCGATGCTGCCGATCGGCGGGCCGATCATTTCGTCCACCGAGGCCCTGGTCCCCAAGGCACTGCCCCAGCACCTGGTGGTGGTCGGCGGCGGCTATATCGGCCTGGAGCTAGGCATCGCCTACCGCAAGCTCGGCGCCAAGGTCAGCGTAGTGGAGGCGCGCGAACGCATCCTGCCGACCTACGACGCCGAACTCACCGCGCCGGTGGCGGACTCGATCAACAAGCTTGGCATTGCGCTTTACCTGGGGCACAGCGTCGAGGGCTATACCGATGGTTGCCTGCTGGCCAGCGATGGCCAGGGCGGGCAACTGCGCCTGGAGGCTGACCAGGTACTGGTGGCCGTGGGCCGCCGCCCGCGCACCAAAGGCTTCGGCCTGGAAGGCCTGGACCTGAAGATGAACGGCGCCGCCATCGCCATTGACGAGCGCTGCCAGACCAGCATGCGCAACGTCTGGGCCATCGGCGACGTGGCCGGCGAACCGATGCTGGCGCACCGGGCCATGGCCCAGGGCGAGATGGTCGCCGAGATCATTGCCGGCAAGGCGCGACGTTTCGAACCCAGCGCCATCGCCGCGGTGTGTTTCACCGACCCGGAAGTGGTGGTGGTCGGCAAGACCCCGGAACAGGTCAAGCAAGAGGGCGTGGATTGCCTCGTCGCACAGTTCCCCTTCGCCGCCAACGGCCGCGCCATGAGCCTGGAGTCGAAAAGCGGTTTCGTGCGCGTGGTGGCCCGCCGTGACAACCACCTGATCATGGGCTGGCAGGCCGTTGGCGTGGCGGTTTCGGAGCTGTCCACCGCCTTTGCCCAATCGCTGGAAATGGGTGCGCGCCTGGAAGATATCGCCGGCACCATCCACGCCCACCCAACCCTGGGCGAAGCCGTGCAAGAAGCTGCCTTGCGCGCCCTTGGCCATGCGCTGCATATCTAGACACTGAAGCGGCACTAGCCGATTTGGCCCGCCGCGCCGCCAGGCGCTGCGGGCATTTTTTTGTTCGGCGACCCGATAGTTGCCGCTCCCGGCAATCCTGTGCCCCTTAAAGGCAAGCCTGTTCCCAGCGGCCGGCTGATGGAGCGGCCCAGGCGGCCTGTTTTATTCGCTTGCACGCACTGGCACAGCTTTTGCCAGTTTCGTCGTGCAGTTTCGAACACTCCAAGGAGGAGACATGCTGATCACCCCAACCGGCCTGGGCTGGCAGCCCGCCGTGCAACCCCAGAACCGCACCGGCAGCGAACAGGCGCCGGTCGCCTTCATGCCATCGCTTGAGGTCGCGGCAACCGGCAACACCACGGCGCAACAGAACAGCCAGGGCAGTGCCTCGCAGCAAAACGCCGAGGACAACCGCAAGGAAGCCTTCGCCAAGCTCATGGTCATGCTGCAGAACCCCGACGTTGCCGCCCGCCAGCAGGCCAGCGTCGGCAAGCAAGAGGAATCCACTGCCGTGCAGGACTTCCGCGATTACATGGCCAAGTCGCCAGCGGAGAAGATCAAGGAGAAGTTCCTTCAGGAGATGGGCCTGACGGAGGAGGAGTACAACGCCCTGCCACCGGAACAGAAGGCGAGGATCGATGAACAGATCGCCCGACGCATCCAGGATGACGTGAAAGAGAAAGCCCAGGCCAAGCTCGAGCAGCAGGCACTGCGGGCACAGGGCAACCTGAACGGCGGTGCACGGGATGACGAGAAGCTGAAAACAGCCGAACTCTGAATACCTGATCGCGGCCCGTCAACAGGCGGGCCGCATCGTTCAATAGAAGCGCTTCGGGTCGCCCGACTCGAGCAAGCTCGCCAGCTGTGTCAGGGCAAATCGCAGCTCTTCCTGACTGGTGGGCGACATCAGCACCACCCTCACCCCTCGCGGGTCCCCGCTGCGCTCCACCTGGAACTGACTGCCGCTCATGACGATCACGCCATTGGCCCGGGCCAGCAGAGCGAATTCGTCGCTGCGCCACTGTTCCGGCAGGTTCAACCAGACGTGGTAACCATGGGGCTGGCTGCGCAGCGCACCCGCGCCGAACACTTCACTGGCAATCGCCTGCCTCGCGGCGGCCTCGGCCCGGTGCATGCGAATCAACTGGCTGTCGAGGCCTTCGCCGATGACATGGCTGGCCAGCTGCGCAGTCAGCGGAGAAGGCATCCATACCGTGCTGCGCACCATGGAGGTCAAGCGCGACAGCAGCTTCGGCGGGCTGTACAGGTAGCCGATGCGCAGGGCCGGCAGCACCGACTTGGACAGGCTGGTGAGGTAGATCGAGCGGTCCGGGGCGAAGGTACTCAAAGGGCGGGTATCGGCATCGGTGGCCAGGAACCCGTAGATGTCATCGTCGAGCAGCAGGAAGTCGAACTCTTCGGCCAACGCGGCAATCTGCGCCCGCCGGGCATTGGACATGATCGCGGTGGTCGGGTTCTGGCAGGTGGCCACGCAGACCAGCATCGCCGGTTTCTCGCGCTGGCAGATTTCGCGCAGGGCCTCGGGGATGATCCCCTCTTCGTCCATCGGTACGCCACGCAGGCGCCGGCCAAGGCCGTGAGCCACCGAGATGATGCCCGGATAGCACAGCGACTCGCACAGCACCAGGTCGCCGGCCTCGGTCAGGGCACTGATTGCCACCATCAGGCCGTGCTGGGCGCCACTGGTAATGACCACCTGTTGCCACTGCGCACCCGGCAGCCAGTGCCGCAGCCACTGGGCGCCGGCTTCACGGTGCAGGGGGTGGCCACTATCGGGGGTGTAGTCCAGCGCCTGGTCGAGGTGGCTGGCGTTGGCCAGTTCGACCAGCGCGTTGCGCAGCCAGTACTGCAAGGTCTCGCCGTAGGGCTTGATGATCGACAGGTCGAGCTCTTCGGCGCGTGGCGAGTTTGCCGTGGTGAACAGTGGCCTTTGCACGGGCTTGCCGACGGAGCGCTCCTCGGCCTTGTCGCTGATCCGGTCGAGCACGTAGGTGCCGCGCCCCACTTCGCCTTGCGCCAACCCTCGGCGCGAGGCCTCGATGTAGGCACGGCTGATGGTGCCGGGGGTCACGTCCAGGGCGGCGGCCAGCTCACGCAAGGTCGGCAGCCGCTCCCCGCGCTTGAGCGTCCCGCTGGCGATGTCCCGGGCCAGCGCGTCGGCGATGGACAGGTACATTGGCTGGTTGCTTTCGCTGATCTGAGGAACCCACATGAGACGGCTACCGAGTGGTAAATGATTGTATTTTGATCATATCACATGACTTGAGTCGATCCATTAAGCGATTCAAATTGTATCCAACGTGTGTGAAGCGGCTCACAAGAGCACATTTCCAGCCTGTTCAACTCTCAAACTTAGCCACGCAATTTCAATGAGTTAACGCAATTCAGGGCCAATCCTGTTCGGCGGTTCGGTATTTTGTGTGGCGATTTTCACATTGAACCTATTGAAACAAATCAATGCATCGATATAGAGTCAATCTCATTCGACTCAATCGAATCAATCCCCCTGACACACCAATCCGGACGCACCATGGACACCATCAGAAAGGACTTTTCACTCTCAGCGCTGATCGCCGGCCTCATCGCGGTGATCATCTCCTACGCCGGCCCCTTGATCATCGTGTTCCAGGCCGCCCACCAGGCGCAGCTGAGCAACGAGGTCACCGCCTCGTGGATCTGGGCGATTTCCATCGGCAGCGGCCTGACCGGCCTGCTGCTCAGCTGGAAACTGCGGGTGCCGGTAATCACCGCCTGGTCGACCCCCGGCGCCGCCCTGCTGGTGTCGATGCTGCCGACCGTGTCGCTGGCACAGGCGGTTGGCGCCTATATCGTCGCCTCGCTGCTGATTACCGTGGTTGCCTTGAGCGGCGCCTTCGACCGCCTGATGAACCGCCTGCCCAAGGCCATCGCCGCCGCCATGCTGGCCGGCATCCTGTTCCGCTTCGGCGCCGAGCTGTTCAGCTCGATTCGCGTCCAGCCGTTGCTGGTGCTATCGATGCTGGTGGCCTACCTGGTGTTCAAGCGTCTCTCACCGCGCTACGCCATTCTCTCGGTACTGATTGTCGGCTGCGCGCTCGCCGCCGGGCTGGGCCAACTGAACACCCAGGCCCTGGTACTGGAGATGACGGTGCCGGTCTGGACGGCACCGGAATGGAACTGGCACGCCATCGTCAATATCGGGTTGCCGCTGGCCCTGGTCTCGCTCACCGGCCAGTCGGTACCCGGGATCGCCGTGCTGCGTACCTCCGGCTACCAGACCCCAGCCCGGCCGATCGTGTCGGTCACCGCCATCGGTTCGTTGCTGATGGCGCCCTTCGCCTGCCATGGCGTCAACCTGGCAGCGATCACCGCCGCCATCTGCACCGGCCGCGAAGCCCATGAAAACCCCGACAAGCGCTATATCGCCGGGATCGCTTGCGGCGCCATCTACCTGCTGATGGGCACTTTCGGCGCAACCCTGGCCTCGGTGTTCTCCGCATTGCCCAAGGAGCTGATCGCCGCCCTCGCCGGCCTCGCCCTGTTCGGTGCCATCGCCACCGGCCTTGCCGGTGCGATGGCCGACGAGAAGCAGCGCGAACCGGCGTTGATCACCTTCCTGGTCACCGCGTCGGGGATGAGCTTCCTCGGCCTCGCCGCTGCCTTCTGGGGGCTGATCTTCGGCCTCGTCGCCTACTTCGCCCTGGGCTACAGCCGCCCGAGCAAGACCAGCCAACACCAAGAGGCACGCGCATCATGAGCCAGAGCTTCGATTTCGTTGTCATCGGGGGCGGTATCGCCGGTGTCTCGGTCGCTTATCAACTCGCCGAACATGGCCGTGTCTGCCTGCTCGAACGTGAACGCCAGCTGGCCTACCACACCACCGGGCGATCGGCGGCCATCTCCATGGAAAGCTACGGCAATCAGCACATCCGTGCGCTGACCTGCGCATCCCGAGGCTTCTTCGAAGCACCACCGGCCGGGCTGGCGAGCACACCGTTGTGGTCACCTCGCGGCGCACTGATCGTCGCCACCCACGAGCGCGAGGCGCAGTTGCGCCATCGCTTCGAGGCGGTACGCCAGCATGTGCCCGACGCACGCTGGGCGGATGCCGAGCAAGTGATGGCACTGGCACCCTATCTGGCCCCTGGGCGCTGGAGCGCCGGCATCCACGAACCCGGCGCCTTCGACCTCGATGTACACGCCATCCATGGCGCCTACTTGACCGGCCTGCGCCAGCGTGGCGGCGAGGTCCGCCGTGACTGCGAGCTGTTCGGCGCTCAGCACCGGGATGGGGTCTGGCGCCTGCTCTGCGCTGATGGCAGCACCTTGCACAGCCGGCTCATCGTCAATGCCGCCGGCAGCTGGGCGGACACCTGCGCCGAACGCTGCGAGGTGCCGGCGATCGGCCTGCAGGCCCTGCGCCGCACCGTACTGGTTGTCGACCCCCATTGCGAGGTGCACAACACCCCTTACCTGGGCACCCTCGACGAAGACATCTTCATCAAGCCCGAGGCCGGCCGCCTGATCGTCTCCCCCTGTGACGAGACGCCCTCCGCGCCCTGCGACGCGCAGCCCGAGGAGCTCGACCTGGCCATCACCCTCGATCGCCTGGAGCAAGCCACCCAATTGCGCCCAAAACGTATCGTCAACCGCTGGGCCGGCTTGCGCAATTTCGTTGCCGATCGCACCCCGGTGGTCGGCGCCGACCCACGACAACCTGCTTTCGTCTGGCTCGCCGCCCTGGGCGGCTATGGCATCCAGACCGCACCGGCGCTGTCGCGCCTGTGCTGCCACAGCGCGCTTGGCCTGCCCATGCCGGCAGACCTCGCCGAACGCGGCCTCGACTATGCGCCGTTCTCACCCGAGCGCTGCCGCACCGCGACCTTCGCCACGCGCCGCGTGACCGAGGTCGCCCAGTTGCACTGATCCACCCACACAAAAACAAATGCCATCACAAGGAGTGAACACCATGCACAGCACCGCCCACGCCCAGGCCAGCCAAGCCCAGCCCTTCCTCACCGATGACAACGTCATCTACACCGACCAGGCGCCCTTCCCCCTGGGCACCTACTCCCAGGCCATCCGCGTCGGCGACACCGTCTACCTTTCCGCGCAGACACCAGTCGAGCCCAGCTCCAACGAAGTACTGGCCAAGGACTTCGAAGGCCAGCTGCGCCAGACCCTGGACAACCTCAAGGCCATGACCGAAGCCTGCGGCGGCAGCCTGGCCAACGTGGTCAAGGTCACCGCCTTCATTACCGACCTCAGCGAGTTCCCCACCCTCAACCGGGTGATGGAAGCCTATTTCAGCAAGCCCTACCCGGCGCGCACCACCGCCGGTGCCAGCGCCCTGGCCCGCGGCACCCTGGTGGCAATCGACGCGATCATGGCACTGCCACCGCGCTGACTCGCGCCTGCGGTGCCGTCATGTGACGGCGCCGCACCCTCCTTTTCCTTCTTCTGCGCGAGGACACGCAATGGACCGTCTTTGCAGGCCCTTCGTTTTGCAATGCATCACCTGCGGCACCCGCTACGCGCCGTACCAGGTCGAATACTTCTGCCCTCATTGCCGCACCGATGGCGCCCTCGACACCCTCTACGACTACGACAGCGTGCGCCGGGAATGCGACCGCGACAGGTTGGCGACCCAGGCCGGGCT